>CAYRFL010000087.1:0-18074 GCA_964423515.1 uncultured archaeon
TTCTACTATAAAATCACCCATTATGGTGTACAAGAACATAACACTATCCATAAAGAACATCAACGATGCACCCGCTTTCGGTGAGATGAAGATAGGCGAAACGATTGGAAAGGAGGGGATGGCGGGGGATCTCTTATTTGACATCGATGAGGACGAGGAAGTGGTCATAAATGTTACATTTGAAGACCCGGATTTACTCCACCACGTTGCCGATTTCACGGTACAAGTAGAAGAGAGGAAGAACCACAGCAAGGCAGAGATCGAGGTGGTCGGTTATAATTATGCCAATCTAACTTTCCAAGCAAAGGTGAATTTCCACGGATTTGCGATGGTGAAGATCAGTCTCTCGGACGGAACGGATGTCGTTTATAGGAACATCACCTTTAATGTAAAAGAGGTGAACGATGATCCGGACTTTTCAACAATGGATATCAAGGTTACGAAGACATTAGTCGATAAAAAGATATCGAAGTATTACTTCTCTTTGAATCATAGTTACAGCAATGCTCCCGTTGTAACAGGCGATATCACAGACATCGATGAGGATACCGTGATGTTCGATTGGTTCATTAGACCAGATCCCAGTGGGGATGCGGTCTTCAATGAGTCCTGGCAATCCTCCCTATCCGGAACGAATATCATCTACGCGTTCAAGGTCACTGGAAATTACTCGGTCTGGGTAAAGGCGGTGGATGGAAAGGGAGGTACGGACGTAAAGAAGTTACTAACGGGGATCATCATTGAGGAGCACATCACTCCTTCGAGTGGACCGGATGGTGGACTGGGGGGGTGGCTTTATGTAATTATTTCGATAATCGTCCTGATATCTATTGTCGTTATTGCGTTTATTCTTATTGTTAATCGTAAAGGGTATGTCAAGGAGAACGAAACCGGTGGCATTGCTACCGGGGACGAACGAATGGGAAATCGATCTCAATTCGGCATAAATCAAATCGAGCACCCGCCAGCTGGAATGCAGAAGCCACTAGGAATATCAATTGACATTAGCCCTGCAATAACAACATTTGCCTGTGACATGTGCAACGGAAATATTGCTATTGGCGATTTGATGATAACATGTCATTGTAAGAAGCGATATCACCCTGAATGCATTATCCGAAAAGGAGACTGTCCTATATGTGGTGTCATTTATTCTCATATGAATAATGAGCAGGGATTCTCTAGAACGAAGGGGAACAATTCGGTGGATATTCCGATGGATGATGCTGACAGTAACGTCGATAATACTGCTAACAATGCCGCTAGAACCTATCGAGTTTATTCCTCTCTTACTTGCCAGATTTGCTTTGGACATATCAAAAAAGGTGATCGCGCCCATCAATGTGGCTGTGGAAAGATATTTCATCCTTCGTGTATCGCAAGAGTTGGAGAGTGCCCAACATGCGAGCTGGTCTACTCATCCGATCAATTCAGTTCCTATGGAAACGATAATGAGGAAAAAGCATCAGGTAATGATTCCAATCAGGTTGTGTTTGAAGACGATGATGATGACGAGTACAGCCCCCCAAAATACACCGGTGATATTCTTACTTCGGAACCTCAAGAAAAAGAGATACCAAATGTAATAACTACCACTGACGTAAATACGGTTCAGGGCTCCTATCACCTCTACAACATGCTTTTAGCCAAGAAGGGATCGGAAATCCGCATCGGACCGGTCTCATCTAAATCAGATATTGGCAAAGCCCGCAAGCAGATAATCATGATGTATCATCCGGACAAATGGCAATCGGACAAGGACAAGGCCACGTTCTTTATGCAGAAGGTGAACGTTGCCTGGGAAGTACTTTCTGCGATACCGCGGTAATAGGTGATTCTTTCTTAATATCATCAGTATCTCACAAGAAATCTTTCAAACATTTGCAGATTGCTCATCGAATCAGGTGTTAGCAAGGATTCCTTTGCTTCATCATATAAATCGTTTGATTACAATAGCCAATATCCTACTGGGATCCATCACCCACCTTGCTTTGATAAAAAGCCCCCCATATCACAGTAATTAGCACCATTGACAATATATTAATACAATAACACTATTCGCAAAGGTCCGGACGGGTCCAGCCCGTTCCGAAATAAGATGTGATAGTGGACCAGGGGGTAGTCAAATGTCCGATATAAACAAGATAAGAAAATTCCTCAAGAAGGCGGATTACAACAAGGTCACTGAGTACGACAACGGTTTCCTCGTCACCATACCGGGGGAGAGGAAGATTGTCGATCTGTACATATTCATCAAGCGCTCCACCATAACCATCAGGAGCAAGGGGCTCAAGATGTCCGGGGGGGATATGGAGAAACTGTACAAGCACCTGCTTCGCCTCAACAACACCTCGCTCCTGGCAAAATGGGGCATCGATGAGAAGGGCGCCATATTCGTCGGACACGATCGCCTGCTGAAGGATCTGGACTTCTCTGAGTTCTACGCTGCCGTGCAGCTCGTCATGGGTTTCTACGACGAACAGATGGACGAACTCAAAAAGCTGGTCTGACCAAGCGGCCCGGCACGGCCCGTTCCAGTGCATACCACTTATAGGGAGCCGCCCGCTCCGGGATCCCCACTCCGCACCCCGTCCTTAACCATCCTGCCCATTTCATTCCCTGCCCTTCTCCCTCCGGAGATGCTTTCCGTACTTCCGGATGTGCTTCCATCTCTTCCTTTCCACACGGGCTGCGCTTGTCTCCTGCCTCTCCGCGAGATACTGCAGTTCCCGTCTGAGCTTCAGGTAATTGCGGTACCTTCTTCTTCCGAGACGGCCTTTCTCCACAGCGTCCTTCACGGCGCAGCCCGGCTCGCTGGAATGGGCGCAGTCCCGAAAACGGCACCCCTCCGCCAGCTCCTCGATGTCCCGGAACGCGTCGGCCAGGCTGTCCTCGTCCGCCCACAGCTGCAATTCCCGGATCCCGGGATTGTCGATGACGATTCCTCCACCCGGAACGACGATGAGCTCCCGGTTCGCCGTAACGTGCCTTCCCCGGCCGTCCGACTCCCGGATATCTCCCGTTGGCTGCCTCTCTATGCCCATGATGGCGTTTATGATGGAGGATTTTCCCACACCGGAGGAACCTATGAAGGCCACCGTGACCCCCTCCTCCAGATACCCCGTAATTTGCGATATGTCTCCCGTTAGGGCGGAGACCGCATGGACGGGAACGCCGGGGGCGATATCCCTGACCTCCCCCAGGTATCGCTCGCCCTCCGCGGTGAGGTCCGCCTTGTTGATTACGATTACGGGACGTATTGCGCGGGAGTTAACCAGTGTCAGATACCTCTCCAGGCGAGACAGGTTGAAATCCTCGTTGAAGCTGGTCACCACGAACAGGATATCCACGTTGGCGGCAAGGACCTGTTCCTGCGTCCTGTCGCCCGCAGTCTTGCGGGAGAACGAGGTGATCCTCGGAAGGACATCACGGATGAGGAACCTTCCCGTATCCTCCAGGCGCTCACAGGCCACCCAGTCTCCCACCGCTGGATACTCGGAACTCCTGCGTGCAGAGCCCTGGAACTTCCCGGACAGCGCTGCATTGAGAGTCTCCTCCACGGTTATAACGAGAAAGCTCTTGCGATCGACCCTTGCGATCCTTCCCGGAATTAGATCGGCTTGCGCGTACTGTTGAAAAAACGAATCGAAACGGTCATTCCATCCAAGACGCTCGAGGGTGGAATTCATAATATCGCCTACCCTTCGTAGTGGTACTTGTGGTGGAGGTGCTCCGCCAGGGCATAATCCAGCGTATCGACGAGATCTGCCTTGGGCACGAAACCACTGTACTCCCCAAAATAGGGTTTGATCTCACCACCGTCGTGAAAAAGCGTTATTATGATAAAGGTGGGAAAGCCCTGCAAACCCATAATATCATATGTCGGAAACGCATCCATCTTCGGATCGTCAATATACTGATCGATTATTATGAATTCCACCCGTTTGTCATATTCATCCTTCAGGTCCTCGATGATCGGTTTCATCTTGTCACAGGATGGACATCCTTTTGACTGGGTGAACTCGACCAGAACGGGACCATCCCGAAGAGGTTCGAGAACCCATTCGGGATGTTCTGCTCCGTTTGCCGTCTCGAACTGGAATTCCATATTACTGACGGGATTTAGCCCTATGCAGGCAAGACAAACAGCCGAAGAAATGCGCTGGTTGTAGCCGTAGCCGCCCAGCACGACGCCCGTGATCAGCAGTCCCAGTGCTATGACGCCCGCCACGATCCGGGCCTTGAGCAGTTTTTTACCACGAAGCTGTTTCTCGGCCGAAGAAGGTATCTCCATCCTTATGAGAAATGAACTAGGTGCATTTTAATGTTGAGGTGAAAAAATAGGTTTTATGCATGGAAAAAATGCGGGTGCGCGCTGCGCTACGCAGACCCCCTCACATTTTCCTCCCGTGGGTCAAAAAAGGTGCGGGTGCACGCTGCGCTACGGTCAATCACAGATTACCCTGCTCCCGCCCAAATTTTTCCCTGCGGTCAAAATAAGTGCGGGTGCCGGGATTTGAACCCGAGTTATAAGCTTGGCAAGCTTAAGTGATACCAGGCTACACCACACCCGCATAAAAAGTACTGTACCGGATTCGACGCGGAATCGGAAAGGCCCATATATAGATGTTGCTGTCCAATTATAACTAGTGGCCAATTTCCTTTCTCAGTGTGATCTCCAGGGAGGAGACCTGAACCTCCCTGCCATCCTTGGAGGACAGGGTCTCGGTATCCGTAAGCATCTTCTCTATGACCACCCCTTTCACGAATCTGTTCTTCACGATCTCAGCTACGTCGATGGCCTTCGCCGTCAGTCTGCCTCTCGCCTTTATGACCACCACCCGATCTCCCTCCGTATCCTGGTTGAATTCGGTCACAACCGCGAGAACATAGTTATTCGTTGGTTTCTTTCCTATGAATATCATCTGTTCTTCAGCCATTCGTTCACCTCCTCATATGTGGTTGGGTGTTCTTCGTTCCTGCTCGTCGGCTACTTTCAATCGTTGGATCGCTTAAAGAGGGTCCAATAATTCAATACATATCTACTACTACTTATTGATTGTGATAACATATGGAACGGTGGACTATACGCCTGGTGGAAGTGGGAATATGACTGTTCAAGACCTCCCCGTGGTCATACCCGGCTCATTCTTCCCGTAATCCTTCTGTCGAACCTGCCGGATGCATCCGCAACAGGTCGCGGTATGCTTGCATAGCGGGGCAACTGTGTCAGACCGGACCTCTCACGACCCTCTTGACCATTGATGACGGAGGTACCGGAGAAAGTTTTTTGACCGTCATGACCTCGTCCATGGCAGCGGCGACCTCCACCTTCTCGCTCTTTATCTCCTCGATGGAGGGTATCTCTCCCAGCACATTCTCCACGGAGCCGATCCTCGCTTCGAGATCGTCAAGGCTGGCGGTCTGATGCTCGGCGATCTTTCTTCCGCTCCCGATATACTCCGCGGCACCCTCCACGAGCTTGCTTATCTCGAAGGGCAGGACTATCTTGGTGGACTTGCCGTTACCTATCGACTTCACTGCATCCAGGGACAGCACCGTGAGTGATTTCTGGTCCAGCGTGGCGGAGCCTAGGGAGAGGATGCGCAGCTTCTGGGCATCTCCCTGCGCCTCCAGGATCCTCGCCGTCCTCTCACCCTCCGCTATGAGTATCTTCGACTGCCTCATTCCCTCCGCGGAGAGTATCTTCGACTGCCGCTCCCCCTCGGCTCCCAGTATCGCCGCCCTCTTCTGTCCTTCCGCTCGGAGGATCGCCGCCCTCTTCTCCCTCTCTGCGGAGGTCTGCTCCTCCATCGCCCTCTTCACGGTGGCGGAGGGATCCACCTCCCTTATCTCCACGGATGATACCTTGACCCCCCAGGGGTCCGTGGATTCGTCGAGGATGTCCCTGAGCTTGACGTTAATAACCTCCCTGTTGGACAGAACCTCGTCCAGTTCCATGTCGCCAATGACCGACCTGAGCGTGGTCTGTGCCAGGAAGATGGTACCGAGCTTGTAGTCCTGGATCTCGTAGAAGGCCTTCTTGGCATCGCTGACCTTGATATATATGACGGCATCGACGTTCGTGGGGGAGTTGTCCTTGGTGATGACCTCCTGCCTGGGCACGTCCAGCGTCTGTGTCCTGAGGTCCAGTTTGATTACGCGGGATACCAGGGGAGGAACCCAGTTCAATCCCGGATTCAATCGTCTTCTGAAACCACCCAGCACTTCCAGGAGTCCCTGCTGATAGGGACGGATTATCTTGAGACCGGTCATCATGATTATGGCAATCGTGATGGTAACGATCGCGGCCAGGACGATCCATATCATTGCGCTCATTTCCTTTTCACCTTCCTTTTGTCCTCGAACTTCTCTATCTTGACATGTACGCCGATACAATCGATGACCACTATCCTCGTGCCCTTCTCGATAACCGTATCGGCCTCTGCCGACCAGATCTCGCTTCCAAGCCGCACCTTTCCCTTCGTCGGTATCTCCGGGTCGGTGTCCCGGGTCACGATGCCCACCTTTCCTATAAGCGATTCCCCGGTTGTTGTGGTGGGCGGAGTGATCTTTCCGATCTTCTTGTAGAAGAGTATGGAGACCACCATTCCGAGTCCGACCCCCACGATCAGAATCAATGCGATCCATCCCGAGGCGAGCACCTCGTCGCCAAAGATGAGGGCCACTATACCGGCAAGGCCGAAGGCGGTGGCCACGACACCGATGAAGAAACCGGGGATCACGACTTCCAGTATGAACAGTACTGCGGCAACTACGATGAGTATTATACCGATATTGATCATCTTGATACCCCTGTTTTCATCATACGTTTATGGGGAGAACGATAATGTAAGGCTTTACAGTTTATTTAAATATATCTACCGCACAGGATGGAATGTCCGCCGAGTAAATCAGCGCGTAACATCTATTTATCAGATGGAGCGATATTATATGAAGCAGAATCGGCCCTCCGGGTCCGCGATTCTGCGCACATTGTCAAGCTGAAACCTCGACTTCTGTCGAGCTTTTCACCGTTGACAATATTCCTCCTGTATCATTCTCTCACGCACGGGTGCAATTATATGTCCGGTACGGTATCGAAACGGTTCCTTCCCCTGGTCCTCATACTACTCCTGATCGGTTCAGCCTATCTTTCCATGGCTCCCTTCCTTCGATACCGCCAGGAGGGAGATATCCAGGATCCTGCCCGCGTCGAGGATGCATATGCTGTGCAGCCCCCTTCCGGGCAATATCGATTTCGCGGCCTTCAGGCCGACTGTCTCTACTACAACTTCGAAGAGGGTCACGGCAACACCGCGAGGGACCTGTCCACGTCCGGTGGGAACGACGGAACACTGAATGGACAGGCATCCTTCACCAACGACGCCAAGGTGGGCAGATACGCCATGTCCTTCCCTGCTGACTGGCAGGCCTACGTGAAGCTGGAAGACCCCAACGACAACCTTCACCAGACCAACGGCTATACATTCATGGCATGGATCAAGGTCAACGGAAACGGCTATGCGGGCCTCGTTATGCTTGGCGGATGCTGCAATCGTCGAAACGGCTACACCTTCCAGATTTCGGGCTCCCAGATAAGGTTCTGGGGCGGCTGCGACCAGGATGACAGCAATTACAATACCAATTCCAACAGCAACGTGGGAGACAACCAGTGGCATCACATCGCCATAACCTGCAATCCGTCCCAGTTGAAGATATACGTCGACGGCAACCTGGAGGTGACCGGAAGGGAGAACGTCCCGACGACGCCCCGGAACGGTGGTGACAGCAACAGGAACAGCCCCGTTATTGTGATCGGCGGCGACAACGTGGACGGGGCATGCCAGGTCGCCCGCATCATCGACGAGGTGGCCGTATTCGGCAGGGAACTGACCCTGGAAGAGATCAGGGAGGCCATGGAGGGCCTGTCGTCCATACCGGGTGTGGATGACGTTCAGCTCAGGAATCCCACCGGGCAGGGTAACATCTGTTATGCTCGTCACGAGAGCTACGAACTGGGCGTCAACGTCACCACCACGGACAGCCTCACCGACGTTGCCGAGGTCAACGTCTTTCTGGATTACAATACCACCAACGCCACCTTCTGCTACAACTGGTCGAGGCAGAGGTTCTTCAAGCTCCAGGACCAGGAAGGGCATATCGAGCTGCTACAGGACAGATGCCAGATAACCAATGACGGTTTGGACCGGTGGTTCCTGAACTTCACATTCATATTGAACTTTACCTTTCCCCACGAGGAATGGGTGGACTGCTTCACCAACACCACCTCCGTCAAGGGAGAGCATGCCCTGGACTTCTTTCCCTGGCTGTTCAGGGTGGAGAACGACATGGAGCTGGTGGAAGATCTCAAGGCGACCGCCGAGCACCAGGGATCGTTGAGCCCGGAGGGTGACTGGATAATGGGGGACGAAGGATTGGTGTTCCAGGGGCCGTTTGTCATCTACGAGGGCTCCGATGACATCTATCCCGACGATGAGTACTTCGACGTCAAGCTCACCTCGGGTGACGGCACGACCGTATGGGACAACGGATCGTCCGGGAAAGCCGTTCGATTCGAGACACGTTCCAGGAACACCACGGAGCCGAACGAGAGCTACGAGATGAGGATAGTGAACATTCCCGGGGGAGGGATATGCAAGACAAATCTGAGCTTTCCGGTGAAGGTGGACGCCGATGCACCGCAATGCCCGCCCGAACTGGTCTGTCATGCGGAGGGCTTCACAGGACGCGAGACTCGTTTCACCAACGAACGCCGCATGTACGTCACATGGGGAGATGCCGGGGACAACGGCTCGGGCCTCGCGGGCTATTATCATTCCCGCAGCGATAACGGCGGAACGAACAATGGCACGTTGGTGACCGATCAGGAGTTGATCGTGGAGGATCTCGATGAAGGGTGGGCACCCGTGTTCGTCTGGTGCGAGGACAATGTGGGCAACATAGGTGAGGCTGCCGCCTCCGGAATACTCGTCGATCTGACCCGCCCCGTGTTCGGCGATCTCCTGCCCGTGGACGAAGCCTGGCACAATACCAGCAGCGTCCTGTGCAGCCTGAACATCACCGATCCCGGGGGTTCGGGCGTTGACGGGGACAGCATTGGGTTTTCCGTATCACTGGGGGGCAAGAGCGATTTCAGCATGTGGATACCGGCCCTGGTGATGGGGGACGGCGAGGTGATGACGGCCAGTGTCGAGTACACCTTTCAGGAGGGTAAGGACAATTACGTGAAATGGCGCGCCAGGGACGTCGTGGGCAACGATTATATCGAATCGGATATGGTGAACGTAAGGATCGACACTACCCCTGTGGCGTTCTCCGACGAGGTAATTCCCGGGAAGGAATGGTACAGCGATGGCAAGGTGTCACTCTCCATCGGCGTGAGCGAGCGGGGAAGCGGCCTGGACCCGGATTCGCTGGAGGCCCGTGTTTCCATACGGGGATCCGATGAGAGCGATTTCGGCCCGTGGAGGGGTATCTCACGGGATAACATCAGCGAGGGCGGGGTCGGGGAGCACGACGTCTCCTTCACGTACGTTTATCCCGAGGGAAAGGGCAATTTCGTCATGTTCAGGGGGCGGGACCTGGCGGGAAATCCGTGGGGCAGCTCGTCCAAGTTCAACATCAAGGTGGATACGACCCCGGTGCTATTCGAGGATTTCAGCCCGGATGAGGAGGAGTTCCTGGATGACGTAAGCGTGGAATGCTTCATACTCGCAAGGGACCATGGTGCCGGCGTGGACCCTACGACCTTGGAGTACTCCATTTCCACGGACGGTGTACGGAAAGAAAGTTTTGGTCCCTGGAAGAAGCTCTCCATGGGAGGGAGCGGCAACACAATCCAGGTATCCCTCAGCGTCGAGCTAGATTGGGGGAAGGATAATTATCTAAGGTTCAGGGCCAGCGACATCCTGGGGAACGGCCCCAACGTTAGCGCTTCCTTCCGCGTGTGGTGCAATTCCGTTCCCGTGGCCGGTATATCGATCCCCTCCGGCAGGTTGGAGTATCCCCTCGGAACGGAGATCGAGCTGAATGCCTCCGACTCCTTCGATGCTGACGGAGATCCCCTGTCGTTCTACTGGACCTCCAACCGCAGTGAGAACAGCACGCTTGGCCACGGCCGGAGCATCCGCGTGAGGCCGGCCCCGGGGAACCACACAGTGACTCTGTATGTGAACGATGGAAACGATAACAACGTTAGCGTTTCGGTGAAGATAGATATTGCTAAAAAGGAGGAACGGACGGATAATGGAGGTGGCGATGGACCCGGCATAGTGTTCGGCAGCGCGGGAGGGGAGGGATTGTGGCTCTATATATTGATCGCGATAGTGGTTTTCCTGCTGGTCCTGGTCCTGGTCGTCGTACTGGTTCTCCGACGGAAAAAGAAAGAACGCGGGGAGAATGGAGCCGCCGCCGCGGATGCTGCGATCAGGCCGCCCGTGCACCCGTATCGGGACGGCAGTTACATGCCGGGCGGACCCGAGGATTACCCTGCAGCTCCATACCAGAGCTACGGGCAGGGCGATATTGGTGCCGCCAGATCGTATCCTTCCGGCATGCCTCCCGCAAGGCCGCTGCTTCCCCCCGGCCCGCTGCCCGGACCGACACAGGCGGCCCTGCCTTTCCCGGCGCTAACGGCCCAGGCGGGTATCGGTGGCCCCGTGCCGGAGGTGACCCAGGCTGCCCAGATCCCCTACGTGCTCCCGGCCTTCGATACCGTGGAAGGGACCCAGGACCTAAACCTTATGGCCCTGCCTCCTGCGCCGGAATCCGCACCCGTGAGCCCCGGAGTTGTTACTTCTGGTCAGCCTGGGCCCGGAACCCCCGGCCCCCCATCGGAGATTCCCTTCCTTGCTTTGAATGCTCCCGCGAGCGAATCTTCACTAGTCCAGGAACTGGCCATACCCGTTCAATCCGCAACCCCGACGGCATCCGGTCCTGCAGCGATCCCCGGTTCACCGGCAGAGGACACGGTTGCGACCCCGTCTCCGGCGGCAGGGGATGTGCCTGGAGGAGGAGATGATTCCTTATCCGAACTGGAGGCGTTCCTGGCCGCTTTCGGCTCCGAGGACGAGGCCTTTCCTACGCCTGAGGAAGCGGCTCATATGAAGGCTCCAATCCCTGAATCTCCGTCTCCGGGCCCCTTGCCGCCGGCGGATGTTCCTATACCTCCGGTACCGCCTCCGGGAGCCGCACCGCCCCCCGAGGCATCACCGCCCGCAGCTCCGGCTCCGGAGCATCCCCCATCAATGGACGTCTCTCCATCCCTATCACCGAATTCTACAGATATTCCACCCAATGCGGCTGCACCGCCGCCCTCTCCTCCGAATAACGATCCGCCCCCGGTGGCCAGGACGATGACAATGCAATGCCATTCCTGCGCCAATCCATACTCGGCGGAGGTTAGCCAGGTACCGGTGATTGTGGCCTGTCCGTACTGCGGCAGCAAGGGCCTTGTGGAGTCTCTTTGAACGCGGATTGGCTCCGATCCTTACAGTGGAACCGGGCCACGTGAAAATCGGGATTCGGACGTTTAAGAACGTATTTTAACGGTTATAAAAGGATCACCCAGGCGCGGACAATAAATCAATGCACAATAATTAAATAACCCGTCTCCCATAGAATTCAGCGGAATCGGCTCTTCGGGATCGCGATTCCGCGAACATTGTCAAGCTGCAAACTTCGAATTTTCTTCGAAGTTCGCACCGTTGACAATATGACGGGACCGTTCATTCCGCTCCTTCCACACTCCTCATACGGGGGATACCATATGGAATTGAGAAAGACAGTTGCGCTCTTTGTAGTTATAAGTATGATATTCGTTGCCTACGCTGGCCTTTTTTCCCGAAATGCCCGGTGGTCCCGGGACACCGAAAGCAAGATCGAGGAGATCCCGGAAGATGGTTTTCACCAGGGCACCAGGACCGCTTTCGACAGGGACTACCTCTATGTGTATTCCCAAGGCAACCGCGGCGTTTACAGGATGAACAAGGACGGTTCCAACGCCCAGCTCGTACTCAACATAAATCCACCAACATGCCAACAGATGGGGGGAGCCGCGGTATCGCCGGACGGGACGAAGTTCTATGCAAAGGGGGGCCAATGGGGCTGGGGCGGAGGGCAGGCCGGTGTTGCCTGGTGGTCCACCGAGAACGGGCAGCAGGGCACAATCAACCTGAACCAGAATCCGCAGGGAAAGACCTTCGGTGTGGACCGGGAGTACATCTACTACATGTCGGACGGATGCAGGTCCAACACCGTGGTAAAGGCGAACTTCAACGGTGTTTGCATCTCCCAGACCACGATCCCATCCTTCGGCAGGCAGAACCGCAACGGGTACGGTTTCTCGGTTTGCAACGGATACGTATGGGTGGCATCCTCCAGCGAATGGTGGGGGTGGGAGGTCGACAAGTTCAACGGGGGCAATCTCAACAATCCCGACGTCAAGTTCAATCACGGAGGAGGCAGCTACTTCAGCCTGTGCTACGACGGGAAGCACTATTACCACGGCTGCAGGGACCAGATGAAGAAGTTCAACAGGAACCACCAGCTGGTAACCACCTACAACGTTGGCTATCGCTACTGGATAGTGATGACCCCCTACATCGGTGTGGCATTCGTGGACAACGCGGTCATCCTCGGGGATGACGACAAGCCGGTAAAGGAAGAACCCATCTGCTATGCGAGGCATCAGAAGTACACTCTCACCACGGAGGTGCTGGCCCTGAACGACCTGAACGATCCGTCCGAGCTGAAGCTGTACCTGGATTACAATCACACCAACGCGACCTTGTGCTACAACTGGACCAGGGGCGAGTTCTTCGAGGAGCAGGACCGGCATAATCACGTGGAGCTACTGCTGGACGAATGCGAGACCTGGAACGACGAGGTCGAGAAATGGCGCATCAATTTCACAATGATGTTCAATTTCACATTTCCTCACAACAATCACGTGGACTGCTACACCAATATCAGCGCCAGGACCGGTGATTTCGATATAGATCGGTTCCCATGGCTCTTCAGGGTTGAGAAGGACATGGAGTTCATTGGGACCCCCCGTCTCAGGAGAGAGACGCGCAGCGTTTTACAGCAGGGTGACTGGGTAAGGGCCGGAGAGAACCTGACCCTCGATAACCTCACGGTCAAGTACACCGGGGACGAGGAGGTGTTCCCTCAGGAAGAGTTCTTCGACGTTAACATTACCGACAGGGAAGGAAATGTCTTCTGGGACAACGAATCATCCGGGGAGGAGGTGAATATCGTGTTCCCGACGAGGAACGTCCTGGACCTGGAGGAGGAGTACACCATCACGATTGGCAGCATTCCGGGAACCGGAACGTGCAGGTCGGTCTTCACGTTCGAGGTGAAGATAGATTCCGAGGCACCCCTGCCGCCACTGAACCTCCTATGCCATGCCAGGAATTACAACGACAAGCAGACAGAATACACCAACGAACCCGAGACCTACGTGACCTGGGATGAGGTCCTGGACTATGAATCGGGTCTCAAGGGATATTACTATTCACACACCGACAACGCGGGAACCAGGAACGGGACCTTCACCGAGGAGGTTGAGGTGGTCATCCTCGATCTCTGGGAGGGGATAGTACCCGTATACGTCTGGTGCGAGGACATGGTGGGCAATCTGGGCCAGTCGGTGGACTCCGACATCCTCGTGGACCAGAGCCCGCCCCAATTCTCGGAGATGCTCCCCGAGGACGGTCTTTGGCATAATAAAACCAACGTGGAATGCTCCGTGTTGATAACGGATCCGGAGGGTTCCGGGGTGGACGGGAACGCCATTGAGTACTCCGTGTCCTTCGAGGGGCCAGTGGGTTTCAACATCTGGTCACCCGCCTCCCTTCCCCAGTCGGGATTGAGCCTCAATCCCCGGGTGGAGTTCAATTTTCAGGAAGGCGAGGACAACTACATCAAGTGGAGGGCTAGGGACATGTCGGGCAACGGATTCTCGGAATCCGCCGCCTGCAACGTGAAGATCGACACCACACCGGTCTACTTCGGTGAGTCGATAACACCTGTAAATGACTGGTATTCTGAAAATGAGATTACCGTCACCATCACCCTGTCCGACCAGGGAAGCGGTGTGGATCCCGCCTCCGTGGAATACTCCATATCGACCCAGGGGCCCACGAAGTTCGGCTCGTGGGAAAAGGCGGGAGAGGAGCAGATAAAGGCCAAGAAGGGAGGCGTTTACGAGATAACCGTTACCGGCGACTTCTCGGAAGGCAAGGATAATTACATAATGTTCAGGGCAACCGACCTCGTTTCCAATCCCCTGGCAGAATCGAAGAAGTTCAACCTGAAGATAGACACTACCCCGGTCTATTATGGAAAATACCTTGGACCGGAGAATGGCTACTTCCTTCAGGAGGAGGTTGTAATAAGCATTCCGCTGAATGACGACGGGATTGGGATCGATCCCGAAACCGTGGAGTATTCGGTGTCCAAGGACGGACCGGCCGAGAACAAGTTTGGCTCGTGGAAGAAGGTCCCGAGCGTCCCCACGGGAAATACCGCTCTTATCATAGTGAGCCACGAGTTCGATTGGGGAAGGAACAATTACATTCGTTTCAAGGCCGAGGACAAGCTGGCAACCGGGGTTACCATAACGGATCCCATCGAGATATGGATAAACTCGGAACCGACCATAATCATTTCGAATCCATCTGACAGAGCGGAATACGAGAGCGGCGAGATGGTCACCTTCGACGCCAGCAAGAGCTTCGACGCGGACGGGGACAACCTTTCGTTCTACTGGACCTCAAACCTGACGGCGAACCTGGAGGTCGGATTCAGCCCGTCGTTCACAAGGTCCCTGGCCCCGGGCAAGCACATGATAACACTCTACGTTGACGACGGCACCGAGCACAATGTCAGCAAGAAGATGTATCTTACAGTTAAGAAGAAAGGGAAGACCGGCGGTGGTACGGATGGAACGGAGACCGGCGGCAGAGGTGGCATGAGCGATACCATGCTGCTGGGCATCATCGGGGGTGCGGTGATACTCCTCCTGCTGATACTCATAGTTGTGGTGGTGATCCGGAGGAGAAAGCGCTCGAAAAGGGAGGAGGAGCGTCAGCAGCAGGCGGCTCCGCCGGAGGGCTTCGGCCCGCCGCACGGTTACGGCGGCCCCGCTTCGCATCCGTATGCCAAGGGACAGCATTTCAATTCGATGCCAAACCAGAGATACGCACCCGGAAACCGCCTTCGACAATCGCCCTACGGAGCTCCACACGCCGGACAGCCCCCGGCTCAGCAACTGCCGCCGGCGCAGCATTCCCAGTTACTCCAGCTGCCCCCCGCACAGGGCCCTCAGCCCACAGCAGCACCCGAAGCCCTTCCGTCTGCGGGAATGCAGGCACAGCAGGACGGACAGGCAGTCAACTACTCGCTACCCATCTTCACCGGCGAGGCAGGAACCCAGGACCTCAACAGAATGGCACTTCCACCGGGACCCGAAGCGGCGATGCCCCCAGCACAAGGTGCGGATCGGCCGATGGTCCAGCAGCCCATGGAGCAGCCCGCACAACAACCATTCGAGCAAACGGTGCAACAACCGGTGGGGCAGCCGGTTCAACAGCCCATGGAACAGCCGGCACAGCAACCATTTGAGCAGCCCACACAACAACCATTCGAGCAGCCGGTTCAACAGCCCGTGGAGCAAACGGCGCAGCAACCATTTGAGCTACCAGTTCAACAGCCCGTGGAGCTGCCGGTTCAGCAACCCGTCGTAGCACCCGTTGCCGATCCGTTGGCGTCTCCCCTGCCGCAGCAGCCACCGGCGGATGGCCCGGCCACCCCACCGAGCATACCGCCAACAGTCCAGCCGCAGGTTGGGGTCCAGCCGGGTAGTGTACCGCCCGCTCTCCAGCAGCCGCCGGAGGCACCTGCCATGCCTGTACAGGCCCCTGCGCAAGCACCTGCACCGGGACCGGCAGCACCCGAGGGAAATGAACCGACAATGCCTCCGGAAACACTACCGCAAACGCCCGGGGAAAGCTCGATGCCGGCCACACCTCCCGCGGAAGCACCGGATGCCCCCGTACCCCCACCGGCCTAGGGAATGAATAAAACGACTCGGGAAGCAGATTGGATAGATGGGGTCTCATGATTTTCTTGACTTAAGTATAAAGTATCATTAATACGTTCTAGCTCAACGACTCATGCAACGCCCGATGAAGCAAATGACGCGGGCCAAATTGGAGGAACGGGATTTGCCGAGAAAGTATTACGACGAGGAAGAGGGAGAGTATATCGAGGGGGAGTGGCTTGACAGCGAGCCTTCGGACTTCCACCGGGGCGGAGTGGATAAAAGGAGCCGCGGAAGGGTGAGAAGTTTCAATCAAAGCGAGCCCGGGAGGACCTACAGCTTCAAAAAGAAGATCGTGCTCGAGATAGATCCCTTCAGGGGCGCTAGGATCAGGGGTCCCCATGAGGTCGGGGGAAGGCCGGGCATGGGCCATTCCAATCCCACCTTTCGATTCTCGGATACGGAGAAGAGACATTTGTTATACGCGACCGTCGTGCTGATCATGGCCTTCATGATATTCTTTCACGGAGGGATTTATGCTGGGCTAAGGGAACTCTTCCAGTGGCCCTACATCCTATATATTGGAGTAGCCGCCTTCGTTTCGGTGATAACCGGATTTCTGACCCATGAGATGGGACACAAGTTCGCGGCCCAGAAGATGGGATACTGGGCGGAGTTCCGCCACAGCAAGTCGGGATTGTTCATGGCCCTCGTTGTTTCGCTTTTCGGTTTCATAATCGCAGCTCCAGGCGCTGTAATCATCCACGGTCGGCTCAACCGGAAGGAGAATGGTATTACATCGCTGTCGGGACCAGCTATCAACACCGCTTGGGCTACTCTTTTCTATGGTGCCATCCTCATATCCCGATTCTACCGGGTTGCTGGACATGATATAAATCTCTCTGAAATAACCTACGCTGATGGGCTTGGAGTGGGAACAATCGTGTGGTGGACAATCATATACTACGGATTTCTGATAAACACGATCTTCGGTGGATTCAATCTCCTGCCCATCCGGTTCCTGGGTCTGGATGGCTACAAGATACTGGACTGGAACATCTTCGTCTATTTCTTCTTCGTGGGGATAATAGCATTCTATGCTTTCGTTTCCCTTTCGCCGCTCGTCGGGGCCATATTTGTGATGCTGTGTTTGGGTTTCGGGCTGTTTCGAAAAATATTTTGACCCAACCGGATGTCGCCCGATATGCCCATGGATAGCTCCTGCAGGGCCCTTCCGCTCCTTTCCCTCTGTTCCTCCATGCACTCGCGGAGCCGTTCGGTCAGGAATCTATTAATACTTGAAAAGAATATATTTATTGGACTCGGGTGATCCATATGGTCCATCGCAGTATTGAAATTAGAAGTATGAAATTCAAAGCAGCCAGGGATTTCAGCACGATCAAGAAGAACATCGTGGATCTATATGGTCCTGTCTTTGAGATCATTTATGACCAAGGGTATGTGGTAGTCAAGGGAGACCTGCACGATTATCGAACCAGGGACCGATTATTCGAGATCATCACGTCGAAAAAGGTGGGTGGTTAGGATGGGTATAGTCTACAGACCGATCGAGTTATCAAATATCGAAAATCACGTCGATGTGGTGGGAATAATCGATACCGGTGCAGATGAAACGATCATCAGTATGGCGATTGCTGCGCGATTGGGATGCGAATTCGATGGGGAATCGGAAGCCGCTACCGTTACGTCGGAGACCGTGATGCTCAAAACAACGAGAGTGAGGGTCTTTGACAGGTGGGCGAAGGTCAAGGCCGACCTGCTCGTAGGGGTGACGGATAGGTTCTTTGAAATAGACGAGGGCATAGACGTTATTCTTGGTGTCGATTTTCTTCAGAGGACACACTATCGATTATCGTTCTGACAGCGCATATTGTCAATGGTGTTTATACCTGAACAGTATTCCTGCAGCCCTTCCTATCTTCTCCTTCTCTCCCCCAGTATCGCCGTCCCGATCCTGACCATGGTGGCCCCCTCCTCCACC
>CAYRFL010000088.1:0-17921 GCA_964423515.1 uncultured archaeon
CGACCCCGCCGCCCCCTCCGCCTCCTCCGCCGGTATCCTGGTTCCATCCCCCCGAGGTCGACTGGGAGAAGCTTCCCAATGCCCCGGATGTGACAATGCTGCCGTTCAGATAGACGTTCTCGGCGATTATCTTCACCACTCCTCCCCCGGGACCTCCCTCGCCCCCGGAGTAACTCTGGCTGTTCCCTCCCTTTCCGCCGCTGCCCCCCGGGGATATCTCGAATGTCTCCGCCGCTCCGAACCCGTCGCTCCCGGCGCCTCCACGTGACCCGTCCCTTCCGCCGTTGCCGCCATCCCCGCCGGAATTTCCGTAACCTCCTCCTCCTCCTCCCCCTCCTCCCGTGGACTCGGAGTTCTGTCCCGGGTCCGCGCCTCCCAGCGGATTGCTCCCCTTCCCGGTCATGTCTATCGTGCTACCGGACTCCATATCGAAGTGCCTGGCGTATATCTCCAGCGTATCGCCCTCTCCCGGAACCCAGTTGGCACCGGGTTTCACCGTCATCCTCTCGCAGTAGAACTGCCCGGAACCGTTGTAGAAACCGTTTATCGTGATGTCGGGAAGACCCGTCGAAAGCCTCATCGCGCCTTTCTCATCGTCCACAAGGAGCGTCAGGTTCTCGGAGCTCTCCATGAACTCCTCGAAATCGTCGTGATCCCGGAGGGTGAAGTTCAGTATCTCCGGCTCATACGAACTCCTGGAGCCGGTGCCGGGGGGAAGGGTGTATTGCTCCCGGGCATCCGAGCGTACAGAGATGACCGGGTAAAGGGACGTTACTAAGATCACTATCGACAGCGCAATGGCTAATATGCCGTGCTTCTGGACCTGATGCGTTTCCATGGAAGACTCACCACCCTTCGATTCCCCAGATGCCGCTTGGGAGAAAGGACTTTTCAGAATATTTTCTTTCTTATTATATATACAGTTTCATCTTATTATATTCAGTGGTATCGCCCCTTCGGGACTGCGATTCCGCGAACATTGTCAAGCCGTAAATCCTTGTGTATCAGAGATACATCTGACCCTTTCGAGGCGTTACTCGAAAGGCTTCTTATTTTCTTCGAAACCCGTCAGGTCACGTCCTGACAGGAATAGAGACATCTATTATGTTTCAAGATCCGCAGCGTTGACGATATGCACCTTCTTCGGTTACAGCCAACGATTTATCAACAAAAAGACGTAGCTTTCACTACATGCTAAAATTGTGGCATAATATTAATATAGTCCGGCTTTGCATATCTAACACACAGGAAGAAAGTGTGCAAGTTTGCGTATTGATATTATATTTTTTCTAAACGAAATCCTAGTGGTATGTGACATGGATATGAACATTCTTACGGTAGAGCATCTCAGCGAGGCTATCATCAACAGCATGGGCGAGTACAACATGTCCAAGGAGGAGGCCGTGGACATGGCCCAGCATGTCCTGAACTTCTTCGGCTACAGCGACCGGATCATCGATAACGTTCTCCAACCGGACGACCGCGACCTGTTCTACATGATGGAGGACAACGGCCTCATGGTAACGGCAAGGGAGGAGACCACTCTATTCGACGGCAGGGACTGGCGAATACATTACTGGCTTTTCAAGAAGGACAAGGTCTTCGAGCTCGCAGACCCCGACAGGAAGATGGCGGTATCCAAGAAGAACGATCCAATGTCGAAGCTCTATGAGACCATACCGGAGGATGCCTGGGTCAGGTTCTAAGAGGGATGCGATGATCCCCCGGTCCCTGGCAAGATATCCCTTTCTCCGTGCCGCCAGGGAATTCATCTCCCGCGAATCTCCACTCCTGGAAAAGATCCTGACAGCTCCCCTGTTCTCCGACGTCAGGGACCGGGCCGCAAGGAGGGTTCACGGCGCCCTGGCCGATGCGGCGCTTCCCACGCCCATCCTTCTCGACGATGAATCCGTGAGAGATGAGATGCTCTCCTACCCCCTGGCACGCATGCTCGTATCCGTCGTGGGCGACAGTTTCCTCGTTGCAAGGTACGCGCTCGCCGAGGCGAAATCGGCTGGCTCCCGGCTCGAAGGAGAGGAACTCGACTTCATCATCAACGTTTCCAGGGACGTAGGTATGACTCACGTTTACAAGAAGGGAAGCCTGCCCGGCGATATAAGGGAGGGGATGAAGGGTACTGTGTTCTCACGGGAAACAGAAGTTTTCGTCCATTTCTCCGATTACCTGCGCGGCGCCTCTTCCTTCACCTCCCCGGAGTGGAAGATGGTGAACCGGGAACTTGCAGGGGGTTACGTTGCCCTGTCGAAGAAGAACCTGATCCGTCTGCTGGAGGAGGTGATCCGGGGGAAGATACTGGCGGAACTGCCCCTCCCGGTAACGCCCTTCATCGAGGAATCGTTCCGGGATGCAGCGTCGGAACTGATGAGGAAATGCGAGGAGCTGAAGGAACGGTTCAGGGAGGATGATTTCGGCGAGTACTCGCCGGAGAGGCTTCCCCCGTGCCTCAGGCATCTCATCTCCCAGATCCAGGCGAATATCAACCTCTCCCACGAGGCAAGGTTCTTCATGGCCGCATTTCTGTTCCACATCGGCCTTGGAATGGACAACGTCGTTTCCGTTTTCTCCCAGTCACCGGATTTCGACGCCTCGCTTGCAAGGTATCAGCTGGAGCACATAAAGGGGGACATATCCGGAACTCGATACACTCCACCGGGCTGCGGTCCCCTCAAGACCAACGGCATATGCCACTCGCCGGACTCTCTTTGCAGGCAGCCCTGGATGAACCACCCGCTCATCTATTACCGGGTCAAGGGCAGGAAGAAGGAAGAAGAGGGCAAGACCGTAGAGGTGGCCGAGAAGCCAAACGGGAGCGGGGAAGGGGAGCCGAAACGACCTGGTGAGGGCGGTGGACGTGAGGAGGAATAGAGGAGATTGAGATTGTTCTTGCATCCGTCACTATCGATGGATCGACCCTGTTTAGGAAAAATCTCCATGGGGCTGAGCCTCGCAACCGACAATAAAGATATGGAGATGCTCAATCTTCATGGTAAAGGGGACCCGACAATCGGAGGAAATGAATGTATATGGTGTACGCTGTGGGCCGCAGGGGTAACATCCTCAAGGGCGCGGTTGCATTATGACACGACGGAACGAAATGTAGAGCCCTTATACCAATTAAGATATAACATGCTCTCTGTCGGTTGGAAATAGAACTCCGGAAGAAAACCAGTTCTTAGTAGATGGGCCAGGTTCCTTGCATCAAGACGATCAATCCTTCTTTAATGTTAAGAGATCCTGTCCATGTCACGTTTCTGCCCTTATCGTGATGACGGGAACATAGTGACCGTCTTCGTATTCAGCGTTATCGACCCTTGGAAACATCCCGATCCCTGCGGGCGCCCGTTACACTGTGTTGTATCAGATAGATGCCCGTGTTACTCCGGGGCATTTATTCCCCTGCATCCTAAGGGCGTTACCCTACGGATGTGCCTGCGGGCTCGCATTTCATTCCATTGACCCCTTCGGGCTCAACTGAGCCTTCGATTTCGCAGGCGAAATCTACAGGCCACAAGATACCGCGCACATTGTCAAGCTGCAAAACAAGTTCGCACCGTTGGCAAAATGTAAAGACGTACCAGAATGGGACGGCTTTACACGTCAACATGAGAGAGCGTAACTTTATAATCATTGTACCGATATATTGTCAGCCACATCAGGATAAAATCAACGGCCGAACCGGCCTTTTCCATGCCGGGGGTATCATCACGCTCATGAAGGAAATGCATCGGGACATATTTGCCATGGCCATCATCATTGGCCTTCTGGCCAGTTCGCTGACCATATCCTTTGAGCGGAGGGAGGGGACAGGTTCGGTGGGATGCAGGACCACGGCCCTTTCCTCCGGGCAGCACGGACAATCACAGGCCACGCGCTTTGCCAACCGCTTCGTCGAGGATTTCGATACTATGGACCTCGTGGACCTCGGCAACACCACTGCGGCAGTGGACACGTTCCAGGGAAGGGTACTGCTCTCGGGAGCCGGAGGGGCCGGAGGTTCACCCGCCGGACACGTGTCCCTGGCCAATTTCAATACCGCCATGGGATCCATATTCATCAACACCATGGCCAACTTCGAAACGCATCCCATCGGTCAGCTGCAGCAGAACCATTATGCAGGCATAGGGCTCATCTCCATGACCTGCACATCCGGCAATGTTGCCCACAGCGCGGGGCCCGGACAGGGGAACCAGGGAGGGGCCATCCAGGGCGAGGGGCCGCATCAGGCTTCCCGGATGCTCACCAGCATACGACCCAACAGCGCCTTCACAATGGACTTCAACAGCGGCCAGTCCGGGGTCGGTTTCATGGTGGTGGACAAGTTCACCGGTGGCAACGTGATCCTCAAGGGATATTCGGGTCCCCAGGGGGGTGGTAACCTCATCGCCACCGCCACGGCGCCCAACAACAACTACCAGAGGAACAACATGGTGTTCATGGGCGTCACCGACGGGGGGGTGAACTCCATAAGGTCGGTTACCTGGAACATACCCAACAACGGCGGCGACGAGGTGGGGATAGACGATATCAGATTCGGCTCCACCGGCATAAAGAGCAATCTCTCCTACGTCCAATCGAAGGTGGTGACGGAAACGGCCGATGCTGTCGGAGCCGCACGCGTTTTCTGGTACGAGAACAAGCCCCAGGGCACGGAAATCGTCTACAACCTCACTGCCGACGGCAAGCACTGGGTGCGGGCGCAGAACGGAACGAAGATTATATTCGAGCACATCGGGGCACAGCTGATGTGGAACGCCACCCTGACCACCGACGACCCCGAGATAACGCCCTACATCGACAGGATCGAGATAGAATACGACCTGGTGGACGACCCCGAGCCCTCCGCCCCGCCGTCCGATGCATGGCAGGGCACTCCCACGCCCACGCTCCGGTGGAACTTCACCGATCCCGATGTGGGTGATCATCAATTGTACTACATGGTTGAGATATACGAGGATGCGGAAATGATAGTCCAGGCGTACAACACTACCTGGACCGACTCGTCGCAGTCAAAGCACACGGTTGCGGAACCGCTCTCCGACGGGACCTACTTCTGGAGGGTTAGGACTAAGGACTCCATGCACGCCGCCGGGAACTGGTCAATGCTGAAAAAGATGAAGATCGACTTCACGAAACCGATCGGCTCCATTGTGATCGAGGAGGGTGCCCACTCGGTGAACGAGAACCTCGTCGACATCGCCCTCAATGCCACGGACAACGGCTCCGGCGTGGCGGACATGAGGCTTATAAACGATCAGGGGACGCCGGGTCCCTGGGAGGCTTACGGTACGGAGAAGGGAACAGCACTCTCCAACGCCGACGGGCTCAAGACGATAGGAGTACAGTTCAGGGACAGGGCGGGGATCGAATCCGACATCTACAACGACTCAATCTACCTCGATCTGAGGGGACCGGGGGATATGAATATATCGTCACCGACGCACCCGGACCCGGAAATGTATTACAACAGCACCGATCCCGTGTTCCAGTGGGAGCTGCCCCCCGAGATAACCGGTATAAAGGGATATTCCTACACCTTCGATGAATTTTTTTATTATTCGGCGACGAAGGTTATCTACACCCAGAACGGGGACGCCACCGGGACCGCTCCCGGCGATTTCACGGGATTGGGCGACGGCTCGTGGTACTTCCACATCACCCCATGCGACGTTTACGACCAGTGGGGCAACGATTCGCATTTCCGTTTCAACATCGATACGACACCGCCGTCTGTCTTCGATCTCACGCCGGACGAGAACGAATGGTTCAACACGACAACCATAACGGCAACCGCACAGTTCAGCGATACCGACGGTTTCGGTATCGACACGGACAGCATCCAGTACTCTGTCAGAAAGCACGGGGGGACGTTCTCACCCTGGAGCAGCGATGGAATGGATGTCGAGGTGATCGATAGAGGCATCGCCGATAACCCGGAG
Organism: uncultured archaeon; assembly: GCA_964423515.1. GTDB lineage: Archaea > Thermoplasmatota > Penumbrarchaeia > JASLWR01 > JASLWR01 > CAYRFL01. The sequence goes on from CAYRFL010000088.1 coordinate 5,958, forward strand.
AAGGTTTCGGCCAGCGTCGAGATAACGGTGAGCGAGGGGGCGGAGAACGGCGTGAGATGGCGCGTCGCCGACCTGTCCGAGAACGGGCCGGTGGTGAGCCCGGTAAGGAACATCCGGGTGGATTCCACCCCTGTAACATTCGCGGACCCACTTCCCTTTGCCGACGAAGTATACACGGAGAACACCGTGATGTGCGGTATAACCATCCTGGACACGGGGGGCAGCGGCGTGGACGGAAAGACGGTGGAATACGCCATCTCACACTGGGGGGATGATGTGAAGCTGTTCCAGAACTGGACGCCGCACGTGAATCCCTCGGTGCGGGAACAGATGGAGATACTGGGGGAGATGGTGTTCGAGCCGGGGCATCACAATCACATCCGCTGGCGCGCAAGGGACGCGGTTGGAAATGGCTATGCATATTCGGAACCGGTTCTGGTGTTCATCAACTCGCCCCCGGAGCCCGCCATAGAGAGCCCGGTGGAAGGGTGGACCTTCACCAAGGGGGAAGCCATCACATTCAATGCCACGGGGACCCTGGACCCCGACGCGGACGATCTGAGCTATTACTGGGTGGTGACGAACAAGACAACGAAGAGAAAAATGGCCACCTACCAGGGTTCGCATGCGGAGGGGTTGGCGAACTTTACCGGCCCGCATGTCGTGACGCTCTATGTCAATGACGGCCTGGGCTTCAACGAGTCGGAGAAGGTGAACATATTAATCGGGGAGAAGAAAGGCGGTGGAGGAACCGAAGACGATGACGATGATGACGGACCTGCCATCATCTCTCCCTTCTCGAAGGCTTCCGAGGATGGCTCTCTCCTGTGGTTAATCCTCGGTATTGCCGCACTGTTCCTGATACTTATCATACTCGTAGTCCTCCTGGTCGCCAGGAGGCGAAGGAAAAAGAGGGAAGAGGACGACGACAGGAAAAAAGCTGCGGCAATGGCACGGGTCCCCCCGGTTCATCCGTATCAGCAGGGCTACCACGCACCCCACGCAACTCAGCCCTATTCCCAGGGCCCACAGGCCGGGGGGTACAGGGGAGACGCATACGGAGGAGGACCGCAGTACCCGTACGGCGGACTCGCACCCACCTATCCTGGAGCGTCCCCGGGACCGCTGGGGCTGCTCGCGCTGCCGCCCGGCCCCATGGGAGGACAGGCATCGTACCAGGGGCCCGCACAGGCGTATCCGAGTACCGCCCAGCCAGCTGCCCTTCCGCCGATGGGCGGCGATACGGGTATAGAGGGGTTGTACAGTCTTCCGTCGTTCACCACAGAGGCGGGAGTGCAGGAGCTGGGACGGCTGGCCCTGCCAGCGGCACCGGCGGAGGATATCATGGCACAGGAGGCCACAACAGCGCCTCAGCCTGAGTTCCCCCTCGACCTGACCGACTCGGAACCGGCGATGGACCCGCTGGAACAGTTGCTGAGCTTCGATTTCTCCCAGCCGCCAGGCGGCGTGCCGGAGGCAATGCCCGGCATGCAGGAGCCCACGGTCCCGTTGGCGGCCGAGCCTCCCGTGCCGTACCAGGATGTGCCGACAGGGTCCGCTCCCGGAGCTGCTCTGCCACCTTATCCGGATGTGCTCGGTGCGGATGCACCGGCCGGGCCCGTGCCCGGACCGGGACCAATGCCGCCACCGGCACCATATCCGGAAACACCGCCCGCAGCTCCCATGCCTGCTCCCGTACCTGCGCCATCACCGGCCCCCGCCCCGTCACCGCCAACGCCCCCGGAGGCACCGGCGGCTCCCGGTCCCGTTGTGATAGAATGCCACAGCTGCGGGGCGAACTACGAGGTGACGGATGCCCAAAGGCCGCTGGTGGTGCAGTGCCCGGTATGCACGGCGCAGGGGTATCTGAGCCAGTAGGAGCATTACGATCCATCACCATTGCCCGCAAAGAGCCGGTACGTGGAAGCTATTGTGCTAGAAATATTATATAATACCGGGGACATGGGATAGTTCAAGGTGTATTAAATGTGTAAACGAGACGTATTCGTCATCATGAACTCGGGTGAATCGAAATGGAGGGGCGAGAATGATTAGGCTCGGCTGCCTCGTTGCCGCCTTCCTCGTGGTGCTGTGCTGCCTGCCGATGATGGGGGAGTCCACGTCCGATGGGGGTGAAGTAACGAGTGCGAGGGCCGGGAGGAGGATCATCGTGGTGGATGCGGGAGGTGGTGGGGATTACACCAGCATAAGGATCGCCCTTTCCAATGCGGATCCGGGAGATACCATCTACGTCAATGCAGGCAGATATAATGAACGAGATCTCGCCATAACCATACCGGTCGATCTGATCGGAGAAAGTAATGAAAACACGATTATAGAATCGACGGTCACCGTTCGGTCGGATCATGTCAACATATCCAATTTCTATGTATGCGGATATTACGGTAATCGGGGAATATCTCTCGAAAATGCAGATTATGTATGTGTCCATAATATTACCGCCGCACCCCGACTGGAGAGCGGAATATACGGATCGAATTCCAATAACTGTACCTTTACCATGAATAGATGTAACTGTGGTGAGCAGTACGAGAGATATACTGATCAATATGGAATATGTCTGATCAATTGCAATGATTGCATAATCACACATAATGAATGTAACGGCCATGGAGAAGATTACTACAGTGGCTGGGGGGCAACTGGTCATGGGATTTACATTTTTAGGTCGAATCGAAACAAAATAAACAACAATACTTGCAATGATAATGTAGGCGTGGATGGTTCTTGTGAAGGTCATGGAATCAGAGTTCATTCTTCAAGGATGAATATCATTGAAAATAACATACTTGATCATACTGAAGGAAGCTCGGTATTATTGGAATCCTCATCAAGAAACGTAATCAGGAATAATGTATGTAATGAAAGTTGGGCCGGTATCACACTTCGAAAAGCTGATAAAAATTTTCTACAAAATAACACATATTTAAGATGGATATCGGTAGAGGAAAATTCGAATAATAACATCATCTGCAATCATGATTCAAAAATTGGACTGTCTTGGAATGTAGATAACAACTCAATATTATATAATAGCATAGAAACGAATACGTGGAACTCCTATTATCGGGGGAATAATACAATTTTCCATCATAATAATTTCATAAAACAGGATGGTCAGTATGAGATATCCGACGATGGTATCAACAACACCTGGCACGACGGAAATGGAGAGGGAAATTACTGGAGCGATTACGAGGAAAAATATTTAGGTGCGACAAATGATGGGAAAGTCTGGAACACGCCCTATGAAATAGCCGGAACCGCCAATTCCTCGGACCCATACCCACTGGTGGAGCCCGTGGATATCCGCACGCCGGTGGATTTCGAATCCATCGAGGCAGATGCAGGTGGCGATGTTACTATCGAACAGCATGAATCGGTTCAATTCAGGGCTTCGAACAGTTCAGATGTCCTGTACCCGATAGTCAATTACAGTTGGTCGTTCTTCTACAATGGTTCGAACATCACCCTTTTCGGCAACGAACCCGAATTCATGTTTCACAGCGCGGGCGCATATGTCATTACGCTCACGGTTGTGAATAGTCGGGGTCATACAGATGATGATACTGTCATTGTAACGGTGTTGGATACAGAGCCGCCAGTTGCCCATGCCGGAAATGACGATGTTATTGACCAGGGAATATGTTATCAGTTCAATGGTTCCGCGAGTCGTGACAATCTGGGTATCGTTAATTATACCTGGAACTTCACATATGATCAAGAGGACATCTATCTCTATGGCTGTTCTCCTTGTGTTATATTCGATGATGTCGGAATGTACAACGTTACACTGAAAATTTCGGATGAGAGAGGCTTTGGGGCAATAGACCACGTGCTCCTTACTGTAAGAGACTCCACAAGCCCTATCGCTCAACCGGGAAACGACATTCTCGTCGATCAACATGAGATAGCCCATTTTAACGGTAGATACAGCAGTGACAACGTGGCGATAGTGAATTACACCTGGTCCTTCACATATCGGCAAGAACCGGTTTTCCTGTACGGCGTGGAAACCGAGTTTCGATTCGATGACGTGGCACAATACGCCGTAGTCCTGAACGTTACCGACGCTGAAGGGAACTGGAACACCGAGATCCTCAACATCACCGTCCTCGACATCACACCGCCCATCGCTGACGCCGGTCCCGACATCCGGATCAACCAGGGCGAATACGTCGAGTTCTTCTTCCACCAGAAAAGCACCGATAACACCGCCATCAAAAACTGGACGTGGACGTTCACATACGACGGCTCCGACCAACTTCTGTACCATTCCATCGAGATGTCATCCCTGCCGATATTCACCTTCGACATTCCCGGCATATACAACATAACCATGACCGTTACCGACGAGTCCGGCAATTCCGCAACCGATTCTCTGAACGTAACGGTACTCGATACCGAGGCGCCCGTGGTGCAGCTCAACGGACGGATGAAGACCGCCGTCAACTCCACGGTGTATCTACGGGGTGCGAACTGCACCGACAACGTCGGCATCGTGAACTGGACCTGGACGTTCACATACGGGGGAAACGAGGTTACGCTCTACGGCGAAACCGTGTCCTTCCGGTTCGGGACTGCCGGGAATTACACAGTGCGCCTTACCGTGACGGACGCGGCGGGCAGATCGGCGTGGGGTACTATGGCCGTCATGGTCGGGTCCGGAGAAACGGGAGGTGGAGATGATGATGGTGGCGGCGGGGACGGCGATGGGACGAAGGGCGACGGTGGGATGGGATACGTCTGGGCGGGGATCGCGGTGGCGTGCGTGGTCGTCGTCCTGGTGATCGTCGTGATGCACGTTGTGGTCAGGAGAAAAAAGGAGGACGCGAGGTTGCGGGAGGAGGATGAGTTGGGACGGGTGGAAGGGATGAAAGAAAAAAGTGAATGATGGGATTGAGGACAATCCGCCTGATTAAATTGAATAAGTATGATTCTATCATTTCATGACCGTTATCAATTCGAAATATCCATATTTCATCGTTATACATAAATATCAACCTCCCAATATTACCACGTATATTTCAACCGTCCCGTGCATCTAGCACGCCATATGATTTGAGGAAGGTGATACAATAGACGCGAAGATAGGAGATTTTCATCTGAAGGACTGCGCCATAGACAAGCTCGTTGAAAGGCATTACTCCCGGGTCATTGAGGACGGCGTGGAGGGGGACGATCTCGCGGACCTGGGCCGAAAATCCGCCGAGTTCATGATCAAAGGAAAGCTCGAGTTCGAGCAGTTCCTGGAGCTCGAGGAGGAGCTGGGCAAGGGGCAGCCCATCTTCGAGTCGAGGTTCGGAAGGTACGTGGTGGTGGCGAGAAGGCTCCTCTACAAGAGCACCGGCGACTTCGAGATGACCCTTCTGGAGGATATAAGGTAGGGAAACTCGAGCCGCATTCTCCCGATCTCATCTCCGGTACTACCCAACATCAGACCTATGTCACGCGGTTCCGCCGTCAAAGCATCCCGGTCTTCATTTAGACCGGACATTTGTTCGCAATCCTAGCCTCTGCATCCGTCCCCTCCGTCTCGCTATCATGATCCCTCCCATGACCAACACCAACGATAAAATACCCGCGCCTCCAAGAACATACCATCCAACGTTGCTCCCTACATCGTTTCTCTCCTTCACGATCAGGGTGAGCACAAACGTCTCCTCCGCCGTACTGCCCCTCTCCTCCTGCACCAGGGAGGACGCACGCACCTCTATGCTGCATATGCCCGGTGGGGCGTTTCGTACAAGTGTAAGATTAACGTAGGCAATGGCATCCTTCCCTCTTTCGACAGATACGATATACCGGCTGTGTTCCCACACACATGGATGCTCGGCCGATCCCGACGTTGCTTCCAGGATGTCCATGGAGATGTTGAACCTCTCGTCTCCATTACCGTCATTCGCGATCGCAATCTCGTAACGGACGGTATCGCCGGGCCTGCCGCCTTTTTCCGGATGCTGGCAGCTCAGGTTCATCGAACAGTAGGGGGCTATGGGGATTATCGCACTCGCCCCGTGTATGTTCACCTCCTGGATGCCGGGTTTGTACCGGTATTTCCCGTTTATATCGACCCGTCCTGTTTCGTTCACGTCCGTCCCCGGGGGAACACGTACCGTTGCGGTGAACGATTTTTCATGTTCATCCGGTTTGAATATCATTATCTCCGGCGTTACCGCGGCCGACCAGTCACCGGCATCCGCCTGCAGGGTGACCTCGAGCGTCTGCAGGCTCTGTCCCGGTCCCACCAATTCGTTCTGGACGATCCCGTGGAAGACGACCGTCCCGTTGTCGCCGGGGCCGACATGCGCTGTTCTTTCAGCCTCGTCCAGCCGGATTGTAACGGGTTGGGACGATGCCGGGGCCGCAGGGATTGAGGGAAGGGTGAGGACGATGAGTACTGACAGTAAAATAAACCTTCCAAGCCGATGATTCTTGTCGATCATGTACCTCGACCACTGAAAATGGTCATCGGACATCGGAGTATTATAGCGGATTGGTACGGGGATTGCCGTGTTATAAAATATTTCCTATCTGCGGAAGGTTGATCTCATGGATGAGATCAGACTTGTTCGTATGATTGCACTGATGAAAACCCAGGTTCACATAGCTCGTGCATAGTACTAGAAACGCGTACCCGCCCTTACCCGTTCATCCCCTCTTCCGCCTCGAATGGATAGTATACCCGATGAAAAGTCCGCCTAGGACCAGCGAGCCAAGGAATGAAATGATGCTGTGATCTGCCCCGTCGGGGTCTTCCTTCACACCGCTCACGAACCACTCCTTTATGCCCAGTATGGGATCGTGGAGTATCCTTTCGGAGCCCTCCTCGTAGGGGTAGCACACGTACAGCGTCATAACCCCTCTCTCCGTTTCCGTCGAATAGTTGAGCGCTATCGTTTCCTCGCCCTTATCCCCGTAGCTGGCAGCCACGTCCACCCACTGGTAGTACGCCATCATCTCGTCGCCGCCGTTTATGAACTGTATCCTGGGCTCCCCGTTTACGCTGCCCACGTTGAAACGGGTCTTTCCGGACAGGTCCTCGAGCGTGTGCTCAAGCGTGAAGTAATCCACGCCCGGGAAGGTTCCGGAAAAGCGGTAGTCGATGTCGAACTTCTTGTAGGTGCCTTCCACGTTGGTATTGAATATGAACTTTACACTGCACATTCCCACTGGATTGCTCGCCTTCACGTCCCACAGGTCGATGGTGTTCTCGAAGGTCAGACGCAGAACGCCGCCCTCCTGGTATATGGACTCATCCCAGATGCTCTGTCTCAGATCTCCGTGGACAAGCACCTCGTCTGCGTCTGTGTAGACGCCGTCGCCGTCATCGGAAAAACCCAGGAGGCTCTCGAAGCTGACCTCGAAGTGATAATCCTGGCGCTTCAGTGTGGGATAGAAAGTTATCTTCGGCACGTGCATCACCGACGGGAACTCAAGGGTCAGGTTCTCGTTCCCCATGGTTATCATGGGCGATGGAGATTCGCTTTCCTGGTCGAAGTCCTTCACGACGTACTGCCCGGTGGTGTAGCTGTAGGGAACCATGGCCTCGCCGCCGGTGATCCGCAGGTCCACCACATACGGACCGTCCATGCCCGACTCGTAGAGTGTCTCACCTGTAAACTCCAGGACCATCTGGCCGTTCCCCTCCTGAAGGTCCGTGGCATTGGACGTGGCGATGGGATCGGTATCGATGGTCTTTATAATGCCGTACACCGTGTACGTCCCCGCGACCTTCACGTGGACCTGCATCGTGATTGCGAGACGGTCCAGTATATTGTCGTTGTTGAGATCCACCCCCGTATCGCTGACGCCCTTCACCACTATCTCCCGGGCTTCCCCGGAGGAAGAGGCGGGGATGAGCACGGCTAGGCACATCAGAACGATGAGTACCCCCGCAAACACATTTGTTGTTCTCATATTTCTCCGCGACTCCCGATATTTTCAAAGGGAATGCCTGCAGATGAATAACGCCTTCGAGCATATATATAGTTTATAGGACGAAATTCGAACAATCTCTCTCCGAAAATGTTGATTCCTTTGCTATTACCCGGATTTTAATAGTTGGTAAAGCCCATGGCGATGTCATAGAGACGTCTTTCCTGGGAATGCTTCAGCGTGTTGTATGCCCTGTTGAGCACCTTGGCCCTCTCCTCGGCATCCCTTCTGGTCTCCTCGTCCGACATGGCGTGCCTGTCGGGGTGAAGGGGGGCGATCTTCCGACGATACTCCTTCCGGATCAGCTCGAATGGCGCATCCTTATCCACCCCCACTATAGAGTAATAGTCCTCATCCTTCAGGTACGATGCAGGATCGGCAGACCTCTTCATTCGCTCGGTCTCTTCGTGTATCCTTCGGAGGTAATAGAGGGAGCCCAGTATCTTTCCCGCCTCGAAGCTTGAGAAGGACATCATGATGAGATTCTGCATGATGCGGATGTTGGCCCCATCACGTTCGAGGTCCTTCATTAACTGAGACGCTCCGTTAATAGCCTCGATGATCCTGCTTCTTATCTCCTTGTCGCATTTCTTGATGAACTCGAGGGTATTGTGCAGGTCGTTGGAGGAGAGGGCCACCTTGGCCCGATCATGATGACCGCGGGCCACATCGGCGTCTATCCTCGCCCGCATCGCCTCCAGAAGAAAGGAGCTCTGTATGCCCACGGTCTTTTCACAGTAATCGGTCATCTCGGGAACGCTGCGGAAGGTCGTCGAGACCACGTTCCACCGCTCCAGACCCGGCCCGAGCGCTTCGGATGCCACCGGACTCGTCAGCCTCACCTTCACCGGAGATCCGCGCTCTATCTCAGGTTCATGAGATCTCTCCGAGCTTCCCTCTACATCCTGAATGACCACTTCCTCCGTTCTCCCAACCGGGGGCTCGTCGAGCTGCTCGTAGTATCTGTTCACATGGTCGATGTACCGGTCGATGGATACCTTCTCCTCCCGGGAATCCAGTTCGAGCTCGAAGAAATCAGCTCCGCAGAAGGGACAGGTCATGATATCAAAAGAGCAATCCATGTCGTACTTCCTTCCGCAATCGCATTCCACAACCCACTCGCCCCTGTGAATGGTTCCGAGACAGTTGGTGCATATCTTGTCCCTGGAGACCACGGCAGCCTTTGCCTTCAGCTCCTTCGCCCCTTCGGGCATTCTCGTCTTAGCCATGTACGCGGAGTATTACTTACTCCAAGGTTAATATATTTTACCTCGGGCGAGGCTCCTTCCGACAAACCTATCGAGATATGGAATTGTATCATCCCGAACGCCGCATTTGGCCGCGGCGTATTTTCCCATATAACCGAACGAAGGTGATGGAATTCGCGACAGTGTTCGATTCCCAGGATATTCTGCGGGAATATGCCGTTCTTCCCCTGTCCCCCGACCCTATCTCTTCCTCCACGTCTTCTCCTTCTTGATCGTGATGTTGGCCTTCTTATCATCGAATGATTCCAGATTTGCCTGTTCCGGTTTTTCTCCCTCTGTGAGTAACATTGAGGGTATGTCATCCCGGAAGGACACGACCCGCTGGGGCCACGGTATCTCTATCTGTGCCTCGCGCAGCCTTCCGTAAATATCCTTCAACACGTTGTGTTTCACGTGGAACCTCTCGTCGAGGTCGTTTATCCAGAAGATGAAATAGAAATCCATCGAGTACGGACCTAACTTGTCGAAGAAGAGATTGGGTGAGTTTTTCGGCTCGTCCGTTATTATCTGGGGATGATCCTTTGCGATGTCCTCGAATATTCGCTCCACCATATCAACGTCCGTTCCGTAGGCCACCGGCACGTCTATCCTTATCCTGAGCTTCTTGTCGGGTTCGTTGAGATTGATGAGCTTCGAGGTGGCCATCGTATGATTGGGAACGATGACATCGATGTTCTGTATCACGTCGTATAGCTGCGTGGTACGGAAGGTTATCTTCCGCACTATGTATATGTCGTTGTCGAACTGGATGGTGTCGTCGACCTTGAACTTCGGCTCCACAATGAGAAATATGCCCGCGAAGAAGTTTGCCAGGGTGTCCTGCGCAGCGAAGGCGATCACGAGACCTGCGATACCCGCACCGGCCACGAACACCGTGACGTCGATACCGAAGAACCGGAGTATCAGGGCCACGAACACGATGAATATGATGGCCTTTCCCAGCTTGTCGATGAGGGGTATGAGCACGGACTGTATCTGAAGCTCCTCCCTGCGTCCCCATTTCTCACCCACGAAGGCAAGGCATATCTGGAACAGGCGGAAGGTGAGCCAGAGTGTGATCAGCAGTTTCCCGAAATCATAGACCGCCTCTATCTTGTTGATGGTGCCGGGGGTCAGTTCGAGATACACCAGGGATTCAACCATGCCGTACAGGATAATGAGCAGTAGAAGAGGGGTCTGAACGACCTTCAGTATCTCGTCGTCTATCTCCGTGTCGGTCTTCTTTGTAAGGCGGGCCAGTACGACCTTGAGAAGAAGTGTGGCCACGAATGCTATGGCAACCCATACAACGAAGGACAGGGCGAATTTGCCTATCATGTTATTGATGGGATCTGGCAGATCTATCCTTATTCCGCCAAAGCCCCACTTCTTCTCCGCCTCCGGGATGTCCTGTGTGGTGTTCGCATACTTGTTAATTGTGAAGTTCTCGTCATCGGAGGTGATCTTGAATATCACCTTGTGCTTCTTCATGATCCCGTCGAAGCGGGAGGTAGTGGTCACCGTCAGGGTGACCTTCTTGGTGGAGTTGGGTTTCAGGTCGAACAGCGTCTCCGAAAGATCCTCGCTCCAGTCATCGTGTCCCTCCCCCGTCTCCACGTTCACCGAATATTTCAGATTCTCGTCGTTATTGACGAGCTCCCATGTGTACGTGGTCTCGCCGCTCTTGCCGATGGTCCGGGTATACTCTTCATCGACCTCGTTGATCTTCACATTGTTGCCGGAGATGACCGGAGCTATGATTATCATGAAGAACAGCGCTGCGGCCAACAGAAGGAAGGGTCTTTTTATTCGTCTATTTCCGCACATTCCTCTCTCACCCTTATTTATAATACGATGAAAAAACCGAAATTTCTTAGGAACCGAGCAAGCTCCCGAACCATCCGGAGATGCTGTCCCACGAGTAGAATATGACCGAGGTTATGATGATGCCGCCCAGAAAAGCGATGAGTATCGCCCACGGGATCCATTTCCTTCTCCTCCTCGGTGGATGGAGATAATCCTCCGCGGCCATCATCCGGTCGCCCCATTCGAGATCCCTCGCCAGGGAATTGAGCTTGTCCATGTTATCGAGCCTCGCTTGTGGGTTCAGTGATCAGAATCCTTCATCTTTTTCATCTTTCTTATAGCCTTCAAGAGCCCTCCGCCTCCCTCGTCCTCTCGAGACTCCGATTTTAGTTCATCCAGCCTCTTTTCGTGCTCCGCCTTCCCGAGATTCCTCCGGTACTCCAGTTCATCTTCCCTCAGCTTTATATCCATTCGGTCCATCTTCTTTCGAAGTCGACGGTCTTCTCGGAGGGCCTCTCTCCGCTCATCCAGGAGGACGTCCCGCCTCCTCTCCACCGCCTTCATCCTGCTGGATTCCCTCAGAAGTTTGATAACGCCATGACAGTTCAAACAGGCCACGTCATCGGCATGGAAGCAGCCGTCCCGACAAACCCATCTTCCGCAGAAGGTGCACTGGAACAGGCCCGAACGCTCCACCGACGCCTTGCACAGATCACACACATACCGGTCCATGGAATCGAAGGAGGTGAGATCGGTCCGGGGAGGTTCGCCCTGCTCCCGTATCTTCTCTATGTTCTTTCTCACCTGTTTGTAGAAGTTCTTCTCCTTTAGAAGGCTCATCGATTACGGTATTTATCCCCTCGATTAAATATTTTTTCCTTCATAAAAACAGATGGTGGCACTTGTCGAAGCGGACCCCATATCTCCCATTCACCTGCTGTCCCTGCGCAGA
>CAYRFL010000089.1:0-17841 GCA_964423515.1 uncultured archaeon
GGAGGCATACTCATATCGGCGGATGAGCTGACCGTGGCCCCCAACGGAAAACTGATCGCATCGGGAGGCGAGGGGGGCAAGTCCGGGTCCACCAACAGCAACAGGGGGGATTCCGGAGGAGGCGGAGGAGGCGGAGGAGGCGGAAGGGTCAAGCTGTTCAACGAATCGGTCATACCTGATCCCCAGGGCATTTCCACCGACGTTTCCGGCGGAAGCGGCAGCGTCGCCGGCGCCGGGCAGAACGGCCAGCGAACGGGGCGGCCCGGTCAGGATGGCGACGCGGGAACCTTCGTGGTCATCCCACGGCAGTTCGAATCGGCCCTTCCCTACCTGATGGAGGGGACGTACATCACAAAACCCCTGGACACGAACAACACATCTCCCCATTACGATAGCATCTCGTTCGAGAAGACGGCCCCTGCGGGAACCTCAGTGGAGGTCTATACGCAGACGGCTTCCGAGGACCCGCTCCAACCCGGCCTACCCGGCAGCTGGTCGGAATGGAGCAACAGATACCTGAGCTCCCCGGACAATATCGCTTCTCCGGGAGATCGCTTCATCCGTGTGAAGCTGGTGCTCAGGAACCTTGGTATCGACGAGCACGTCACCCCCTTCTTCGAGAGCTTCCGTATAGAGTATCACACCGACGAATCCCCCGGCGAGGCGAGCATGGCCATATCCAGGGATTACATCAACCCCGCCCTGGACGAGAGCGCCGTAATATCCCTGAACTTCTCCGACATCGATCGATACGGACCTGATGTATTCCAGGGAAATCTCAAGCTGCGTGAGACCACCACTAAGGCCGAGATGACCCTGGTCTCGGGGAGCTTCGCGGATTCTCCGGACTGTGAATTGTACGCCGACGGTGAGGGAGGATATCTCATCAATTACACATTCTCCCCGGAACCTTACAGCGCGGATGGACTGTGGCGTATATATTTCGACGTCTCCGACGGCGTGACGGAAACGAGCATCATCCGATATAACGACACTGCCCTAACAATAAACGTTACCACCAATAACGCACCCGATATCGATCCCGATTCACTATCGGTGGGTACCGACATACTCCCAGTACACGATTATTACAGGACAAACATCTCGTTCGGGTTCGAGGACGCCGATCCGTATACCGTGGATGGGTTCATCCTTAGCCTGAAGCTGGGTCTTGTCGGAGGGGATACCGAGTACGTGCTGGTGGATGACGAGCCCCTAACCGAGATCGATGACCTTACCCTCAGCGGGACGAGGGGAGGCTACATGGTGGATTACGAGTATGACCCGGCGGACAACACGGAGGAAGGTATTTACAATGTGGCGGTGGCCCTCACCGATAATCACGGTGCCGGAGCGGAGGTGGCGTACAACGATACAAACGTGACTCTGGAACTCAAATGGAACCGTCCCCCCTCCCCGATCACATGGATACTTCCGGACGAGACCTCGGAACAGAACCCCCGGATCGCATGGGACGGCGCCACAGATCCCGACGGCGACGACATCACCTACCTCATACAGATGGGCACGACGATGAACGGAAAGGAGGTCCTGGTCCGGCAGAGCACCGGCGCAAACAACTTCTACGACATTCCCCAACCCCTGCCCTTCGGCGATTATTTCGTCCAGGTCTGGAGTCTGGATATGGATTTTCTCTCCACCGTACACCAGGAGAAACTGAGCATCCTCGAAGGCGTCAACTCGCCGCCCCGTCCGCCCACCATGATAATGCCCAACTTCACAAGGGAGGTATTTCCCATTATCAGATGGTCCGGCGCATTCGACCTGGAAGGCGATGAGCTCTCATATTTCATTCAGATCGGCTCGTCCCCCGGAGGCGACGAAGTGCTGTCCAGGCACTCGGTGGGAACCGCCGAAAGCTACGAGCTGGAGGACCCGTTGGTGAGGGGTACGGAATACTACGTGCAGGTATGGTCCTACGACGGGAAGGTGGAATCCTATCCGCGCGAGGAGACTCTCTCCGTTCTCACACAGGGGAATCACCCGCCCGACCCACCCACCGCCATATATCCTGATGTCACTGGCGAGAGAATGCCGACCATACACTGGTCAAATGGTCTGGATGTGGACGAGGACCCGCTCAATTACTTCGTACAGATAGGTTCCTCATCGGGAAAGGATGACATAATCAGCTGGACCCCCACCGGTTCCAGAACGGAGTACACTCTGGGAAAGAACCTTTCCTACGGCATATATTACATACAGGTGAAATGCAAGGACGCTTCGCTGGAATCCGCTGTTCACGAGGAGACCATGAACGTGTGGGCAACGGCGAACATACCGCCCACGCCGCCCAAGGCCATCGAGCCAAAGTATACGAAACAGCATTACCCGGACATCGGATGGTCCGGCTCATGGGACGAGAACGAAGATGACCGAGATTCTCTCTATTACAAGTTGCAGATAGGTGTGACCCCGGATGGGAACGAGATACTGGCATGGCAGGTAACGTTACGACCCTGGTACAATGTCACGACATTCATGCCGGACGGCATCTACTACATCCAGGTCTTCGCCAGCGACGGCAAGGCCGAATCCAGCATATTCAAAGAGAGAATTTACGTGGGCACCTTCAAACCCTCCGTCAACTTCATCGAGGACGAGCTCGAGGTGGAGGAGGGCGGGATATACGAGATATCTCTGAATGTGACGAACCGGGGGACCATACCCGACCGATTCCGCCTGGAATTCTCCGATGTAGAGGATGTGGAGGTGGTCATCAAGGGGGAGCCCATTGACCTTCATGACATCCCCGTGGCGCCGGGGGAGCAAAAACAGCTTGTGTTCAAGGTCAGCGTACTGAATACCTACGAGGGGGGTAGAAAATCGCTAATGGCAACAGTTACCTCCGGCCCCTCTGGATTATCCACCAACGACACGCTCATCCTCACGGAGCCCTCTTCCGGATCGGAGCTGTCAATGGAGTCGCTCTACAAGGAGACCTGGTTCTGGCTGGTCATAGTCGCAATTATCGTCACCAGCCTCCTTGTCATCGTGATAGCGGTCATGCGAAGAAGGAGATTCGGCCCGGAGGAGAAGGAGTTCACCGAAACGGTGGTGGTACAGGCAAAGGCTGCGAGGAAGAAGAAGGTGGGCGGTGTTACCAGGATATCGGATACGGCCATAATGGATCCCAGGGCAAAGAGGATAGCAATGGCAATCTACAGCTCACAGCAGCCCCAACTCTCCGCACCCAACAGGGAGGAGGGTCGCCTGAGGCTTCCCGAATCCACCAAGAACCTCCCCCGTATACAGGTACCCGATACCGCGGTGGGAGCCGGTTTCTCGAAGAAGGCATCGGCGATAAAGGCATTACCGCAGTTCTCCGTGGTCAAGGACAAGGGGACGGCGCCCCAGGGGGTTGGAGATATTTCCGGGCTCGATACGGGAAGTACGGCCAAAACGGAGGAGAAAACGGCTCCCTCGGTGATGATGCCGGGGGATGCGAGCGTTAAAGCAGAGGAGACCTCCAAGAGGATGAGCGCGCTCACCAAGAGGCTTCTGGATGCCCAGACGTCGATAATGGACTACAGGAACAGGGGAATGAACGTTTCCGAGGTCGAGGGTAAGCTGCTTCTGGCCAACGGACAGTTCGGCCAGATGAAGCTGGACGATGTCGAGAGCACATTGAACGACATAGCGGCCCATTTCCAGATAATGGAGGCCGAGGCATTGGCCGCCCAGGCGGCCCCGAAGATGGACTTCGAGTTCTCCTTTCCGTCTGCGGCAGGTCCCGCCGCTCCCACAGCTCCTCCACCGGTGCCCGGGGCGGCCCCGCCCGCGGCTCCGCCGGCCGCTCCGCCGGCAGCTCCTCCCCAGGTCCCGCCCACCACACCACCTGCTACGGTGGATACACCTCCACCTGCAACACCTCCGGTTGCACCCCCCGTTACACCTCCGGCCGCACCTCCTGTTACGCCTCCGACCGCACCTCCTGCGGCACCTCCCTCGCCGCCCCCATCGGGTGTACCCCCCGTTACGGATAGCCCGGCGGATGGCAAGAAGGACGTGTTCAAGGACCTGGAAAGCCTCCTGAGCGGTATGAAATAGACGCAGGTCAGTGTAGGTCCGGGCGGGACCAACGGATGTTCCCACACTCCAAGGTGGTACGAAACGTTTTCGGGATGATGCGATATGAGATTGGGCGTTCTGTTCTCGGGCGGCAAGGACTCGTGTCTCGCGGGCCGGGAGGCTTCCCGTTCTCACCGGGTCGTCTGCCTCATCACTATCAGGTCCCGAAATCCCGAGAGCTACATGTTCCATACGCCCAACATTCATCTGGCGAGCCTTCAGGCGGAGGCCATGGGACTTCCACTCATGGAGGTGGAGAGCGAGGGCAGGAAGGAGGAAGAGCTCGGGGACCTCGAAATGGCGGTCCGAAGGGGCACGCAGGAGCACGGAATAGAGGGGCTAGTCACCGGCGCCCTTGCATCCACCTACCAGGCTACGCGGGTGCAGAGGATATGCGCCGGGTTGGGCCTATGGTGTTTCAATCCGCTATGGCTCAGGGAGCCCATGGACGTTCTGCGGGATGTAGTGGACGGGGGATACGAGGTGATGATAAGCGGTGTCTTCGCGGAGCCGCTGGGTGAGGAAATGCTGGGGCGCATCATCGATGACGAGTTCCTGGCGGAGATGGCCCGCCTCTGGAAGAAGTACAGGGTGAACCCATCAGGCGAGGGCGGCGAGTTCGAGACCACGGTGCTGTACGGACCGGGGTGGCGATACAGGTTGGAGATTAAAAGGACCGAGACGGAGTACCGCAATTTCTCCGGCAGGATAAGGGTCCTGGAAGCCGGGCTGGTGATGCCGTGATAGTGGTGGCGGACCTGTCCGGTGAGCCGGGGTCCATGGGGACCATGGAGTTCGCGGAGCCGGTGAGAAAGCATCTCGCAAGGAGCGGGTTCGAAGCGGAGGTCGTACACTTCCGCGACCTACCGGGACGCATGGCGAAGGGAGTGAACGGGGATCATGGTGGCCGGAAGTATGATGGGAAGGTGGAAGGGATGACCGGAGAGGGGAATGTGATGCCGGAAGCCATTTTCCTGTGCGGGACGGCCCTTGCGGACAACGCTTACCGGGAAGAACCGGAAATATTCTCATGGCTGCGGGACTACTCCGGGACCGTGCTGGGCATATGCGCTGGAATGCATATTATCTGTCTCCTGTGGGGAGGAAAGCTCACGGAATGCGAGAGGATAGGCGTCTTCGAGGAAACACTGGTGGCGAACGATCCGGTGAGCGGCGGAGAAGCGGTGATAAAGGGATATCACCTTCACGGTCGGGCGGCGACCATTCCGGATGGTTTCCGGGTGCTCAGGGAATCGGATGGGGTGCCCTCCATGATCAAGCTTTCTGGAAGGAATGTGTACGGCGTGCTCTTCCATCCGGAAGTGCTGAATGGGGATATGATAGTGAGGGCGGCGGGGATTGGGAGGTAAGCTCAAGCTAGTGAGCAACCCCTAACACAACCCATCAACACGAAACCTGAGAATCGCAGCGACCCCTCCCAGAGCTTCCAGCCTTTCCCCCGCCTCGTGCGCCGTGGAGATATGGGAAACGCCGGCGCCGGTCTCCCTGGCCATCCTCACCAGCCCCTCGCCGGCCCCCTCTCTCATGAGCCGGTCGGTGACCAGGAGGCGTTCTACGGCGGCGAACTCGAGAGCCCGCCTGACGTGCTCGTGGCCGTAAGTGACCTTCCCGTCACAGGCGATCTCCGTGAGCATCTCATCCACCTCGCGGGTCTCCGCCAGAACCTCCACGCTGGTGCCGCCCAGGTTCTCCAGCCCGCGCTTCAACGCCTCGTTGATACCGGTGATGCCCGCCTGTCCCGTGGCCTTGAGAACGGTATTCCCAAAGAGTTCCGGGCGGCGCTTGGAGGCGTACTTGACGTACTCGTCCCTGGCGAAGCCCGGGCCCACGACGATGAGCGGGGTCTTCTCGTCCACCACCTCGGCCAGCACACCGGTTATTTCATCGAAGAACTTCCCCTTGCCCCTGTCCTTCTGCCTGTACTGCTTGCCGGACACGCCACCGGCGATCTCCACGAGCACCTCCAGCCCGAACTGCCTGAGAAGGGCGACCAGCGCGTTGTCATCCTCCATTGAAAGGAACACCGCAGCTGGCCGTTTGGCATTCTCCACCGCCTTTCTCAGCCTCTCGATCTCGTGACCCCTCCATTGGTCCTTGAAGATGTCCAACCGGTACTGTTTCTCCACGTTTATGGTGTGATGGCAGCCGTGGTCCTGGGGCCCGGCGATTATGGTTCCCAGTATCCTGAGGCGCTCAGAGAAGTCGGAGTATTCGCATTTCTCCACCCGAAGGGTCAGCATCATGGGCTTTCGATCCGTCTTCTGGCTGCGGATCACGTCCTGCTGGCTCTCGTCCCTACGGTGGGTAAGCCCCCTTACCCGGTCCCCGGGCCGTATAACGTTGTACAGCGTCCACAGGTCGTCGTCGTTATCGACGTACAGCCGAATAAGGCCGGTATCGCGCTGGTCGGACAGTACCTGCATGTGTTCATGACTCCCGTATCGAAGGCGGTCTCATGTGCCGCCGGATGTTAATCGGTCCCACGATCCATTCTTCATGATCTATTTATAATGATTCATTCATGAAAATGCATTTCTCACTGGCTCGGCTCACCGCCATTATCGCCGTCACCGGTTGGCTGCCCGCTCTTGTCGATGAGGCCGGTCAGAAGGCTTCTAAGCTCCTCCTTTTTGCCCTCATCGACGGACCCGGAAGCTGTCGAAGGTGAAGCTCCTGCGTTCCCGGGCGTTCCCGCGCCGGCCGCCGCCTCAGGGGCTGACGGGATGCCGGCGTTTCCCGGAGCCGCATCCTGACCAGATGGGTCCGATGGTGCATTTTCGGGTATCGTCGGGGCATTTGCCGCCCCGGGATCGATAGGAGGCGGATCCCCCTCGAACAGGGAGGACATGAGATCGTCAAGGGTCCTGCTCCCGGAGGATCCCACGGATACCCGCGCGGAAGCTTCGGCAGTCCTTCTCTCGTCCGGCAAGGGGGCCGCCACCGTAACTTCGACCGCTCCGGGCTCCGGAGTCTCCGGGCCAGTTGCATCATCGATATCGGGTTCCCGTACGTCCTTGAAGAGATAGTTCAGGGAAACACGGTCCACTGCCTCGGCGCCCTCCGAAGGTTCCTCCGGGAATAGTTCGTCTAGGGCCGTTCTGGAGGACGGCTCCGCATTGGTTCCACCGGCATCCGCAGGCGCCACGGGGAACTCCTGTTGGATCGGAGCGGTCCTGCCCGGCGGCGCACCACCGCCTTTGTCCGGTTCGGCGGTCTCTCCATGGGTGACATTTGGCGGTTCCGTCATTGCCGCCACGGGCGGCGTTGCTACCCCGGGCAGCGTTGCTGCCACCGTTGCCACCGCTGCCGCCGGTTGAAGCAACATGTTGTCCCTATCGACTATCCTCTTCAGAATGTTCTGGAGCCCCTCCTTGTCCGGGGGCGGAACGTGAAGGGCATTCTGCGCTGACGAGGATGAGCTCCCCCCCGCTGCCGAATCCGCTCCGTCCATGCCCTCCCGGGGGGCATCCACTGCCGCACTTGCGGCATCTACATCTACCTGAACCTCGCCAACAGTATCTGAGGGGGAGGGCACTTCCGACTCCTCGGGGGAGAGGCCGGTCATTGCCGCCGCGGGTTTCCCCTTCGTCAGATCATCTGTTATAGCTCCCGTCTCTTTCGGTTTTTTTCCCTCTCCCGATACGCTTCCGGCAGCGCTCTTCCCGGATCCATCGGAACCCACCCCGAAATCGATTATTTCCCGTTCACGGTCCGCCTCTCCACGGGGACCCGTCCCCTCGTCGATGTCCGCAAGATCCGGCAGCGCTCCACCGGTATAAGGGGCCACATCGCTACCTGCAATGGAGTATCCTCCTCCGCTCCCCGCGCCTTGATAATGCGTCTCCCGGGGGACTGTACCCGCGGAAACCGTTGAGGTTGCGGCTCGTTCCGCCTCAGGAGGTGATGCTGCAGTATATGTTTGAGCCGTGGACTGGACCGGAGGCTGCTGCGTAGCTGATGGGTCCGATAACTGCTCAGATCCCGTTTCAATGCCCTCCCTGCGGGCCGCCCTCCTCTTCCGCATGACCAGGAGTAGTATTATCACCAGCAGCAGAAATACGACCGAGGCTATCAGTACCGGTATCAGCCAATCCTTGGTTGACGCACTATCTCCCTTCTTCGAGGCGTCTCCCGCTCCCTTCGATTCTTCCACCAGCACGATATCCAGCTCCCTGTCCCGCGCAAGTAGAGATACGTCCAATCCATAATCCGCATAGCCTTCGGCCGTTATCGTGAGTTTGTATTCCCCGGGGGGAAGCACGAAGGAGAAACGCCCGGTCTCATCGGTGTCATTGCTGAATGCCGGTCGCGGATCGGTCGGGTTCATGGGGTCCATCAGCTTCACGTGTGCTCCCGAAATGCCGGCACCGGTGGCATCTCTCACGCTTCCCGATATTGTCAGATTCGCATCGTTTGGCTCCCAGGGCTCGCCGGTTCCCGGATCCGGCTTCTTTAACTCCACGACCCTCGAGGAGGAGTTAATACCATCGATGTTCCCATCCGTTACCCACAGGATCACGGTGTAGTTGCCGTAATCCGGATATGTGTGATTGACGTCCGTTCCACCCGTTTGGCCGGGGCTCTCGTCACCGAAGTCCCATTGAAGCGTCATGGGATCACCATCGGGATCGAAGGGAGGCATGGCCCGGAAGCGGACGCATCGCGTTATCGGATCCACCGTGTAGTTGAAGAAAGGCTCCCAGGGAGGATCGTTCACGTCCATGACGTTGATAACGAAATCTCTTCTGTGCTCCCGGAGTCTTGAATCCCTGACGGCTATATAGATATGATACCTTCCCACCATGGACCAGTCGGGTCGGAACAGGAACTCCCCCGTGCTTGCGTTGAACAGGAAATCCTCATCCGTTATCACACTGGACACCTCGGAGGTCAGATTCGTCGAAAAGGTCAACCTGTCCCCCCATATCAGATCGTCGTCCCGTGCAGTGGGTAATATGTGAACCCATTCATCCTGCTCGATGTTCACATCGGCTATGTTATCCAGTACGGGAGGGTCGTTGGTATTGATCACATCCAGATCAAAGGGAAGGTATTCGCTCCCCCCCTCGCCATCATCCACGGATATCCCCAGTCGATGGGATCCCACATGCTGGTTCAGTGGTTTTATCAGCAGCGTCCCGTTCTCCTCGTGAAATACCTTCTCGAAACCCCACCTCAGGTCGGAAAGGGACTCGCTCAGGTTCAGTTCGTAATCCAGAACGTCCCCGTCTATATCTTCCGCCATGAACCGGTAGGTATTCCAGACATCCTCGTAGGCCCGGAGGGTCAGGTTCTCCGCCTGAATGGAGCTGTCGTTAAGGTTTATTATCTCGGGCGGATCGTTTGTGCGCTTGACCAGTACCGTTATGAGATGGGCTGAATCGGTCCACAGGCCCTGAGAATCCCGAGCCCGCACCTCGATCACCTCCGCACCATACATGTTCGGGCGGGGGCGAACCTGAACGGTATCGTTGGAGAGGATGGAATAGGCTGCCATGGAAGTGCTGTTCCGGGCATCCCAGCCGGTTCCGTTCCTTATGTAATACGACAGTATGTCCTCCGGGTCCGGATCGGTGAATACGGGTGTCAGATTGAAGAAAGCGGGGGGCCCATCCTCTGCCAGGTTGTTCCGGTCCAGTTCCGGACTTTGAATTATCGGCCGCCGATTGTGCTGGAGCACCCGCAGGACTATCTTCCCCTTGGCCATGCCCACGTTCGGCGTGTGATTATCCGCTATTACGAAGGAGAGATTGTACGTTCCGGGAGCGATCATCGAGGGAACCCTCGCCTCGTACGAGAACGTGGCGTCCCCTGCCTCCATATCACCACAGGTGCCATTGTCCACCATGACTGTCTGGCTTGCTCCCCCTATGCTCGACAGGTCAATGATCACACTGGTGATGTTCCCGTCGGGGTCCTCCGCTTCCACCGTAAGAAGGCTCGTGTTCTCGTTGTCGTTGCATACCGATAAGGGGGTCGCCAGAGGTTCCGAGTATGACGGCCGGTCATTGGGAGTGGCGAGATAGAAATCCTTCCACGATGCCAGGTTGTTCCGGTCGAAACCCATGGGCCATATACCAATGGGCTGGCCGTCCCCGTGCCGGAACACCAGGAGGCAGGCTCCCAGATCGTCACCGGGCGTCCAGTTCCAGCGGTACATTGGTATACCTATCTCATATACCATGTTCCCAGGCGTTCCGTTGAAGCCCACGGCGTATTGGTAATCCGGGAACCGATTCTGGAGATAGGGATTCTGGGCATCGAACCACTGGGATACGTAGACCCCCGGATCGCCGTATGCACCTCCGCCCGTGTTCAGCCATCCCGCATCGTTGCGTATGCCCGACTGGTTGCTCCTGGCCGACGTGTTGCCGCAGATGGTTATCCAGTTATCGGTGGTGCTCTCGTTCGTGGTGCTTCCTATGGGTTGGCAGATCCAGTTGTCGTTATCCCCGTCGATGAGAAGCCGAATCTCGTCGTTGACGCTGTGTTCATCGGTGGTATCGGACCTCGCATCGATGCAGATGTACAGATACGTATCGTTGTTGGCCATGTACAGGTCCACGTCGAGACCGGGCCTCCCTATATCGTGTGCAGTGTAGTTCTCCATCCAGTCGGTGGCGTTCCCATCCACGGTGACCTGTGTCCTTGCCCACTCGGCCCAGTCAAGAGCCCTCGTTCTCCTGCCATGGACCGCTTCCCCTTCCGTACTACGGATCGCCGCGGAAGCAGGCCCGAATGAGGCCGATCGCAGCAGGACGGGCGTGGTCAGGAACAGGGCAGCCATCATAACGGTTATCAGAGAGAATGCAACTCGATTCATATTATCGCCGGAAATGAGGTCCCATCTAGTAGTAAACGTACCAAAGAGTATCTTTCGGTGGCCTTCCGGCCGCCATTGAAGTTAAGATTGAAATCGTATATATATTGTTGGGGAAATAATTCACGTGTGTCGATATACATATCCATCGACAATGAACCGAGGTCTGGATCATACCCGTCCCTAATCTCATCATGATGTGGCATCTCTTGGTCTGAATCGTGCAAATCCCACGATGCCGGAGTCGGCAAGCGGTGAAAATCAGGCGGTTTTTCGGAAAGGCCAACCGTTGACCAAAGTAATATAAATAATAAAAGTACTCACCCCTCGCCATCTGTCCCAATACCAATAATGAATATAGCTTATATACTGTTACTAATCCAATACGAAGGCTGTCCTCCATGTACCGCATCATCAATAAAGAAGATACCGTCCGCGTTCCACCTTCAAAGCTGGAGGAGGATTACAGCAATATAATGACCGACCTTACCAAGTACACCTTCGAGGGGACCGTCGACCATTACAACAACCTCATCATATCCATATCCGATGTCGTCCCCATCGGACTGGGACACATCGTTCACGGGGACGGTAGCGTCTATCAGCGGGTGCAGTACAAGGCCCTTGTCTTCGCACAGCCCCGCCACGAGATCGTGAACGGCGTGATAATAGAGGTATTGAAGTTCGGCGCTTTCGTCCGATTCGGACCCCTGGATGGACTTCTCCATATTAGCCAGATAATGGACGACCACGTGGATGTGGACCTGGCCAATGAGAGGCTTGTGGGAAAGGAGAACAATCGGGAACTGAAGGTGGGAGACCTCATCAGGGCAAGGATCGTCACCTACAAGCTCAACGAGAGGAACCCGAACGAAAGCAGGATCGGCCTTACCATGCGGCAGCCGGGGCTCGGGAAGCTCGAATGGCTGGAGGAGGATCGGGCGGAGTTAGAACAGATCAAGAAGGGGAAGGCTGCGGAACCCGAGAAGAAGAAGAAATCAAAGAAGGGAAAGAAGAAATAATCCCTCACTATCCATAAAGCAGGCGTTATTCATGGCAGAGACTCTCAAGGGATGCAAGGATTGTCAATTCCTCACGGAACTGAACAAGTGCCCCCAATGCGGTGGCAAGGTCTCCTCCGAATGGAGGGGATATCTCGTCATTCTGGATTACACCAGATCCAATATCGCAAAGGAGATGGGCATAAGCATCAACGGCAAGTATGCCCTGAAGGTCAGATAAGCCGGCATACGAACGTCCATATCCCGTAATCGGAAAGAATGACACAACCCGGAAGAATCCACATATGTACGTCCTTCCGCAGCATCTTCGGCCCAAATACAAGGAACTGTTGGGAAAGCTGTTGGAGAATCCGAAAAAAGGGGAACTCCTGGCTGCCGTGAAGAACCGAACCTGCGTGGTATGCATCGGGGATATGGTCACATATACCATGATCACAAATGACATACATGTGGATATGACCGTGGTGGACTACTTCACATGCAGGGAGGAGTTCGCCCACGCAGATGCCATCAGAAGGATGGATGCGGATAGAAAAAAGGTCCGTAACGCTCCGGGCACAATATCTGACGAGGCCTTCGAGACAGTGAAGGAAGGCATGAAGATGACGTTCCCCCGGGAAAGGCCGCTCCTCATCGAGGTGGATGGGGAGGAGGACCTGCTGCTGATGCCCGCCGTCCTTTACGCACCCAAAGGATCGGTGCTGCTCTACGGCGAGCCCAATGCCGGGATCGTGGCCGTTTACCCGGATGACGAATTGAAACGCAAGATGTTAGATTTCCTAGGAATGATGGAGGAAATGTAATGGAATTAGAGATAATCGAGGACAAGGAGAACCGCCTCCTGAACCGAAGGGAGATCCATTTCAGGATAATTCACGCTAACGAGACTACTCCCAAGCGAGATGAGGTCATAACCCACCTGGTACAGAGCACGGGGACTTCCAGAGAGAAGATCGTGGTCGATCATATCAAACCGGAATACGGCATACCGCACTGCAAGGGATATGCAAAGGTTTACAAGACAAAGGAAGATGCCCTTCATATCGAGAGAAAGCCGATACTGAAGCGGAACAAGCTGAATGTCGGTGATACCAAGGGGAAAAAGAAGGAGAAGGGGAAGAAGACGGAGAATAAATAGGTGGGATCAACATGGGACGGACAAAGAATGTCAAGATCACCGATCTATACGAGATAAAGGGCGATCGTATTACACGGAAGAAGGAAGCCTGCCCAAAATGCGGCGACGGGGTATTTCTGGCAGAGCACAAGGACAGGAAAACGTGCGGCAAGTGTGCCTTCACGAGATTCAACAAGAAGAAGTGATCTCCCGTAACGATGAACCGAAGGAATCTTAGACGCGGTTACTGGCTTCTCGCAGGAGGAGCATTTCTCAACGGCATCTGTACGATCATTTCTTACGCTGTCGGAGAAAATTTCGTTTATGGATGCGGTGTCGGCTGTTTTACAACCATAGTGCTTCTGCTATCATATTTCCTGATAATATACGGGAATATTGTGATCTTCAAACACAGGGACGGACTTCCCGCAAGAATGAGAAAATGCGCGTATCTTTCCCTGGGCGGCTCCATCGGCTTTGGATTCATATTGATAATGGTAAACATATTGAGCTATTCACTGACGATGACCGCCTTTACCAAATTGATGGAAGGAGGTGGGGAGAATTTCAATGAGATACTCGACCAGATGTTATCCGGTCTGGTGATCGTCGGATTCTTCAATATCCCGCTGATCATATCCCTCGCCCTGGCAGAAGGTGGACCGAATCTCCGAAGCGACAACCTGGGCTCGAGGATACTGGCTATGACGGTATGTGTTGCGATCATATCCCTGGCGATCGTGAATTTCGGATTCGTGAGTTCGACGGTTGATCGTCTTCGGGAGAAATATCATGATGAGGATTTTCTGGATGAAGAGGTCCAGAAGAGCTTCACTAATGACACGGACATGGAACATTCGACTACCATAATGATTATCACGGGTGTATGTCATATACTCCTTTCCATATCTTCCTTCCTCACCGGCGTGTGGCGGGATGAAGAGGGGGACGACGATTATCCGGACGTGGGCGGTCAATAATTAAATACTGCGATGGATATTCACACCCCCAAAGTGAGGTATCTGGATGGCCGAGGAAATGACAGGTGAAACTGGTACGGAAGTAAAGAATGAATCGCGCGATATCAGGGATCTGGAGATAATACCGGATTACCTGCTCCATCCTCCGGGTTCGGTCCTTATCAGCACGGGCAACACGAAGGTCATATGCACGACCTCCGTGGAGGAGAGGGTTCCGAGGTTCGTGTACGGCAGCGGCCGAGGCTGGTTGAGCGCCGAGTACTCCATGATCCCGGGCAGCACCCATGACCGTAACAGGCGGGAGAGTGCCACCAACGTCAACGGGAGGAGCAAGGAGATACAGAGGCTCATTGGAAGGGCGCTTCGCAGCTGCATAGACCTGTCCCGTACCGGCGAGAGGACATTCTGGATCGATTGCGACGTCATCCAGGCGGACGGAGGATCGAGGACGGCGGCCATAAGTGGAAGCTTCGTGGCCCTGGCCCTTGCAGTACAAAAGCTGATGAAGGAAGGCCGTCTCCGTGCGAATCCCCTGAAATGGCATATCGGCGCCGTGAGCGTGGGAATGGTTGGAGGCAGGGTGGTGCTCGACCTGAATTACGAGAACGATTTCAACGCTGACGTGGATATGAACGTGGTCATGAACGAACACGGGGATTTCATAGAGGTGCAGGGGACCGCGGAGGGAAAACCGTTCTCGGCAGAGCAGCTGAACGAGATGCTTGCTGCAGCCAGGGCCGGAATCGAAAAGATAATCGGGAAGCAGAAGGAGATCATCGACATCCATTCGCTTTAAGATAACTCGATCGCAATTCCGAGACGGGAATCGCCCATTTAAAAAAAATAAATTCTGATTGTTTTTGTAGAAAGACGCATATAGTATGAATATCATATTGTATTAATCCAATATTGGATACATATAATCTCAGGTGAGGAAATGAAGGAAATATCGAAGGCACAGGCGGCCCTTCTCGGGCTTCTTTCTGAATGTCCCATGCACCCCTATCAGATAGAGCGGGAAGTGGAATTTCGGGACATGCGCTCCTGGACCGAGCTCTCCATGTCATCCATATACAAGCTACTGGTAAAGCTCGAGGAAAGAGGGCTCGTTACAAGAAAGGATGAGATAAGCGATGAGAACAGGCTGAGAAAGCTCTATTACATATCCCCCGAGGGCAAGAGTGAGCTTGAGAAAAAGCTCCTTCTAATCCTGAACGAGCCCGAGCATCCCAAATGGAGTATCGATGTGGCCACGTACAACCTCGATGTGCTGGATCGAAGAGAGGCCCTGGATGCACTTGGCAGATATCGAAAGGAACTCGAGAACCGAATCAGATACTGGCAGGATGTGGAGAAATGCCTCGAAGAGCTGGAATGCCCTGATCACCGCTTCGCAGTGGCAAGAAGACCGGTTTACCTTCTCAGGGGTGAGATAGAATGGGTGGATTCCTACATGGAATCGATCGGACGTGAATAATAGGGTGGTAAGATGGATGCAGATGTGGCTGAAAGGCATCTTTACTATCTGGCAGGCATCAAACCGCACAGGCGGCTGGGCTCGGAAGGGAATAGGGTGGCGGTGGAATATTTCCTATCCAGCGTTTCCTCTTTGGGATATCATATCGATGCGACGGAATTCAAGTGTCTGGATCACAGGATCGGGAAGGCAATGTTAAGGTCAAGGGATAGGGATTATCAGGTCTATGTAAGTCCATATTCCCTTCCTTGTGACCTGAATACCCGTCTGGTCCATGCCTCAACAATGAAAGAGCTCGAAGAATGCAGAGCCAACGGAAAGATTCTGCTGCTTGCTGGTGAGTTGTGCAAGGAGCAGCTCATGCCCAAGAACTTCATCTTCTACAATCCCGAGCATCACAAGAAGATGTATTCTCTCATTGAGCAAAAGAGCCCGGGGGCTGTAATAACGGCGACAGGGAAAGACCTCCAGATGGTAGGTAACATTTTTCCATTCAATGTATTCGAGGACGGGGACTTTGATATTCCATCCGTCTTCTGCAAGGACATCATCGGCGATGAGCTGGTGAAAATGGGCGGTCAGGTATTCGATCTGTTAATCGATGCGGAAAGGATCCCTTCAATGGGAAGAAATGTGATAATGAGAAAGAACAGGACCGGAAAGAAAAAGATTGTGATATGCGCCCACATTGACACGAAGGACGGAACACCGGGAGCCTCGGACAACGCCAGTGGTACAACCGTCCTTTTGCTTCTTGCCCATATGCTGAAGGAATACAATGGAAAGCTATGCCTTGAGCTCGTCGCTATCAATGGCGAGGACAATTATTCTGTGGCCGGGGAGATGGATTATCTGAAAAGATACGGAGACGAACTAGGAAACATCTTGCTTGCAGTGAACATCGATGATGTTGGTTTCATGGGTTCAAAGAGCTCTTTCTCGCTCTATGGAGTGGAAAATGACCTTGCTCAAAGCATAAGGGACGCTTTTTCCCATTTCGGTTCGGTGGTGGAGGGAGAGCAGTGGTATGCCGGAGACCATATGATATTCTTCCAGAACTCCGTTCCCTCCATGGCCATTACAACCAACAAGTGCTGGGAGCTGATGACCACCATCACACATACAAGGGATGATATCCCGCAAAACCTGGACCCGAGACTGCTTGTGGAACTGGCCGACGCTCTGAAAAAAATGGTTATGGCGCTCTCGGACATTTACGGTGACATCTCGTGATAACCGCAGAACTTGCACTCCTTGTGGTAGTTCTTGAACACTCCGCATTTCGGGCAGTAGTCCGAGGCGAACTGGTATCGCCGCAGCTTTCCGTCCTCGGTGAAGAGCTTGGCCTTGAGGGACGGTGATATCATGTCCATTCGGATATTTGTGAGGGCCTTGTCCACCAGCACCCTGAGCTGCTTAATGGATATTTCCGTCACTCCCTCGCTGAGAAGATAGAAATGCAGGTCCTTGAGGTTCTTGCGTGGCTCCTTGTTCACCATTGCATAGCTCAGCACTATCGTCTCCAGCGTCACCTTCGGCCGATCAATGGAATCAAGCATACTCTGCTTCTGCCTATCGCCGGTGATCCTCATTACTGCTCCCGCCAGTATCAGAAGTACGCCTGCGGATGCGGTTATGCGAAATATCGGGTCGAAGACATCCACTCTCTTGAACGTCCAGATGGAATAGACCACGGCCGCCGCCACAAGGATGATGCCTGTTACGACCATGATAAGTGCTGTTATTCGGTACCTTCGAAACATAAAAAACCCGGCCTAGGAGAATAGCTCCCTCTCGTGCTCAGCTATCTGGTCAAGTTTGTTCTCCAGCCTCGCCTTGTTCACGCCCAGCTCCAGCCTTTTCGTCTTCTCTTCCATCTCCGTCATCTTGTAGAGTATCTTCCTCGATAGAATGGAATTGTCCAGCTTGAGCCCGTGTACATGGTTCATCTCATCATTGGTGAGGAAAAGACCCGCATCCTTGAGCTCCTTCCTGAGCTGTTTCTTGAACAGCATCCCCATCTTCAATTTCTCGTTCTCCAGCTCCTCCAACCGCAGCCTCGTCCTCTGATCCCCCTTCCGGATTATGGCATTGGCAATGAGATAGGTCAGAAGTACGAAGATGAACACGGCACCTCCGATGATAAGCAGACTTTCGGGCTCCATTCCCAATATCGCGACCATTAGGCACACCAGGAAGATTCATTCTACTAATACCTATGTCCTTATGCATCGGTCGAAGTTATAAATATCTTTCTAATCATTGTGTTATCCTAAGATACTTTCACCCCCCTACCCCATAGCTCTCGCTAT
>CAYRFL010000090.1:0-17687 GCA_964423515.1 uncultured archaeon
GGATTATTTTTAAGTAAATTTTGTTGACGATTACGGCGATGATGTGGATTGCGGCGACGAAACGTACTATGATGAATACGACGATGATGAGGATCACTGGGACGAGACGGAGGAAGACGAAGAGGGGGAAGTGGGAAACGAGTTCTGTGATTAGGTGGAAAATCCGGAGCCTTGGATCTATCAGAAAAATCTCACTACGACGTAAATTTCTTCGCCACTTTCTTCTCCGAAAGCACATTGAAATGACTGTCGCCCGTCATCACCAGATCTCGATATCGATCATCCCGCCCCTTATTACCCTTCATCCCCGGCCGCCTCCCCCGCCGTATCCTCGTCCCCACGGAATATATCAACGTCTATGCCGTCCGCCAAGGGGGTCCAGACATCGGCTCCGATCAACTCCAAGGATTTCTCCGATGGCTCATAGAGGTCCATGGCAACTTCGATTATCTCCTTCAGTTCCGGAAGCATTTCTTCCTCCCTTTTCCCTTCTGTTTCCACCTCTACCGCCATTTCGTCACCCACCACTTGGGAAAGATCACCATACATCACCGGAGTCCGGAGATCGTTCTCGCCTCCTTTTATAAACTCCTTTAAGACCTCATCCAGGTCCTGTTCGATCCGGGCTCCCTCCCCCGAATACGGATAGGTGCCATCATCCGCGATCTTATCCATATCAACGTTCACATCCAAATCAACGTTCACATCCAAATCAACGTTCACATCCATATCAACATCTGCATCCACATTCCGTCCCAGATCCACGTCCAATCCCAATTCCATATCCGTGTCCTCAACCTCATCCTCCATCCCCGGTTCCGTTCGCACAGTGGTGAATATCCCCAGGCCGATATCGTATTTCTCCCTCGATTCAGGATCCTTGAGAACGGCATACGCCTCGTTTATCCCCTTCATCTTCTCGGTGAGCATCTCCCTAATCTCCTCGTTCGTGCCCGTGTACTTGTCGGGATGGAATTCCAGGAGCTTGGCCTTGAAGGCCTTCTTGAGATCCGTCTGAGATGTATCGGACCCTATGCCCAGCACGTCATAGAAATTCACCTTTATGTCCTTTCGCTGCGGCATTCGAGAGCCCATCTTGTAGGTCTCGATATCCGTTATCACACGATCGCAGAGCTCTATTGATTCCTCGTAGCTTTCCGTGGCGAAGAGATAGCGCGCCTGTACGAGATAATCCTTCGTACCCCTGCTTCGGAATCCCAGGGCCTCCGCATCCTTCAACAGCTCAGCAGTGAACCGGAGCGTCTCCTCCGCAGATCGTTTCCAGGCCATTTTCAACTCTGGCGTTTCACGATAGGCCGATTCCGTTACAGGCGAAGAGGCCTCCGACATACCCGAGCCATCTCTATGATCCCCTTGGTCCATCTCGTTATCCTTTCCAGTTCGTTTCCGTTTCTTGAAAAGGATGATTATAATGACAACGAGTATCGCCGCGGCCAGTATGGAGGCCATGACCGCCCACGTCCGGGGACTGATGCCCTCCCAGTCCGATACTCCGGATGCATCGTCGGGGTTGTTGTTACCAGGGCCGTCCTCTCTCGGTACGACCAACACGTTGATGGTAAGGGCCGCCTTCGTACCGTCCATCTCGGAAATTCCAACGAAGGTCAGCTCGTAGAGGCCGGGAGCAAGATCCCGGGGTATCACCACCGTCACCGAAACCTCCCGTCCTTCGCTGCCCGGAACCTCGAATCTCACGTTGTCCATGGTGGTGTAGGCGGATACGGGGCCCTGCTGCACGAAGAGATTGTACATGTGAACGGCGGGGCCGGAGTTCGACACAGTAATATCCAACGTCCCGACCCTGCCCTGCTCTATCTCTAGCTCATTTCTATCCGAGGTCATATAGAGGTGCTCGGAGGTCGGGAGATCTCCGGGCCCACCCTTATCCGGAGGCTCCAGAACCGAAAACGAGAAGGAACCGTTGAGGCATATGCCCGTAACGTTGCCGTAGCGTGGCAGTACGAACCAGCGATAGGTCTTACCGTACGACAGGTCCCGCATGGTATACTCCGTGCATTGGATATTCTCCGCCCAGAGCACCGGAGGGTTCGCCCCCCCGATATAAAGGTCATAACCGATATCCGACATGTTAGTGTCCAGGTCGCGGCAGCTCCAGGAGAGCGTGACGTTCCGGTCCAGCGTGTAACTACCGTTGACGGGCCTTTTGAGGATCGTCTCCGGCAGGTCATCCACCGGCAGCAGCTCGACCGAGACATTCTTCCGGACCACCGCACCGTCCTTGTCGGCCAGTGAAAGGATGATCATCGTGTTCCTTTGATGGTCTTCCCATGGGAGTATCGACAAAACGTTATCCTCTATCGTAACGTTCCTCAGGTAATGGTATATATCCGACTGGACGAGGATATCGAGGGTATAACCCAGGTAACTCCATTCGAGTTCGTACCCTTCATCCTCAACGTCGCTGCCGTACCGTGTCAGGTCGATCTCTGTCAACTCGTCCTCGTAAACGACTATGGGATCGAGATCCGCCGATATCATCGGGGGATTGTTGACAACCTCAATTCTGTCCGTAAGTAAAGTCCAGCCCGTGTGGGATCCGTCCGGTACGTGCAGTCTCGCTCTGATGCTGTGGTTGCCCGGTAGCGTCGATGCCCCTGGGACTATGTCCGCTAGTATGGCACCCGAGGCGGTATCATATGCGAAATCCTCGGGGTATATTCGTTCCCAATCCCCGCCGTCGCATGCCCATTCCAGGATCGGTGTGAGCATATCCGGGAGATATGCCCCCGGGTCCACGTGCAGGGTTATCCTAGTCGACGAGTTCCGGAAGACCACCCCTGGGTAGATCCCCGTACCGGTGATGGCGGGCATATCGCAGCTCCATCCCACCGTCCACGAACGGAGGGCCGGAAAGCTCGTCCCATGGCCCATCATCTCGACCTTCAACTCGAGAGAGGGATGGTCCGAAGCATCTATTACGGAGATATTGATGTCCGCTGTCGTCATGTTCTGAAAGAACAGAAGAGGCTCACCTTCGCTACCGTCGAGTATCGATACCAGGAGGGTCGTGTTCTCCGGTATGCTGCTCGACACGTTCAGCGATCTCCAGCAGGACCTCGAGGGCAGTTCTATCACTTTCGATACGAGCGTTCCGCCCATCCTGAACGTCTCCTCGTCCCCCATGGTTGCCGATACGCCTCCGTCCCTTGTCAGGGCGGGTGTTTTTCCCCTAAAGACGGGAATGCCTGGACCGTCTTCAATGTAAAGGTGGCCAGAATGGACGCCTTTACACGACACGGAGGAATCCGACCCCCGGGACAATGTGCCGGGATCCGCTCCCCTGGTGGACATGACCGCATCCGGATTGCCGAAATACATTCCTATCAGTACATTGCCGCCCGCGGTAATTAGGGGAACGGTCAGCGAAACGGAGATATCGCTCATGATGTCTCCCTCGCACTTCTTCTCTATCTCTTCGGCTCCGTCCCAGACGGTGAACCGCAGGTCGCCCAGGTCGGGGCTGCCCCTGGCCCGGTTGAATCGGTCCTCCAGCTCCCGGGGTCCCAGGCACCTGTCGAATGTTCTGACCTCATCGAGCCAGCCTTCCAGATTGTCTCCAAGAACGAACTTCTTTCCGGACGAAATCGGCATGTCTGAAAATGTCACGTTGCCCGCCCGATTCCCATCGACGTACAGGGTCAGCCGCATCGAATCGTACGTCAGGGCCAGATGATGCCATCCGGATCCCAGGGCGGTGCGTACAACCGCGATGCCGTTAACGCTACCTGCGGAGCCGGAAATGAGGTCCGCCTCTCTTCCGGCGTTCATGTATCCGAGAAGGGTGCTTCCGCGCAGCCCCATGCCCAGGGAGCAGCCCCTGCCCATGATGTTCGCCCCCTCCGATCCGACCCATACGTTCTGGTCCTGGATCCACATATAATAGCTCTTCCCACCCACCATTCTCATGGAAAGGCCGTCCATGTTCGTCCCTCCGCCGCTCAGTGTCCGCGTGGTCCAATCTCCGCCATCGGTCCCCGTCTCCGCCGCCACGACGTAATCCGATGTTCCCCTTCTCTCCTCCCATGCAAGGTGGACGGTGTCTCTCATGACCTGTATCCGGGGAAACCTCTTCTGGACGTTGGTGTTCGTACTTTTAAGTACGGTCCAGCCCGTGCCGTCCATGTTCATCCTGCCGAGATGGACCTGGAAATCGTTCGGGTGTATCACTGTACACCACACGTAATATATACGGTCGTCCGCGACCTGAAGCTCTGGCCAGAACTTATTCTTGGAATCGCTTGTCCTGACAGTCTCCGTCCACCCCGTCCCGTCCTTCCCGCTTATCCCGGTGACCAACTGCCCGGTTCCGGCCGTTTCCCGGCGCCAGACGTAATGGATCCGGTCATCCGCCACCTGCATCTCCGGGTACTGGTCCGTCCTTGCTCCCTCGGTCCTCTGTACAGCCGTCAATCCGGTGCCGTCGGTGTTCATGGTACCCGTCCAGATGTGGATGCTGCCGCTGCCGTCCTTCTGGTCCCACGCGAGATACAGGGTGTCACCGACCACCTGGAACCGGACATTCTCCTTGTTCAGGGAGCCGGAGGTTATCTTGTGTGAGGTCCATCCCGAACCGTCGATATCCGTTCTTCCCCAGTACAGCTGTATGCCCGTGCCGTCATAGGCGGTCCAGACGTAATGGATCCTGTCCCCCACGACCTGTATGCGGGGAGCGAGCTGATGGTTCTGGTAGGAGGTACGCGAGGTGGCGCTCCACCCGGTCCCGTTGGTATACATCGAACCGGTCCTTATCTGGAACTTTCCTGCCTCCCACTCCCTCCATACGCAGTATATCCTGTCGCTGACCACCTGGAAGGAGATATCCTCCCTGTTCACGGCGGTGGAGGTCATCTTCGAGGAGGAAAAATCCCTCCCGGTGCCGTTCACCCAGGCCTCCAGGGTGAATTGCCCCATGACGCCCAACGAGCTTTTTCCCGGGATCAGGACCTTTCCCCCGGAGGATATATGAACACCCCCGCCGGCGATACCCTCGCCCCACTGACCTCCCTGCACTATACCGTCCTTGCCAGTACCCGACGAATCCGGGATCGCCTTCCCGCCGCCCTCGTTGAAGTGCCAGCTTCCGGACAGGTCCCTGTTGTCGTACAGGGCTTCGGTGATGTTCAGCTCCACGTTCATGTCGCGGCGCTCGATATCGTCGTGCTCCTCGACGATAACGGGAATGCGGTACTGCCAGGACCGGTCCCACCACGAGGTGTTCACCGTGGCATTACCTTCCCGGAGGATGACGTTGTCCATATGTGCCACCTTGCTCCCGTCCGAGAAATCGTCGGACCAGAATGTGGCGGGCATGCTTCGAGCAGAACGTCCGGTGATGATGGTTTCCTTTTCGGGTGTAGGATACAACCACTCTTTGTCGAGATCAGAAAGGGTATTGGAGTTTTCAACAGTGTTATGGATGGGGATGTTCAGCGGATCGACTAAGAATATCGACAGAACAAGAATGATCAAGGCTAACCGCTTTCTCATATCCACCAGCGGAAGGTAAGCGACTAGACGAATAATAAATTGTCTGTTATATTTCGGATATCCCAAATGACCAAATGTCAGATAATCCTATGATCTGACCACAGGATACCAAGATCCCGACTAAAAAAAACTGTCGAGCGATATCTTCGGCTTCTTTTCCTCCTTCTTCTTCCTCCCTGCTTCCTTCTCGCTCCGTACCTCGGCCTCCCCGATCGGACCGACCTCCTTTCCTCCGGAAACAGCCCTCTTATCCCTACCCTCCCTATCCTCGCCCACTGCATCTTTTCCCCCCTTATTCTCGCTCACCGCATCCTCACCCTCCACCTCTTCGGTCCTCCTGAACAGCTCTACGGACCTTGGAGCTCCGAGGTCGAGCCGGAGCTGGCCGGGGTTCACTCCGGGCTCCATTACCGGTATGGAAACCTCCTCCGTTACTGGCCGAGCCTCGGGAGGCTCTTCCCGAAGTATTCTCTCGTCCTTTCCATCCGCCTTCCCGCGTGCACTCCCATCCCTATCCTTGCTCCCCTTCAAAACGGTATGGGGTTTGACCCTGGTCACACCTAGCGAATCGATCAGCCTTTTCGCCCGGAAGTGCTCGTACTGCTTCCATAACGCCGTGATGTAGTCCCGGTCCAGGAGCATTGCGGTCTCGTTGCGGTCAAGGTTCATGGCATAGACCGTGTTGAAAATGAACTGGTTATCGCTCCTGGCCATCATGCGGTACAACGGAAGAAAATCTCCTTTCACGTAATCCAGCGACACGTGAAGGTATGCGGCGACCTTTCTCGACAGACTCCTCAGAACACGCCGCCTGCCCTTGGACTGGGACATCACCTTGATGTGAGAGGGAAACTGCATCTTCTTCCACCTGTGCCTGCGTTTCTTGGCAACGCATACTCCGCCGGATACGAGCTCGCTCATGTAGCGCATGTACCCGTAATGCTGATGCCGGAATATGCGGCCGGCGAACACGTCCGCCCTTGACAGAAAACCCATTCCGTCAGCCAGTTCCTCCTGGTTCTCGTATATCAACGGCAGGTTCTCGCTGACCCACTGTGTCACCATATCCAGCTCCTCGTCGGATTCCCGAAGTGCACGGATCGCACCCCGCATGTCCCGCTCGAGGAGGATCGCCTTCATCACGTTGAAGATGTTGTTCTTGCGGTCCCTCCTCCGGTCCACCGCCGTAACGTCCGCGGAGAAGATCTCCGTCCTCCCGATCATCACGCTCTCCAGGTCGTTTATTGCACCCCTCACGTCTCCCCTGGACCTGGTGGCGATGATGTCCAGCACCACCTCGCCCGCCTTTACTCCCTCTGCCCTCGATATCTTCCTAAGAACGCCCGCTATCTGCTCCTTGGTGGGCTCCCGGAACCGGAGGGTCCTGGTGCACTCGTGAAGGGGGCCTCCACGGGGTCCCACCAGCGCGTACCAGTCGTTGACTATCAGTATTATCGGCTGCCTCGTAACCTGTATTGCATGGATTATCTCCTCCTTTCCGCCCCTGTCACCGAAATCCACAATTGACGATTGGTCATCGTCACCCGCTTTCCTCTCGTAAAGGTTGTCCGCCTCATCCAGGACGATGAGGGTCAATTTACCGTCCCGGTAGCTTCGGAATCCCCCGTCGTCGTCGAAGCTGAGGACCTGGTTCATCGCGCCTCTGGTGACCACATCCCGAATTCTTGCCCTGTTCCTTGCATCGGAGGCATTCAGCTCGATGACGTCCCAGCCCATATCGGCCGCCAGGGCATGGGCGCACGTGGTCTTCCCGATCCCAGGCGATCCGGCCAGAACCAGAGCGGGCTTGAAACCCCTCACTTTCGTTTTCCTCTTTGCGTCACCCTTCCCCTTCTCCACCAGGCCCTTCCACTGCGGAGCGATCTTCTTCCAGTCCTCGGCCCATTTCAAGAGCTCCGCCCTGATCTTGCCGTTTCCCGCCACCTCGGACAGGGTTCGAGGCCGGTATCTCTCCACCAGGTTCTCCTTGGCCATTGCCATTCTCCGTGTTCAATTATTACGTTAATATCCCGCTCTTCCGTCAGAAGAACCAGGAGCCCTCCATGTCGGGGGCGTTCTCCATGTGATCGGTGAGGTATAGTATCTGGCCCGTTATTCCGTTAAGAACGGCTGTGCTGCTCTCCGAACCGGAGGCTGTGCTGCTCTCCCGGGACAGGAAAAAACCGAAATCCAGGTTGTTCACTGTACCAGAGTAGAAGGCCTCCACCGATATCGTAGGAAGACTGATACCGGAGCCCACCGTCACCTGCGACAGGTCCAGACCATCCTGGTCGAACATTCTATCGGCAATATCCGGGTCATTCTCGAACGCATAGACCGCCCCGCTGTAGCTCAGCACCTCCCCAAGGTCGAAGGCGTATGTATCCACATCCACCTCGACGCCAACGGAGGATAGCGCACCGGTATCTCGTACCAGAAAGTTCAAACCCTCATTTGAGCCCTTCTCACCAAAGGTGACGTTCCACAGGGTCCGTCCCGAGCTCTCGTTGCAGCGCGCATCCACTGCGAACGACTTGGGATGGCTCGATAAGTATTCGTTGAATTCGGAGCTGCCCCGAATGACTGCCATTGCCTCGTCTATGGAATATCCCTTCAGATCGGATTTCAGCTCTCCGTTGACGGGAGCATACTGCATCTCGCGAAATTCTCCGGCCAAACCGGGATCCAACTCGTCGGATCGGGATGCGTGATGATGGGTGGCATTGTACCCTTCATCGCAGGTCATAGCGGATAAAGGATCGATGCCGCCAATGTAGCTGATGGGATCCACGATACCCTCGATCGTGACCGATGACAGGGAGTCGCCCTCCTCTCTCAGAAGATGAACGAAGAACTTTACGGGGAGCGCTTTACCGTCCGATATCCAGAGCGTGATGGTATGTCCGGTTATGCCGTAGGTATTCAGAAGGTCCCTCTGCAGCTTCACGTCCACCTTGAGGGCGGGTGAACCGGCCACGTTGTCCATCTCGCCGATACTCCACATGTAATGGAGGCCGCCCACTCCCCCCGGTTCGGCATCTCCGAGGCGAAATGTACGATTCTCCCTTATCTCCGTGATATCCATGTTCAAGGGGGGGTCCGACAGCTCCTGGTAGCTGATGATCTCATCCACCACCTGGAAGGGAGTGCTCGGATCGTATTCGGAGTAAAGCTCCAGGTTGCTCTTCATACTGCTCTTTATCACGTTCTCCGTCGCAAGGTCGAAATAATTGACGTTGTTCGAGATCAACTCTCCTTCGAGCTTCATGTCCCCCTCCTGTTCCTGCAGGAGATAGGTATACCTCACCGTGGCGTTTCCCTCGAGCTCCATGTCGATATCGGCCGATCGCTCGTACACGTCGTGGTCCATGAGGAATCCATCCACCGAGCCCTCGCCGCTCACCGATATGTCCACGTCCATGGTCCCATCCCCGGAGAGGTCCACCCGTGTGATGGAAACATCTCCCGTGTCGCCGGACAGCATTTCGATACCGTCGGGATCGTCGAAGAGCAGTTTGGATGTAATATCGTACCTGCATCCGAGGCCGTCCATCTTTTCCGGCAGCACGATTGTAAGGGGAGATATCCGGATCGTTACCGAGGCCTCGTAATTTCGGTTCTTGGTCGTGGTCAATCGATACGTGGCCCGGAAGCTCCGATCAGTACCCGTGGAGTAGAAGTGTGTGGTCTTCCTGCCGACTTCGCTCTCGCCGTCGCCGAATTCCCAGCTCTCCCCGAGGATCTTGTCTTCCGGATAATCCACGGAAACCTCGAACGATACCGATACTCCCGATGCATAGGTGCTGTCATTGCGCGGACTTATGATCCGGATATCCGGAAGCACCTCCACCCCGTCGCCGTCATTCCAGATGGAGGGGATCAGATCGGGATTGAGGATATACGCTCCAAGCGAGACCAGGATGATCATCGTCACAACGGCGAACACGGGACCCTTGACGTTGCGCCTTTCAGTACCGCCTCTTCGGCTTCCGCGGGAATCCACTTCTTCGTCCAGGGGTTCTTCATCACCGGATATATCGTAATAATTATATCTGTCGTCCTCTTCCACCTCTTCCTCGTTATCCAGAAGGATGACGCCCTCCACCACGTCCCCGGTTCTGGCCGATGGCGTACGGGGGGAACCCACCAGCACTGTGCTTTGTAACGGAACAGGTACCTCCGGGCCCTTGAGTTCGGTTACTTCTCCCCGTACCATATCCTTTTCCGTAACCTCCCCCGCCGTTCCATTCCCGTGATCTGTCTGAACCACGGTCTCGCGTACCGGTTCCGAAAGAAGCGCTTCCGGAGGCAGCTCCCCACCGGGAGGGATATATTCCTTGCCGCCGGAATCATCTCTCTTTCGGGGGCCTCCGTCACCACCACCGGGAGCACCTTCGGGGACATCCGCATCCTTCGCAACAGAAGGAATGGATATCACGGCCACTTTACGTACCTTGGCCCCGCGGGGGGAGGTTGAACCGTGAGCTAAAGAATCCCTTTCCACGTTCTTTCTGGATATCTCCGTCTCCCCGACACTTCCTTCATCCCTCTCACCCGGGCCGATCTGTCCGGCCAGGATCTCTAGCTTGCGCTTCTGGAACCTGCCGAAATCCTCCATCAACAGCTGCTCCAGACCCCCCGTATCGAAGCCGAGCTGTTTCCATCGCTCTATCTTCCTGAGATTATGGGCGATCTCTTTGGGGGTCGGCTCTGCTTGACTCATGAGATCACAAAATTATCATGTTTCTGGTATATAGATTCAGCGGTATCGGTCCCCTACGGAACCGCGACACCGCGAGCATTGTCACTGCCACTGACTTGGGTATTCCGAGACATGGATTTCTGCCCCGGGGAGCTTCGAGCAACTGAAGAATGATACATCATTGCATTAATGAATATTCCGATAAGAAGACCGGAACCAGATACAAAGAGAGAGGGATTGATTACCCGTAATGTGAATAATTCCAAAAAAAATAAAACTTGTTACTCTTCGGCAGTTCTTCGCAACTGCCCCGGACCTACACCGAGAGAGTGAAATAAACCGAATGTGAGTTTTCCCGTGGCTGTCATCGAAGAGAAATCGAAGGCAGAACAGCAACGGAGTTGCACATTACAGCGTATACTGCCATCGTCGAAACCGACCGGGTCGACTGCTTTTGCTAGGTATTGGCGAATCAATCGGAATAGGGGAGACTTACGTCCCCCATAACCGATGGATCACTCCTCGATATCGTACTTCAGGAAGAGCTCCTTGAGTTTCCCGGATACACGGTCGTAGATCACCTGCTCCTCGTCGTCGACTATGCCATCCTCGTCGATCTTGTTGGTGATCTCCCTTGCATACATAGCGAGGTTTACGATCTCGTTGGTATCGATGACCTGGTCCTCTGCGACTTCGACCATGTATTTCATTATCTTTTCTTCGAGTTCCAATAATTCTGCCTTGCTCATGATTATTGCCTCCAATTCTCCATATATGAGATGTGGGACGGATATGGCATTTCTTTTATTTTATAGTTACTCTCACCGCAATTATCGGGATAAGGATATGCGGATTATACAAATGAACGCCGAAAGATTATTGAATGCTATTGATTTGGCGGAATCGGAAATCTCAAATAACGAGCATTCCGGTGGACGACCCATCCAGAAGATGCTATTCGGCCGACCTGGAATAAACCGGGGAACACCTTTATATTATCTCTCGTTGTTTCCCGTATACCCCTCAAACATAACAAAGCTCCTGATACGGGGCCAGGCTCCCGGTCTAAAATCCGTCGGAGCTTACAGGGGGATCCGCACGCCCATTCCGCCAGCGAATATGGGAATAGAGACGGACTCGACGGGGATAAACATGAATGCGAACGCACTCGTCCGATATCTCGATAAGCCTCCGGGGGAATTCACGAAACGAGATATTATAGATTATATCGAGAACAACGACATCGATATGGTCAACTTCCGTTATATCGGATGGGACGGAAGACTGAAGACGCTTAACTTCTACCCGAACGGCCCTTCCCATCTCCAAAGGATACTCACCTACGGCGAGAGAGTGGACGGTTCGAACCTCCTGGCATCCATCGATCCGACCTCCAGCGACCTGTACGTGGTCCCGAGGTACGATACGGCATTTGTAAATCCCCTCTCATCCATCCCGGCGGTGGATATTCTCTGTTCATATTATTCCAAGGATGGTAGTCCCCTTCCAGGATCTCCCGAGAACGTACTGCGGGCCGCCGAGCATGCGTTCGAGGAGCGGACCGGACTGGAAATGAGAGCTCTGGGGGAGCTTGAATATTATATCATCTTCGAGAGGCAACCACTGTACCCGGGCCGCCCCCAGAGAGGATATCAGGAAGGGGGCCCTTTCATCAAGTGGGAGTCCCTCAGATACGAGGCCATGGAGGCCATGGTCCGTGCCGGATGCGACATTAAATACGGCCATTCGGAGATGGGTCTTCTCGAAGAGGGTGGTCTGGGGATCGAACAGCACGAGATCGAGTTCGGACACGCGGGTCTTCTTCATGCAGCGGACCAGGTGGTCATAGCGAAGTGGATACTCAGGATGATCGGGTACAGGTATGGGGTGACCGTGAGCTTCATTCCCAAGATAGCGGAGGGGCTGGCGGGAAACGGATTTCATGTTCATACGAAGCTACGAAGGGACGGGAAGGATGCAATGACCGACGGGGAGGAACTCAGCACGGAGGCCATGAAGATGGTGGCCGGATTCCTACGCCTCGCGCCTTCCCTGAGCGCCTTTGGGAATATAGTGCCCCTCTCGTATCTGAGATTGGTTCCCGACCAGGAGGCCCCAACCGTGGTCTCATGGGGCCCGAGAAACCGATCGGCCCTTCTAAGGGTACCCCTGGGATGGAGGGGCGTGCCCGATATGGCAATGCTGGAGAATCGGGGGAACGATTCTGACCGAATAGAGGCATTGGAACCGGATCAGACCGTGGAGTTCAGAGTTCCGGACGGCTCGGCCGACACGTATCTGCTGCTGGCAGGGCTCGCCGTTGCCGCCCGCCAGGGATTCGAGATGGACGATTCGTTGGATCTTGCCCGGAAGCTATACGTGAAGGAAGACAGCATACAGAGCGAATCCGCCCGCTGGAAAGGGAAGGAGATGCGACTGCCCACATCCTGCTGGGAATCGGCAGCCTTTCTGGAAAGGGACCGTCATCTGTACGAAGCGGGAACGGTCTTTCCACCCGGGATCATCGATGCAGCCATTGCCCGACTCCGTAAGTACGATGACAGGGGCCTCAATGAATCATTGGCCGGAAGGAAGAAAAAGACCCGGAAGTACGTCGATCGCTTCATCCAGTGCGCGTGATGGAGCTATATTCGTCATACGTTGGACGTGAGAACATGGAGCTGGACGAGAACGAACGGAAGATGATCGAGCACATTCAAAACAGCTATGCCGGAAGGACCATCACATGTCCCGAAGCCCAGCGAATGGCGGGGGAGTGGAACGTTCGGACGGACCGAATGGCGGCGCTGCTCTCGGAGGCGGGGATAAAGATCGTGGAGTGCATGCTGGGCTGTTTCGGCAATCACTAGATATCTACTTCGTTTAGGGAGGCAGAGGCGATTGATCCCTCATCGCACACGTTCCTGCTCATTTCGATCATGAAAGAACTCCGCGGAGGGTGGTGATCATTGATCCGTACGAACAGTGAGAGCGGCCCATGAAAAATAATATTAAGGAT
The DNA here is from genome assembly GCA_964423515.1 of uncultured archaeon. Lineage (GTDB taxonomy): Archaea > Thermoplasmatota > Penumbrarchaeia > JASLWR01 > JASLWR01 > CAYRFL01. The sequence continues at coordinate 13,251 of CAYRFL010000090.1, forward strand.
TATCCCATTATTCCGCTCCGCTTAGTTCGATCGAACCATTCCGATAAGGATGTATAGAGGTGTTGTTTCTTGTTCCCGGGTAGGGCAATCTTTCTGTTCCTCGTCGCGACGGCGACCCTGATGCTATGCGTTCCGCCTCCCTCGTCATACAGTATCGGCACCGCGGGTGGTGCGCTTACCAGATCGAACAATCCGCCCAATGCGGTCATCACTACCCCCGTCGACGGCAACAATTATCCGGACAGCAATCCCATAAGGTTCGATGCCACAGCTTCCAACGACCCGGACGGCGACGCACTGGATTTCACCTGGACGCTGATGATGTTCCCGCCCCAGCCCGGGCCCAACATGTTCCCCAAGATCAAGAACGTCGCCGCTTTCTCCGAGTCACTGGACGTGGGCACCTGGATGGTCACACTGGACGTTAACGATTCCATAGAAAGCGATTCCCAGATGATTATGATCAACGTCATAAAGAACGATGCGCCATCATCCGTCATAGCCTCTCCCACGGACGGAGAGGTTTACACCACCGATGAGGACATACTCTTCGATGCCGCCGGATCGAACGATCCCAACGGGGACGTGCTGTCCTATCACTGGGAATCATCCCGGGATGGGAATCTCACCGATCTCGAATCCTTCACCTCAACGCTGAGCGAGGGAGCCCACACCATCAAGCTGGTGGTCAAGGACATCTACGAGACGGAGAGCGTCACCGAGATAGACATCACGGTCAGGATACCCAACTATCCTCCGAACATCTTCATCACAACTCCCGATTCGTCCAATCCCCGCTCCGGCGACGAATTCGAGATCAAGTGGACCGCGAGCGATGCCAACGTCAACGACATGATCACCATCGACCTCTATTTCAACGATATGAAGGACGTCTCCTCCAACCGGCCCATAGCCTCCGACCTTCCCAATGTTGGCAGCTACGTATGGGACGTATCGGAGATGGAGGTGGGGGATTACTACGTTCACGGCGTGGTGACGGACGGGGAAGGCCTTACGGGCACGTCCTGGAGCACGGGATACGTCCGGGTTTACCGGAACTACCCGCCCGCGGCCGTAGAGGCCGTGGAGGTCATGGACTCCCACGAGCTGTCGCCCACCCTCACATGGGATGAATGTACGGACCCGAACGGGGACGCGGTATCCTATCTTATCACCATCGGCAGGACAATGGACGGGAACGAGATCGCCGATTCCGCTCTGAGCAACAATAACAGATACAGGGTCACCAAGACGCTGGAATACAACAGGACCTATTATGTGAGGATGACCACCCTAGACTCCTGGGGCCTGACCTCCGATGTCTTCGAGAGTACATTCGAACTTGCGAACTCTCCTCCGACCACGCCGGAGATCGTGATCGAGCCTGCCGTCCCCACGTCTAAAAACCCCCTGCGCAGCACCATCACTACCGGAGCGTTGGATCCGGACGGGGACGAAGTGACATACCATTACAGATGGCTCACAAAGACGCCGGGAGGCTTCTTCGAGGAGGTGGAAGAGCTCACGGGCAACGAGGTCCCGTCCACCAGACTGAAGGCGGGAGACGTGTGGAAATGCGAACTTTGGGCCTCCGACGGGTACAGTCTTTCGGGGACCGCATCTATCTCCATGACCATAAGGAATCTGAGCCCAATTGCCGTGATCGCCTCGCCCTCCGCTCCGGATGGCGTGTATACGTGCGTCAGCAGGAACGTGGAGCTATCCGCAGAGGGATCCCACGACGAGGACGGGGACGAACTGACGTACCAGTGGACGTCGAACATCGACGGTCACCTGGGGGATACCGAATCGATCTCGGCACAGCTCTCCACAGATATTAATCAGATCACTCTAACTGTTGGCGACGGATTGGATACGGACACTGCCATGATAACCGTCATCGTGAAGGCGGGGGACGTGATAATCGAGGGAATCGAGGTCAATCCCGCCTCACCGGAGATCGGCAACAAGGTGATAATATACGGTGTCCTCAGAAACGTCGGCGGGGACGAGGAGAACGTTCTCGTGGAGCTGATGGTGGACGGCGAACCACGGGGAAAGGACATAATAGAGCTGTTTCCGCACACTGCCACCCTTCAGACCAGCAGGTTCGAATGGATACCGCAATCAGCGGGAAAGCACGTGATCACACTTCGGACCGGGGACGTTCTGATCGAGGAATCCATGGTTGTGAAGAGAGGGCAGGCCGCCGATGACGGGGGAGGAACAGGTTCCGATGGCGCCGACGAGAAGGGTGAAGAAGATGCGGTTCTCACCAGCTTCGTCAAGGAAATGTCGTGGTTGTGGATAATTATCATGGCACTTCTTGTGATAATTGTGATATTCGGACTGCTTATCCGCAGGGAGAAGAACAGGAAGAAACGCAGGAGGAGGAAGCGGGCCGAGACGGCAAGGGAGGAAAGGGTCGAGGCATCCCGCGGTCCGGTCGCCGTCTCCCCGTATGCATCCATGTACGGCCAACCTTTCGTGGCTGCTCCCATGATGCAGGGATTCCAGACATATCTGCCTCCCATGCCAATGTTCGACAACAGGATATTCGAAGCAGCCAGGCTCCTTCCGCAGCCCCCATCCGGAACGCCCGCCGTGATCGACATGTCGTCGCCGGAACACCCCGCACCCCCCATTAGGGCGATACCTGACAAGGGGATGGGCCTTTTTCAGGGACCGATGAGCTCGGGGAGAAGAATTGAACTGGACAGGGCTGCCATGGATGCGGGGCTCGAGGCTTATCCCATACTGGCGGGAAGCGGTGCCGGGAAGGGACCGAGCGGGAAACCGGCGGCAAAGGAGATCGTGATGGTAGAATGCTACTCCTGCGGGGGGGACATACCCACCACATCCACGGAAAGGCCCCTTCTGGTCGTCTGTCCGCACTGCGGCACGGAGGGAGAACTGGGATAGAACCGGATGCAGGGCTGCCGTGTCTCGGAAGTCCGGCAGTATAGGAGGAAGAAGGCGGGAGGGAGCACGTCTCAACCCGCGCCTATTTTGCCCTTTTGTAAGCGCTTCCCAGATTGAATTATATTTACCGAAAATGTAATTTAGTATTATCTTGTTAAGACTCCGTTACCTCTCTTTTCGGACGACAGACCGGCTGCGACAGGTTATAAAACAGTCTGCTGACGTCGAGCGGCCACGTCTTCATGGGGAACATGTCCCCGGGGTGAAAAACTTGGACATAGTGACGATAAGCGACCTTGTGAAGGCCCTCCGAAACACATTGGGCAAGAAGGGTATGGGAGAAGAGGATATCAAGAACCTTGCAGAATACCTCATCAACTTCTTCGGTTTCGAGGATTACGCCATCGATAACAGGCTGAGCCCGAACGACCGCGATGTGTTCTACATGCTGGAGGAGATCGGCCTTCTCAAGACGGAAAGGGAGGAGGTCACCATCAAGAGGGGGCAGGTGTGGCGGATACATTACTGGAAGCTCAACAAGGAGAAGATAATCGAGCTTGGGAAGGAGGAAGAAAGAAAGGAAGATGAGGATGCGGACAAGTTCGCCATATACAACAACATCGATCGAGAGGTATGGAGCAGGAACCGATGAGAGTCATTTTATGTAATATTGTGGTAACATGAAGATATTCAGCAAGATCAAGATTGCGGATTTCATCACCATGGGAAACGGTATTTGCGGTTTCCTGGCCATGTTATCGCTTCGTGAGCGCTGGGGGGAGCAGCTGGCCGCCGACAACCCGCACTTCCTGCCTGCCATCGCCCTTATCATCCTCGGGATGATCCTGGACGGTCTGGACGGCGAGGTGGCCAGATGGGAGCTCAAGAAATTCGGTGTCAAGAACAAGATAGGTCATTACCTGGACTCGATATCCGATACCATCACGTTCTGTCTCGCTCCCGCCTATCTCCTGTACAGCGTTTACTGTCTTCCCTGGAAAAATGCATCACAGAGCGAGATAATAATCAACATCGTGATAGTGCTGACCTGCGTTCTCGTGGCAGCCTTTGGAATATTGCGTCTTGGTAAGTTCGTATCGTCCGGCCATGAACTGGACATATTCATGGGTCTGCCCACACCCCCAAACGCATTCATACTCTGCATCCTCTGTTTCCTCTTCCAGGACCACTGGTACGTGACCATTCCCATTGCGGTGATCATGGCATTCCTGATGATAAGCGACTACAAGTATCCAAAGATACACGGTCGCGTTCGGCTCATCTTCGGGGTCCTGATCCTTCTTTTCGTACTATCGCTCACCTTCAAGGTATTCAATATCGGGACCACCCTGACAGACATGGAACTCTTCGGTTACAATATCTCGGCGGTGCTGGCCCTGGGAGTGGCTCTCTTCTATGCGGTGGGATCGCCCATTATGATGGAGCTGAAGGAGAGAAAGTACGTGGACCTCGACCTCGATGAGGACCTCTGAGAACCTATAGGTCGAAATCGTG
>CAYRFL010000091.1:0-17663 GCA_964423515.1 uncultured archaeon
CTCCAGGGATGGGGGAGCAAGGGGTATGCCCACCACCATCACCATGCTCAGAAGGCCCCCCGGATAGTCGATCCCCTCGGACAGGGAACCCCCCTGCACCGCCAGGAGTATCCCCCCACCCATGTACTGCAGCCTGTCGAGCTTGGAGAAAAGAATGTCCTTCTCCACCTTGCTCATCCCCCTCTCCTCCACTATCACCGGTTTCGTCGGCCTCTCCTCCTCGAGCTCCATCTCTATGTCCTGGAGGAACGAATAGGATGGGAAGAACACAGCAGCGTTGCCGGCAAAGGTATCCGAGAGGTTACGTATGCTGTCAGCCATCCTTGCATACATCTCCGCGCTCCTCCGGGCATATCTTGTGGTGACGTCGTCCACGATGTACACGGGGCGGTTCTCCCTTGGGAAGGGCGAAGAATATTCCCGCAGCACCGTCCTTCGGGGTTCCATTCCGAGGATGTCCGCGTACATCCGTGGCGGGAAGAGAGTCCCGCTCATCAGCACCGCGGAATACAGCTGTCCCAGGACCGGCTCCGATATGACCGAGGGGTCCAGCAGTCGGTAGCTCAGCCTCACCGTTCCCTTTGCCGAGCCGAAGCGGACCGTCCCCGGCAGGGACTGGTCCCATATCCTCAGGAACTCTCCCAGGTGCAGCACGGAACCGTTCCCCTTGCCCGCCTCGAGCCTTTTCTCTCCCTCCTCCAGAAGGCTCTCGTAGAACTCCTTGAACGACTTGGGGCCGTCCAGGGTTCCCCCCAGCACCTTCTCGATGCGGTCCACGAGGGTATCCCTCGCGATCACCCTCTCCGTGTTGTCGTCGATGGATGAGAATATCTCGGTCAGCGTCTCCCGCATGCCGCTGACGAAATGGTGAAGCTGGCGGTCCGCCTCCTGCAGTTCCGAGAGCGCATCCCCCATCCTGTGAAGGGTGATATCGCCGCTCAGATGGCCCCGTATCCTGTCCGGCAGGTTATGCGCCTCGTCCACTATTGCGATGATGTCCCCCAGGCCGATCCCCAATCGGTCCAGCATCACATCCGTCATGTCGGAGAACAGGTAGTTGTAATCGCATATTATGACGTGGGCGTACCTTGCCACCTCGAGGGCCGTCCTGTGGGGGCACATCATGTTCGAGACGGATACCTCCGTGAGCTCCTCCACGTGAAGTATTCCCTCCTCTATGCTCTCGTAAGCCTCGTCCCTCTCCTTCTTCAGGTAAGGGCAGGTCCTCATCTTCTTCTCCATCTTGCAGAACTCGTTGAACACGGCATGGAACTCCCGGGCAAAGTCCCTGGGGCACATATCCTGCTTTGATATCACATCCACCACGATGAGGTTGGCCGCACTGGAGCGCGCATTCTCCTCGACTATCTTTCCGTGAGGCGATCTTGCTATAAGCGTTCTCAACTGTGGAGATCTCTCGTATACGGAGCGCAGCGTTTCCACTGCGATCTTGTGCTGGCTCTGCTTCGATGTCAGGAACAGTACGGTCTTGTTCCTCTTGAGGCCCCACTCCAGGGCGGGGACCAGCGAGGCCACGGTCTTCCCGATGCCCGTGGGTGCATAGGCCACCAGGTGACAGCCCTTCTCGAAAGCCTTCTCGCAGTCGCCGAGGAAGTTCCTCTGACCATCCCGTATCCTTGGATAAGGGAAGAGGGTGATTTCATGGTTGGGCTTCACGGGTTCAACGCCGGCATCGATGTCTTCGTTTCCCGTCGTTCCCGCCTTCTCCGCCTCCTCCCGGGGGCCTCCGGAGCGCACGCGCTTCCCCATGGCAACGGCCCGCAGGCGATTTCCCCTGATCTCCGGAATGTCGAATCTGCTGCCGATCCCGGTCCTTTGATCGGATCCGGACTCCTTTCCGGTCCCGAGCTCCTTCTCGAGCCCGGGTTCCTGTATCTTATCTGGATCATCCGTCTCGAGATACCGGGTACCGCATCTCGGGCACTCGAGCAGGAATCCCTTTTTGGTCTTGAAAGCCCGTAAAATCGATGAGCATTTTCTGCAGAATCTGTTGGACATCTAAAGGCACCTTTCGGCCAACCGGATGCCGCCGAGAATAGATAATCATTGTGTTCGGATTATGGACAGTAAACCATTTATGCAATCAATTGTTTATAACTCCGGCCAGTAAAATTGAGGTGTAATAATGACGATGCAGGTGAACTTCTGTCCCTTCTGCGGTAACGAGCAGAAGGTCTTGGACCATGTCTGTCCCTTCTGCAACCGGGACCTTTCCTTCTTCTTCACGGACCGGGTTCTCGAGGTGAAGGCTGCCCGTATCATACTATCATGTCTCGAGGCCATGCCCCATGATTTCGGAAGGTACGTGCTCGCCTCGGTGCTGAAGGGCAGCGCCTCCTCGGTGGTAATTGACAACGACCTTGACCGCAATCCCTTTTACGGTGACCTTGGTAAACTGAGAAAGAGGGACATTATCAACATGATCGACGACCTGATCGACCGTGGATTCGTGGATGCGGTGCTCAAGGAGGAGGAGATATTCATAATCACGCTTTCCGCCAGCGGTCTTCTGGCCCTCGAAGGCAAGGAAATTCCGTGGGTTCCCCTGCCGTTCACCCTGGCGGAGCACATGGAGCCTCTCTTCACATCCAGGCAGAAGGCTGTGATGCCCGAACTGCGCAGCATGCGAATGAACATTGCCCTGGCGAACAATATACCGCCCTACATGGTATTCACCGATGATACGCTCAAGGATATAGTCCTCAAACTCCCCACGACCATGGAGGAGATCCTGAACGTCAAGGGAATCAAGGAGGTAAAGGCAAAGAAGTACTCGAGGGAGATACTTGAAACGGTGATCTGGGCCCTGGATGATTACGATAAGAGGGATGGGTCGGAGGAGAGGGATGATTTCGACCCCATGGACCTGCTTGAGGACGAGGGGGGCGAGGGAGCGGGATTCGACGACGGATACGACGATGAATACGATGATGCATCCGATTCAGAAGGTTATTACGATGACGATGAATCCGATGAGAACGATGATCCGGACGACGAGGCAGGGGATGAGGACGTCCATGCGTTTGCCAGGATCCCCCTTAAAAGGATCGCAGTTTCCAGGGAGACCGGGGAAAGGTTGAACGTCTGTCGCGATTGCGGCGGATTCTATCCTCTGGACGATGATCTGTGCCCAAGGTGTAACGAGGGCGAGGGTGTAGATTGGGGCTCCGAGGATGAAAGCACTGAAGGCGAGGAGGGCGAGGATGAAAGTGTTGATTACCGGGAGGACGAGGACGTTGATTGTGAGGATGCGGGGGAGGACGAACTCCTTACGGATGACGATGATGAAGGGACGGATGACGACGACGGGGGAAAGAGCGAGGAGGCGATGGAGGTACTGGACATCATCGAAGACGAAGGAGGCGGGGCCGACGATGAGGGGAAGGTAGGGACAGCGGACGATGAAGAACCCGATGTGCATGGAGAAGAGGACGGTGAAGGGACGGTAAAGAATGAAGACGGGGATGTTTCCTCGTCCGATAGCGATGAAGTGGAAAAGGAAGAAAAGGAAGAAACGGAGGGGTCGGATGCCGAGCCCTTCGAACTATACGATGAAACGGCTGAGAGCGCGGAGGAGGAGATCGAGGATGGCGAGGTGAAGGAGAAGGTAGAGGAAATATTGGATATAGAGGAAATACCGGATGCGGGGGATGCAGAGGATGCCGATACACCGGTGGAGGAACGTGAAGATGAGGGCGAGGGCGAGGGTAATGATGAGAACGATAAAGGGAGCCAGGATGAGCGGGAGGAAGACGGGGAGGGCCCCGAGGTCGAAGAGGCGGATGATCTTGATTTCTTCAACATAGAGCTGCTGGACGATGAGGGCGAGAGTGATGGTGAAGGTGATGTTGATTTTGGCGGGGCGGGGAATGAGCCCGAGTGAAAGGCGCTCGGTATTCACGGATCGAAGATAACTTCATACCCGGATACCCACGATCGTAGATTACTGATAATAATGAGGGATGAGCCGATGGAACTGAGAGAACTGACCGGGATGGTGAGGGCATTTCACGAGAAGCACGATTTCGCCAGCAACAACGGCTCCGACATGAACTTCCGGATGCTTCTGATGATGGAGGAGGTGGGCGAACTGTGCGAGTGTATCACGAAGGGGAAAGGACTGGATAAAATCGAGGAGGAACTGGCCGATATATTCATTTTACTTCTGGGACACTGCGTGGTTTTGGACGTGGACCTGGAAAAGGCGTTTCTTCGCAAGATGGAGCGGGTGATGAGCCGAAAGGCCATAAAGGTGAAGGACGGCATAAGGGTGACGGAGTACAGGGGCGAGGGGACGGAAGAGGCATAGACCGGGACAAACATCATCAAATCGACCTATAGCAAATTCCCGTACAATCCCATAATCTCCTCAGCGTGCTCTTCCATGTTCTTCACCCTCGGGATCCCCCTTTTCAACCTCTCCCTCAATCCCCCATCACCGGCAAACTTCTCGATACATCTTGCCAATGCCATTGTGTTCCCGGCCTCGAACAGCATTCCGTTTTTTCCGTCCTTCACGAGCTCCCCCATGCCTCCCAGCTCCGAGGCTATGACAGGCGTTCCGGCAGCGAAGGCCTCGTGAATGGTCACGGGCGAGTTCTCGTACCAGACGGAGGGTACGACGAGGGCGTCCATCTCATGATAGATATGCGGTTTTTCCGCCTCGTCGAACCTGCCCTGGAAGGTCACGTCCAATCCCCCTGTTAGCTCCCTCAGTCTCTCGGAATAGGCGGGATCGGTACCCGGATCGCCGTATATTCGCAGCCGTATCCCTGTTGGCGGCTTGATCCGTCTCAGCGCCTCCAGAAGAACGTGCGGCCCCTTGTGCGGCCTTATCGTCCCCACGAAACCCAGCGTTATCGGCCCGTTACCAAGGTCTCCACCGCTTTCATCGCGCTGCCCGGCCGCTCTCTTCCGTTCTATCTCCTTTCGGAACCGCAGGAAGGGCACGGTCTCGGTGCCGTTGTCGAGGTGGATTATCTTTCCGTTAGGTATCCCCCACTCCACGAAGCGGTCCCGCAGGAACGACGATGGCGAGATGAACAGACGGATGCGTTTTACCAGTTCCCGCATCGCTTCTTCACGGTTACGCATATCGTCCATATCGACGTACAGCTCCCCTTTAAGGCGGGCCTTCACCGGGCCGAACATGTTCCTGACCTCGTCCCGCCGCCCGCGCACCAGCACCCTCCCCAACCGGGACATGTCGGAGGCCAGTTCGCCCGGGTCCTCGAGGCGTTTCCTTACTCCCCTTCGAAGGATGTGCCGGAGAGGCGGGCAGACGCATGAGAAACATCTCTCCACGTTCGGTCCGTCGCATGGTTCCGGTACTGAGGACGAAGCGCTCTCCCATCGCATTTCCAGAAGCTGCCCCATGGGGCACATGAGCCAGTAGTCGTGCAGCGTCATTACAGAGGGTATTCCTCGTTCTGCCGCCATCTCTAAAAAGGACGTGGAGAGGTAGATGAGATGCTGGAAATGGACCACGTCGGGCCGGAGATCGGAAAGGAGAGAACGGAAGGCGGGCTCGAGTCCGGGATTGCTGTATGTCTCCCGGTAATGGTGGCGGTCGGGCAGAAAGAGCCGGCGCACGTGTATCCCGTCGAGAACTTCATCGTCGTAGGTGCAGGGTTTTCGCCCGGCGTCCCGTTCACCTGCGAGAACCGCCACCTCGTTCTCCCGGCCCAGCGCCCGAGCCAGGCCGTAGGTGTATCTTTCCGTTCCCGCCCTGTGCTTTGGGAGGAACTCGTGAACAACCAGCAGGATGCGCATGTTGGTGAATCGGCGTTATGGCTATTATCTTTACCGTAGAAAAGGATGGGATGTATGCAGCTTAGACGAAAGATCCAATAATCGTTTGTGGTTTGTATAACCTTTCGACAAACTCTCTTAAATAAAAGGGCTCGATAGCGGGGGTGGGGAACAGGGGCGGAGTACGCGGACGCGAGCCCTTTTAAATATACACGAGATGCAAAATATTACGTGGCCGCCGGCCACAAGGTCGGCGGAACGCCGACCCATTTTCTACCTATCCACTCTTTTCTGGTAGGGCTCTATCGAGGACGCGCGTTTCTCGCGTCGCGCGTCCTCTTGATTTCAATGGGGATCGCCCGTATCTCGGTACAATAACAATTTCTTGCATCCATTATAAACACAATCTCGCCCTGATCTCACCGTACACCCTTTCAACCTGCTCCACGTCCTTCGCGCCGGTAAATGCTATCCTTCCACTGGGGAATATCAGGCACGTGATCCCCTCGAAGGGGGGCCTGTACACCAGGGCCTTCACCTCCTCCGTGGACAGCTCCGCATTCGGAAGCGCTCTGTTCTTGTACAATACCTCGATGTCGAGCTTCTTCCCCATGTCCGCGGAGGCGATGATGGATTCCACCTCCACCCTGTAGGTATCAAATATGGCCTCCCCGCATTCCTCGAGCCTCCGGACGAGGTCGTGCATGACATCTCCCGTATCCACGATGCTCCCGAGACCGGTACAGATGAGCTTCCCGTTGTTGAATAGGATGATGAGGCTCCTCGGCTGGTTCTGATGATAGAGAAGCGCCGGGAACCTGTCTGGCTCGTACTCCGCCTCGGGCAGATGTTTCAGGATATTGGATATGTCGAGCCTGTGGCTTACCATGGCGGAAGCCACCACGTTCTCGATCCTTATTCCATCGCCTCCGTTCATGCGGTCAGACTCGCATTCCTATACCCGATCGGCGCGCGCTGGCGGACGGGGTTTGACTTGAAAAGCCGAGTCCTAATGGCTCGGCTTGAAAGTGTGGCGAGCCCGTAGGAAACCGCAGGTTTTCGAGGGCTCAGATGCATCTGCATGATGCATCGGAATGAAATGGGAGCTATTCGGTCGCCTTTCCACTTCAGGAACAGGTCGTCGTATCATCCGTCCTATTTGCTGTATCCCAGGGCCTTCATGAGGTCTTCGTAGGCGTCGTTGATCGTTGAGGCCTCCTCCTCCGCCGCCATTCTTATTCTCTCCGGTGCGTCCTGGTACTTGTCCGGGTGATACTCCTTTATTCTGCTGAGATAGGCCTTCTTGACCTCATCCGCAGATGCGCTCCTGTCTACCCCCAGCACCTCGTAGTGGTCCCTGCCGCCCCGTTCACTCTCGACCTCGTTCTGGGCCAGAAATTCATCCACGTCGGGTATCTCGACCTCCGGGATCTTCACGCTCTCGAGCTCCTCCTCCTTCATCTTGTCATACCCTTCGAACTCCCTTGGCCTGGGGTTGAAGAAGTAACAGGCGGCAACGGAGCCGATGAACACGGCAGAGATAATGTAGAATGTGGTCGCTCCGATGGAGTAGATGGAAATGCCAGGAAGAAAGTAGCCGAGCCAGACCAGACCGGAATAGATTATGGTGGCGCCGGGCAGTATCAAACCCCGTCCCTTGAACCTGTTCAGGAACCAAATGGCCGCAAGGCCAACGTATCCCACCGAGACAACGGCGACGAAAACGTTGAATATTGTCGAAGGAGATTTGTACCCCTCGCCGTGAAGCATCAGTTCGTTCTCGTCCAGTATGAACTGGGTGTAGGTGGTCTTCTTCTCGTATTCCTCCCCGTTCCGGCTTCGGAGGTGGGCGGTATCCTCCTCGGCAAACGTCATGGATGCGGTATCGCTGCAGTCGATCTCCACTTTCATCTTCACGTAATCCTTGTTGTCGATCCATTTCGAATACTGGTTCTGCACGTTCGGGTCCTTGGCCAGATCGCCCTTGTGAAGGAACTTCAGGTACTCGTACTCCACCTTGGATCCCGCCCCGGGAACCTCGAAGTAGGTCTCCATCTCGATCCCCATGTTCTCCCCGCCGGCGTAGACCGTTATTGACGGCTCCCGGAGCTCCATATCCTTTCCGGGGTGAAGTACCCCCCCCGTTACCTCCACCATGCTGTCGTTGTCTATACCGGTTAATATTTGAGCAAAAGCTTCTCCAAATAACTCGCCCATAAGGTACAGCATGACCTGGTTGGGCATTCCCGAGAGGTTGAAGATCCCTTCAGCACCGGATTCCATGCCCTCCTTCTCCGTCGTACCGAAAAATAGGTACAAGTCCCCCGAGGAGTGTGTATCGAAATGCACCCGGTACTCGAGCGTTACGAAATAACCTCCGCTCCCCATGAACGGTATGGCCTCTGCCTCCGGCACGAGGGTTGACATGGAGAAGGCCATGGAGAGGGCAATGACAACGGCCAGGAAGAATGGCACCGCGAAAACCTTTCTCCGTCCCGCATCCGCTGTGCGCCGGTATTCTTTCCCCATCACAGGATCACACCCTTCGCCTTTTCCCGCCCTTCCTTTTCCGCCCGCCCCGAAGAGGCCTGCTGCAGTGGGGGCACGTCTTCCAGCCCCTCTCCACATCCTTTCCGCAATGGGGACACTTTTTCTTCATCCCCGTGCCTTCGATCGACGTGGGCTCGTGTTCGATCTGCAGTGAGGGCGGTCCTTCCAGGAGATGGGTCTGGAGCTGCTGCGTTGCGAGTAGCTGCCTCTTCTGGAACTCCAGCTGGGCCTCCTGCAGGCGTATCTGCTGCTTCTGGGTCTCCATGATCACCCTCTGCTCATCGTCGATGAGGGGCTTGTTCTTTCCCATCCAGATGATCGCCATCACGAATCCGGTGCCGATCCCTATAAGACCCAGAATGGATATGATGGACCCTATTGCAGGCAGGGTCAACTTGTCGGCCGCGAGCTCCGAAAGATCCTCCACCTGGGCGGAAAAGTAATTCATCAGGCCGATCATGAAGATACCCTTGCCAATGGTGTATATTATGACGCCAATAATGCCGGGTATCTTTCCTCCGACGTCCTTCACCTGCAGGAACCAACCCCATGCGATCAGAACGAAGGGGACCGACAGAACGAACGGTATCGCGTCCTTCCAGTCCAGTACCAGGAACATCAGGGCATTGCCACCCAGAAGGAGGAGGGCGCCCACCATATGTAAAATGAAGGCTATGACGTTGGATATGGAATGCTTATCACCGTAAATACCTCTCTTTCCCAAAGAAACGCTCGCACAGACGATGAGGAATATGGCGAACATTGGTAGCGATAGGCAGATACCGCATACGGTAAAAAAACTATCCGGGTCCAGTGTTTTCCCATTCCAGTATTGATACGCCATAACACATAGAGTAATATCGATTATCAGGAGAAAACCCAGAGCGATAATGTTGAGAATCTTTGCAGTAGTGCCGGGATTGGATTCCTTCGTTGCCATGACATCCGCCTCCAAGATTGGTTCATTTATCGATATGCCCGCATCAAGGCGTTCCTCTCCGGTCGACAGCGGATGCGGAAAGATGCAGACCAAAATATTCGTATGAAGCTAATCACCGTTATCGAATAAATTATTTACCATCAGCGGTCAAAGAGCCATGATTCCCGAAATCGCGGGACTTTTAATCAATCAATATTTATACGTCCAGCCTAATCAGTCGATGGATGTTCCTATTGAAGCTCGGCGGCAGCGTGATAACCGACAAGGGCACATATGCCACGTTCAGGGAGGATGCTGCCAGACGGCTCGCCCATGAGATGATGGATGGATTGAGCCGGGGACCGTATAAAAGGATGATACTGGTTCACGGTGCAGGCTCTTTCGGCCATATCCGGGCGCATGATCATCTCATTCATCTCGGGGCCTCCGGCGCCAGGGGTCCTCTGCGAGCCGTTCCGGAGATAAGGAGGGACGTTCGTAGGTTGAACTTATTGCTGTCCGATATCCTGGTTGAAAACGGATTTCATCCGGTATCCCTGCCCCCGGAGACGGTCCTTCACAAGCGGGGCGATGATGATTTCACCACCGTTCAGGAGGGCATCCGGAGCATACAGAGCTATCTCGAGAACGGTTTCCTGCCCGTGCTCTTCGGTGATGTCGTCGCCGACGACGAGAGGGGATTCTCCATCTGCTCCGGGGATGACGTGATGGAGATATTGTCCCGGCTTCCTGGGGTAAGGAGGATAGCCTTCGCCACGGATGTGGACGGCATATATACGGAGGACCCGGATGGCGAGCTCACCGTTCTTCTGGACCGCTGCACCCCCGGTGAGCTGCCGGAGATGGCGGGAGGAATGGACAGGAATAAATTCAAGGACGTGACGGGTTCCATGGGGCGCAAGATCCGGAGGATATCGAACATGGCCCGCCATGGCGAGGTTTGGGTGGTCAACGGCAACGTGCCCGGCCGCCTGGCTTCCCTTGCTGCTGGCGGAAACACCACGGGAACCCTCGTCCGTTGACGTGTAAAGGCGTCCATTCTGGCCCCCTTTACTTGGAAGACGGGCCAGCAAGCCTCGTCTTCACATGAAAGGTAGAGCAGATATTGAGGTGCGATTATGGAAATTGGATACCTGCCGGATACGAACAGGCGGAAGAACGATCACATCAGGATATGCGCCGAGAAGGATATTGTCGCATCCTGTAACTATCTTGACAGCATCGAGCTGGTCCACGCAGCCCTTCCGGAGATAGACTACGATGAGATAGATCTATCGACCACCTTCCTTGGAACGGGGCTGAAGGCCCCCCTGGTAATAGCTGCCATGACCGGCGGCGGCGAGCACGGTACGATAATTAACGAAAGCCTCGCCCGGGCGGCATCCGAGATGGGTATCGCCATGGGAGTGGGCTCCCAGAGACCGGCTCTGGAGGACGACGATCTGGTTTCCACCTTCTCCCTTCTAGCAGATCACGACATCCCCCTTACCATGGGCAACATCGGCATGCCACAGTTAGTCAAGGGATGCCGGGACGGAGGCATGGAACATACTCGGGATATCATCCGGCGCTGCCTTCACATGTTGGGCACCGGCGTCATCTGCGTTCACCTGAATTACCTGCAGGAGGTCGTGCAGCCCGAGGGAGAGAAGGTGGCCAGGGGAGGAATGGATATACTTCGTGAGCTGGCGAAGGAATTTACCATCATCGTCAAGGAGACCGGCGGTGGGCTGGACGGAGAGACGATCGAGGCATTGAAGGAGGCGGGAGTGGCGGGCGTGGACGTGGGTGGAAGAGGGGGCACAAGCTTCAGCGCCGTGGAGTTCTATCGGAGCAGGAAGATGACCCTGCGGGACCGCAAGTCCCTGGGAAAACTGCTCTGGGACTGGGGCATACCCACTCCTGCGTCGGTGATGATGGGAAGGGGCAAGCTGCCCCTCATCGCCACCGGCGGCGTAAGGAACGGATTGGACGTGTTCAAGCTCCTGGCCCTGGGCGCGGACGTGGTGGGGATAGCAGGCATACTGCTCCCGCCGGCCCTGAAGGGTTATGCGGATGTCCTCGAGGAACTGGAAAGAGTCCGGAAAGAATTGAAAACGGTGATGTTCCTCACCGGCTGCGGGAGCGTTGCGGACATTGCACGTGTAAAGATGATAATCTCCCCGCCGCTTTCGAACTGGTTGTCCGGTTGAGTACGGGCTTGTGATATGGAATAATTTGGGATCGACTTTCAATTCATGGTAGGGGATCGGACAGGATCGAATTTCTTAAAGAATGCCAAAGAACCGAAAGGGGCCCTCCCCTATTCCCGCAATGCGAACTCGGCGATCGCCATGGCATGGATGGAAGTGGTATCGAACAGGGGAACGTCGGTATCTTTTTTTCGCACTAAGAGCGGTATCTCGGTACAGCCTAGTATCACGCCCCGGGCGCCTCTGGAAACCAGTTCGTCGATTATTCCCAGGAACTCTTTTCTGGAGGAATCCATAAAGCGGCCGATCACCAGCTCATCGTAGATGACATCGTGCACTTTCTTCCTGCCGTCCGCCCCTGGAATGATAACCTCGATCCCGTAACGGTCGTAAAGGCGCTTCTTCAGGAAATCACCCGTCATCGTGAACTCGGTGCCCAGAAGCCCCACGGTGTCGAATCCAATTCGCCTCACGGCCTCACCGGTGGCGTCACCGATGTGAAGAAGGGGAACCCCAAACTCTCGCTCCATTGCGGGAGCGAGCCGGTGCATGGTGTTGGTGCAGATGGCAACGACGCTGGCTCCGGCAACCTCCAGTTTCCGCCCGGCATCCACCATCAATTCGGTCAGTTCGTCCCATCGCCCCGAGTGCTGAAGCTCGTTTATTACCTCGAAATCGAAGCTGTGCAGCCATATCTTTGCCGAATGGGTCTTGCCCAGGCGCTTGCTCACTTCCTCGTTGATGATACGATAATACTCCGCAGTGGATTCCCAGCTCATGCCGCCTATAAGGCCTATGCTCTTCAAACGATCACCTTCTGCCCTCGCCCGTTATTTCCCTTTTCGCTCGGAGAATGTTCGGATGCGCGCTGTGCTACGGTCAATCAATGATTGCCCTGCTCCCGTAAATTATTTTCTCCCGATAATCGAAAATAATGCGGGGGGTGGGATTCGAACCCACGAAGCACTAAGCACAGGGTCCTAAGCCCTGCCCCTTTGACCGGCTCGGGTACCCCCGCGTTCCATTGATTTATCTCAACTCGGTCCGATACAGAGGTTAATCCTTATGGGCGAATATATTGTTAATGGTGCCATTGCTCAGCTTAGCAATGCACGCAGTCTCGGGAACAAGATTATGAATATGATCAGGCTTGCCACGAGAAGTGCCGAGAACACTGATACCGCCTTTGCGATCCTTTCCCTCTTCTTCTCGTTCTTCATGATATTCAGGCGGTCCATGATGGCGCCCAGCGTGTCCTTGAAGATGAATCCCCCGTCCACCGGGATGGAGGGAAGTGTGTTGAACGTCCCTATGAGGATGTTCAGCCAGAATACGTAATAGAGCGTATTTGCCAGGAACCAGAACCCGTCATCTCCCAGGACGGACCAGAACCCGTTGATCTCGTACATGTCGGTTATGGGCGCGTGCAATGGCATGATATCGGGATTCATCGGCAGCATGACGGAGTACATGAAGAGGTTCAGCATTGCCCCGCTGAAGGAGTCGGCGCTGCTCACGGGATGGTTGAGGATCTCGATGAATGTGTCCGGGTCCTGGGCATGTACGCCCAGAAAGCCCTTTCCCCTGTTCTCTTCCGTTTCTATGTAATCGTACTTGTCAGCCAACGTGATGTTGGTATGGGATCTGACATCCCCCTTAAGGAGGCCGTGTATGTCCAGCTTGTCCCCGGGTGCGGAAAGGGCGAGGGCGTCCGAGAAGGAGATGTGGTCCTCGATGACAAAATGTTCCACCGTGAAATTCATACCTTCGGCCAGCAGCCAGGAATAGCTGTCGTTCATAATGTGGTTGCTCCGTACGAGTCCGGGATCGAGCTCGGCGTAGGTAACGTTTCCGAAATAAACTGTGTCGTTCCCGCTGGCTTGGGTGCCGTTCTCGGGCAGAATGTGGTACAGCGTCATGTTGGACACTATCATTCCCGGCTCGATGCCGGCCTCCTCCGCCGGGTAGTCCTTGGAGATGGAGAAGACCATCACTCCCTCGTACTTCGGGGTCACGGCCCCCATCATTCCCCAGGAGAATATGAGCGCGCACAGCAGACCCACTACAATGTTCATGGTAGGTCCGGCGGCATACACCCTCATCCTCTTGAGCCGGGGTGCGGCCTTTAGCTCCTTGTCGTCGGGTTCGACGAAGGCGCCGATGGGAATTACGAGCATGAGAATCCCCAGGGACTTGACCTTCAGGTTTCCCACGAATGCGAGAATTCCGTGTGAGAACTCGTGGACGATTATCCCGATGATGAGCGCAATTATGCCGTAGTAGAGGGGTATCAGCTTGTTAACGCCGGGTATGACGAGGATGTCGCTTGCCGGTACGGGCTGCACCTGTTTCATGGTGCTTCCGATGGCGCTCATGATGAGTATGAGGAACATCATAAGCATGGAAATATAGGTGATGACCAGGCCCACGTTGCCGTACCACGTCCAGAATCTCCGCAGGTGCGCGAGCTTTTTGATAAGCCTCTTCCCGCGCTGGGTCCGAACGAGAAGGATGGGGCCGAAAAGGGATAGGTTGAGCTTCTCGAACAGAGAAAGCCTACGGAGTATGATTATGATTACGATGTAGAGAAAGATGAGTCCCACAACTATGAGAAATGCGCTCGCCATTTACCAACCCTATTTAGCTCATATTATCATAAGAACGCGCGGGATGGATATCCCAGTCCATATCGGAGAGAGGCTAATATAGTATGGACAATATTAAGGTATGGATTAAATATTCTGGATTATAAAGGCCCCTGGCGATCCCCGTTCACCGGTCCGTTCATCACGGGGCCGACTAGATGGAAGGTGTTTCATTGGGAGACAAGAAGCCCACTCTGAGAACGCTGATGGACAAGAACTACGCAGCCGAAACTCCGTTACGGACACTCGAGAGAGCCATAATGCGAAGGTTGACGAAGCTGGAAAAGGAGGGGAAGAGCCGTGAATACGCATACCAGAGCCTCTTTCCCAATACAATCCTCGACAGCGACGTGCAGGAGAAGATAGTGGCAGCCCTTCTGGCGGGTAACCATATACTGCTCTTCGGGCCTCCCGGATCAGGCAAGACCAACCTCATCAAGGACATACTCAATCTGCTTCCGAAGAAGAACTACGCCGTAGTGGGTTGTCCTGTGCACGATTCGCCGTTCAGCGTCGCGGACCCCGATTTCTACGAGCAGGTTCCTCCCTGCCCCATATGCAAGGCTAATTTCGGCAAGATGCGGTACGACGAGATGGGACTGTTCGACCCTTCCGAAGTATCGCCGGACAATGTTCCGGTGAAGCTCTTCCAGATGAGGGAGGGACACGGATT
Source organism: uncultured archaeon (assembly GCA_964423515.1). Classification (GTDB taxonomy): domain Archaea; phylum Thermoplasmatota; class Penumbrarchaeia; order JASLWR01; family JASLWR01; genus CAYRFL01. Next base: position 14,773 of record CAYRFL010000091.1, read on the forward strand.
CGCACGGATACAGGGCTCCCCCGAGGTGTTCCCCGACAACCTCACGGGGACCATCAACCTGCACCGCCTGGAGGAAGTAGGAGACCCCACCTCCCCCCTGGTGATCGAACCGGGAAAGCTGCTGCAGGCCAACAGGGGCGTTCTTCTCATCGACGAGATCGGGAAGTTGCCCCACGGCACCCAGAACGTGCTTCTGCAGGCGCTTCAGGAATCCACTGTTTCACCCGCCAAGTCCCGCGAGACGTTCCCGGCATCGTTCATAGCCGTGACAACGTCCAACCTCACGGACCTCGATTCCATCAACGAGCCGCTGAACGACAGGTTGACCAACATCTACGTAGGGTACAACGCGGAGCATTACAAGAACCGGATGATAATCGACCTGCATCTGCGAAGGACCGACAAGGACATCCTTCTGCCCGATATTTACATCGAGGCATCGGTGTATATCGTGGAGGAATGGAGGAGGAAGGGGGGAGATATATACGAGTTCATCGAGGTCGGCTCCAACAGGACCATGATAGACATAGTCACGAGGACACGGGCATACACGATCCTTGAGAGCAGCACCCGACCGACAACGGATGCATACCGCAAGGGAGTGTTGGACGCCATGATGGGACGGATCCGTGCCCGTGGCGGAGAGTCCTTCTTCGAGAACAAGAAGCTCATCGAGGGATTCGTCCGGGACAACACCATGGATTCGCTGAACAGGGCGGGACGCAGGTACTGGTGCGAGTTCTTCAAGAGGAAGCTCAAATCCAACCCTGTGCAGGGCAGGAAGACGATCCAGGAGACCGAGTCGGTGATGGATACTCCGGCGCTGCTTCACAAGGTCCTCCGGGAGAAGGAGGGTTATGCGAGGTTCCGGGCCCTGTACGAGTACGTGATCCGAAAGGAGAGGTATCCCGGCCCCTATAGCGGGGAAAAGCTCTTCGGACAGATATGGAACCTCATGAAGGCCATCGATGTCTTCAGCTGCGAAGAATGATGGAACGCGCCAGGGGCATTAATCTACGAATCTCGGGTAGTGGCATGATCAGGCTTCCCCGCTGTGACGATCTGGATCAGGATTTCTATCTCACGCCCACCGAGAGGAGGGAACTTCTCGTCGAGATGGCCACCAGGGGAGTGGGAGCCATAAACAAGTACGTCGAAAAGATGGCAAAGGACAAGGATTCCGCCATCGCCCGCCGCATCGAGAAGGTCAGGAAGGATCTCGAGTCCCAATCCAGGAGCCTCCGTGAGGCCATGGACAGGAGGTTTCGGGCCAGGAGAAAGGGATTGTCGGATGCTTACATGAAGCTGCGCGAGCGCACCCGGGAGGGCGAGCTGGAGGACCGGATGAAGACCCTTGTTCCCGGACAGTCCATCTCCCTGGAGGACCTGGGGCTCGAGGAGGACAGCCTCATAGACATCATCCTCGATATGGACAAGTACGGGAGGGAACGGGGATGGTTTGGCCGTTTTATATTCCGCGTCAAGGAGCTGATGATCAAGGTGGTGGGGGCTCTGGTACGATTCTTCGCCTGGCTCCTAATAAAGATGCGCATAATGAAGCCGAAGGAGAGGCATCACGACGTTCCGCCGTACCAGTTCATGCTGTCATTCGATGCGATGCGCTCCCCCTATGCCTCAATAGAATCTAACCTCACCGAGGCCATCTCGAGCTCGCCCGACATGGCCCAGGTGGTCAAGAACAGGATGGGCGGAGGGATAAAGGGCGCTCTCAAGGCGGCCTGGGAGAGGATGAAGGACCCGCTCGGTTTCCGGAAGCGGGTCCAGGACATGATCGCCGAGGAGCTGAAGGACAAGCTGAAGGAATCCAAGAAGGAGAGCGTGAAGAAGAAGGAGGAACTGGAACGCCTCCTTGAGGCGGAGCAGAGGCGGCAGGAAGAGCTCCAGGAGGAGGAGCGGAAGAAGGTAAAGGAGCTGGACGAGGAAGAGAAGAAGGCCATGGACGAGATGTACAAGGAGATGAGCCGGGAGCCCATCGAGAGGGTGAAGGAGGAGATAACCGAGGAGTTCGAGAAGATGGGCCTTCTGGAGAAGAAGGACGACGAGCTGGAGATAACCAGCCGCCTCATCGAGATATTCTCGGATATCGTGTTCTCCATAGAGGTGAAGAACATACCGTCGCATTTCGCGGCAAAGTTCGGGGGCGGCGGTGTGAGCACGGGCATATACAACACGCGGCGCATGCAGAGCATAAGCGAGCTGTCGCGCATGGACATGGTCAGGAGCATGGTGGAATCCCGCATCTACTATCCCCACAGCCGCCACATATACGACGAGAACATCTACGTGTACGAGGAGGAGAAGGGATCATGGCAGCACGTGGTTCTGGCCTTCGACAAGAGCGGCTCCATGGCGGAGAACAGCAGGATGGAGGCGGCGAAGCGCGCGGTGCTGGCGCTGTACAAGGCTGTGAAGAACTCGAATCCGGACAACGTCATCGACCTGGTGTCCTTCGATACCCGGGTTAAGGTGATGGACCTTCTGGAGGTATGGTCGGCGGAGCCCACCGGATTCACCAACACCGGGGAGGCGCTTCGTGTCTCGGACCAGCTTCTGCGGAACAGCCGGACCGCCAAGAAGAGCATTTACCTCATAACCGACGGCCTGCCGGAGGCGTATTCGGCGGACGAGCGGGAATACGCGGGGGATTTCGATAAGAGCATGGAGTACGCTCTGGAGCACGCGGCCCATCTCCGGAAGATACCGACGCTGAAGTTCACGATCATTCTACTCGAGGTGAAGGACAAGCGCTTCATCGAGGCGGCGGAGAAGATATCCAAGGTGCTGGACGGGACCATAATAATGACGAATCCGGAGAAGCTGGCCTCGGAGCTGCTGATCGAGTATTCGAAGACGAGGATAGGGTGAGGGGG
>CAYRFL010000092.1:0-17526 GCA_964423515.1 uncultured archaeon
GTAATAGAGCCACTTCTTTTTGATAGACTATTTAAAAAATTAGGCCAACCTTCAGGAATGGATATTATTAAATTGTAAGACGTATTTGGTTTTGTTGATATTAATAAAGTATAGGTGTAATGATTTTTCTCTGTAGAATTTTTTGAATCATCCATACACCCCATAGACAGTGAAAAGATAGCAACTACAAGAACGATCACTAAAGGCAGTTTCTTCATCTCTTCACCTTTCAGAACGATAAGATATTCTCTCCCATCCTATATATTTATTCCATCCCCATTCCTACCATCTTAAAGTACCGTACACGGTCATTCTAGGGGAGGGGCATCCCTTAAAGGTGTTCCACCCTTCCTTTCCCTCGTCCTATCGCTCCTAGGCGCGCTACGGGGCTCCTGAGAGGGTAGAAATGGATTTCCCGGGAACCTTGGGAGTAAATATTATATTGGAGGGGGAATCTAACTAAGGGTACAAACTCAAGATTTCGGAGGTATAAGTATAATATCGGTTGCCGAGTATGCCGGTTTAGCACTGATCGTTTTAATAATGATATTAATATTCTTCTATATGCTTTATTCTTACATGCACATTATCAGATTAAAAAGGAAGAAGAAATTTAACAATAAATACAAACGATTCGAGTTTGAATTGAAGCAACATAAAAACGAGAAAGTTGAATTTTTCTTGGTCAAGAACATGGGTTTGTATCAAATCCTAATCAATGGTAAGGTCACTGATTCCGGGATGCTCAAGAGTTCCAATGTAGCGATGTCGTTCATTGATTGTGGAAAGAAAGAAGCAATCTTCATCATGTTAGAATCCAAAAACGGACCTAGGGTCCTCCCCTTTTCTTTCAAATCGAAATATTCTGTTTTCATAGGAGGGAAAGTACAACATACATTCGAGGACTAAGGCGCAAACCGATGCTCCGGTAACATCTTCTGTTCGTTGTCCGTCGGTTGTTGGGGCGGTGGTAGGTGGTTCTTCGGGTGGTAGGGCGGTACTGATCTCCGGGGGCGGGGTCTGTATCGGTCCGGGAGTCCGGCGCTGAATTTCGGCCCATTCAGTGTGCGGTACGGGCGAAGGTTGGGTATTTGGTGGTGTGCTCGGTAGTGTGGTGGGTGAGTGATGTTCCAGGAAATCCTTCCTGTTCCTCAAATATCAGACCTGCGGATTTTCCGGTTGTAGGGGGAATTTGGGCAGAGGGATTATACGAATTCACGAGTATGAAAGGTCAGCTTCCCGCTGACCCCGAGGGCTCTCGCCCCCGTTAATCTGTATGTAAATATCATTTTCACGTACTTGATATCGGACCCGCGTGCGCCTATACCGCCTCTCCTCCCCGCCCGGCTATCGGGTCCTCTTATTTGAAGAGAGCAAGTCGAAGGTTTTTTATGGCCCTGATTATGTTCTCCTATGTTCTCCTATCTCCTCCCACCTTCCTCCGTCATCCCCCGCAGTATCTCCGCATCCAGTCCCTTCAACTGTTCCCACGTCATCCGCCATTCCCAGTTCCCTCCCGCCTTTCCCGGAACGTTCATGCGCGCCTCGCTGCCCAGGCCCAGGACGTCCTGTACGGGTATGATCGCCGTCCTCGCTGCCGATCCCTCCGCCACTCCGATCATGCATTCGCTCAAGTTCTCCGCGCTAACCTTCCGGCCCGACAGCGCTTCCAGCTTGCGTTTTTCCGCACCCGTTGCTTCCTGCCGGAACCAGCCTCTCGACGTGTTGTTGTCGTGGGTCCCCGTATAGACCACGCAGTTCTCGGGGATGTTGCCCGGTGAATTAGGATTGTCCGTTTCCGTACCGAAACCGAACTGTAGCACCCTCATACCGGGCAGGTCGAACCTCGCCATGAGCCCGCGCACATCGTCCGTTATCACCCCCAGGTCCTCGGCGATGACCGGCAGCGACGGGAAAGCACGCCGGAACGCCGACAGCAGGGCGTCCCCCGGCCCTTCGACCCACCTGCCCTTCCTGGCGGTTCGAAGGCCGAGCTTCACTTCCCAGTACGCACAAAAACCCCGGAAATGGTCTATTCTTACCGTATCGAACATTGCGAGATTGTGCGCGAGCCTCGACGTCCACCACGCATAGTCATCCCTCTCATGTGCCTCCCACCGGTACACCGGGTTCCCCCACAGCTGCCCGTTCCTGCTGAAGTAGTCCGGGGGTACCCCCGCCACCACCTCCGGTCTTCCCCCGTAGTCGAGCTTGAAAAGGCCGCGATTGGCCCACACGTCGGCGCTGTCCAGGGACACGTAGAACGGGATATCCCCGATCACCTTTATTCCGTTGTCATTGCAGTACGACCTGAGCGCCTTCCACTGCCGGAAGAACAGGAACTGGTAGAATTCTTCCCGCTCGACAGCCTCGGATAGTTGCTCTTCGACACTCTCAAGGGAATCCACCCGTCGATCCCGTAACCCGGAGGGCCATTCCGTCCACGGCGCCCCGCCTAGGTGGTCTTTAATAGCCCGGAAAAGGACATGATCGCGCAGCCAATGGGCGGCGCTCCGGCGAAAAGTATCGAAATCCTCCCTCTCATCGCGCCCGATGAACTTACGATATGCCCGGTCCAGAAGCGCGTCCTTGTACTGTATGGCACGCGAGTAATCCACCCTATCCTCCGGGAACGGGGGCATTCCCTCCATATCCTCTTCCCTCAAAAATCCGTCGTCGATAAGCAGACGGGGACTCACGAGGATTCTGTTCCCCGCAAAGGCCGACGGGCTGCTGTACGGCGAATTGCACGTTCCCGGATCAATGGGCGTAAAGGGCAGGACCTGCCAGTACCTCTGTCCTGCCGCGTACAGGTAATCCGCGAACTCGTATGCAGCCGGTCCAAGGTCGCCTATCCCGTACTCCGAGGGGAGCGAGGTCATGTGCAGAAGTATGCCGCTGCTCCTTTCATCCATCAAAACACCCACTATACACCCTTTATGCACCCATGATACGCCCTTTATGCGCCAACTATTCGTCCGATATGCCCGAATTCCTCCTCGTCACCCTTTCCACGCGCGTTGTGTAAACGTCGGCAGCGCTGTGGAACTCATCCTCGTTGCTGGGCACCCTCTGAAGGAGCGAAAGCAGGTCCCCCCTCAGATCGATACCCGTCGTCTCCTGCGCCAGCTCCACGGCCCTGGCAGCATGGCCGAGCACCTGGATACCCTCCACCCTCGATACCTCATCGAAGAACCAGGCGCAGCTGGTGTACATCAGCATTGCATGGCGCTGCATCTCCAGGAGCTTGCGCAGCCTGATCCTTTCCCGCTCCTCCGACACGCCAGGAAAATGGTCATGGAGGAAATTCCTCACATTGTTCCCGGATGGATCGAGCAATACGGAAATATAATCGTTACGGACAGCCCAGGGATCGCGGCAATGCCTGGAAAGTTCCCTTTCGAACACATCCCCCAGCTTCACGGAAAGCCAGTCGAGGGCCCTGCGCAGCGGCTCCCGCCAATGCTGTTTCCAGTCAGGATGCCCCCCTGCCGCGCATCCGCAGTCCGTTCTCCACCTCTCGACCCCGTGCGGGCAGCTCCACGACGTTCTCTCTCCGATCTCCACCTCCCATTCGGGCGGGTGCATCTCCAGGTACTCGCCGTAAACGGTCAGTTCCATATCATCGTCCAGCGATATGCGCTCCAGGCAGTAGGCCAGGGCCATCTCTCCGAACTTCTTGTGATGGCCGAAGGTCTCCCCATCGGTTGCAATGTGGACTATCCGGTGCTCATCTCCGTTTCGATGGAAGGCGCCTCTCAGGCGATGGTGAAAACGGTCTCCGCTCTCGAGCAGCGGCCCGAAGGCGACCTCTTGCGATATGTCGGCGTCATAGAAGAATATCAATATGCTTCGTCCGGAAGGCAGCCTAGCGAGGTAGGGACGCCTCGTATCGAGCGGATCATCGTCCACATCCGTCCAGTCATTCTCACCCGATCTTCGTACGCGCAGGGCCTGATGCGGGGCCAGGATCGTGAACCTGATCCCGTTGGCTGCCATGATATCCAGCGTTTCCTCATCCACCGCGGTCTCCGGCAGCCACATCCCCTCCGGCCCCCGCCCGTACCTGTGCTCGAAATCCCGTATTCCCCATACCACCTGAGTTTCACGGTCTCTCTGCGCGGCAAGAGGCATGATGACGTGATTGTAGCATTGAGCAAGGGCGCTCCCGTGCCCGCCGAAGTAGGTGCGAGAATCGCGATCCGCCTCGATTATCCTTTCGTATATTTCGGGCTGTGATCTTTCGAGCCATGAGAGAAGTGTGGGACCCATATCGAAGCTCATCATCGAATAATTGTTCATTCTTTTCCGTACGGCCCCGTCGCCGTCCAGTATTCGAGCCTCCGCGTTCGGACCGTAGCATTCCCTTGCTATCCTCACATTCCAGTCATGGTCGGGATGAGCCGACGGCTGCCTCTCCAGTATCCCCGTCCATGGATTCTCCCTGGCGGGCTGGTAGAAATGACCGTGTATGCACACGAAGCGCGTCATGTCTCCACCCTGAGTTTGAGGAAGAGAACCCCCAGCGGAGGCAGCGTGAGCGTTATGGAAAACGGTCTGTCGTGGAACCCTTTTTCAGACGTCCATTTTCCCCTCACCCCCGGATATCCGCTTCCCCCGTACCTTCGGGAATCGCTGTTGAGGAGCAGTTTCCAGAATCCATCCATGGGAACTCCTATACGGTATCCCTTCCTGGGGGTGGGAGTGAAGTTGCATACCACCAGGACCTCGTTTTCAAAGGACGAATCACGTCTCAGAAGGCTCAGTATGCTGGCATCGGAATCGCGGCAGTCCACCCACTGAAAACCGTCCGGGTTCGCGTCAAGTTCATGGAGAGCGGTCTCCCTCCCGTAGAGCCTGTTGAGATGAGATACCCATCTGAACAATCCCTTTCCCGCGGGCTCCGAAAGCAGGGACCAGTCAAGTTCGCCGTCGTGGTCCCAATCGCCCTTCATCCCCAGCTCCGCACCCATGAAAAGCAGCTTCTTCCCGGGCTGGGCATACATGTATCCCAGCAGGGCCCGGAGGTTGGCATATTTCCTCCAATCGTCCTGCGGCATCCTGTCGAGGAGCGACCCCTTGCAGTGTACCACCTCGTCGTGGGAAAGCGGGAGAACGTAGTTCTCGCTGTGAGCGTAGAGCATTCGAAAGGTGAGCTTGTCGTGATGGAATTTTCGGTGAACCGGGTCTTTGGTGAAATAATCCAGCGTGTCGTGCATCCAGCCCATATCCCATTTCATTCCGAATCCCAGTCCCCCGTCGTGGGTCGGCGCGGAAACCTTCGGCCAGGCGGTGGATTCCTCCGCCGTGGTATGTATGCCGGGGCAAGCTTCGTAGACCACCTCGTTCATACGTTTCAGAAAGCAGATGGCCTCGAGATTCTCGTTGCCGCCGTGCTCGTTTGGCAGCCATTCCCCTTCTTTTCGGGAATAATCGAGATACAGCATGGAGGCCACGGCGTCCACCCGAAGGCCGTCGGCATGGTAGACCTCCAGCCAGTAACGGGCACTGCTGATAAGGAAGTTTTTCACCTCCCTCCGTCCGTAATTGAATATTAGGCTGTTCCAGTCCGGATGAAATCCCCTGCGCTTGTCGGCATGCTCGTACAGATGGGTCCCGTCGAAGAGGGCCAGGCCGTGCTCGTCGGAGGGGAAATGCGAGGGCACCCAGTCCAGTATCACACCGATGCCCCTTCGGTGAAGGTGATCGATGAGGTACATGAGGTCCTGCGGTGTCCCGTACCTGCTGGTGGGGGCAAAGTATCCGGTCACCTGATAACCCCAGGAGCCGTAGAACGGATGCTCCATGACCGGAAGGAACTCAACGTGGGTAAAACCGGCCCTGTCCACGTGGTCGGCAAGCGGTCTGGCCATATCCCGGTAAGAGAGCCATCCTCCATCCGCCCCCCGGCGCCAGGATCCCAGGTGAACCTCGTAAACGGACATGGGCTCGCGAAGGGTGCCCGACCCGGTCCTGTTCTTCATCCATGCCCCGTCATCCCATCGATGATCCAAGTCCCAGATCTTCGAGGCGGTACGAGGCGGCATTTCATTATGAAAGGCCATGGGATCTGTTTTCCTGAACTCCCCACCGCCCCTCTTGGACCGTATCAGGTACTTGTACAGATCACCCTTTCCGATGCCGGGCACGAAGCCCTCCCATATGCCCGATTCGTCCCATCGCACCATGAGGGGATCGGTCCCGCCGTCCCAGTCATTGAAATCCCCGATGACGGAAACGCTCTCCGCATTCGGGGCCCAGACTGCGAAATGTGTTCCGTTCTGGTCGTCGACAACGCAAGGATGGGAACCCAGAACCTCCCAGAGCCGTGAGTGATTCCCTTCCTTGATGAGATAAACGTCCATCTCGGATATTCTGCCGTTATCGGGATTCAAGGGGAGATACCTCCATTGGGGGCTTGGAACATGGGGCTGATACGGATATCGTTTATCGCGGCCGGACCATCTTCATTACATGATTACGGTGCTCGAGAGCTTCGCATCCTTGGCATCCTGGACATCCTTGACATCCTTTACACGCTATGTATCAGCCGGACTGACCGATGACAGTATCGTGGGGAATGACCGTGTTCTTCGGTATGACGACGATCCCATCCCTCACGCAGAAGAGCTCGTTGTCTGCATCCGGCCGCCCCTCGTGGGAAGCTATTATGACTCCGTTGCCGATGCGAGCGTTCTTGTCGATTATGGCCCGTTCTATACGGCAATCCCTGCCAATACCGAGCTTCGATATGCCCTCGAACTCCTGTTCGGAAACTTTCTCGGCCTCCTCAAGATGGTCAGCACCCATCATAATTACGCGCTTCAACCGGGTCCCCGACCGGATCACGCTGCGAAGGCCGATGACGCATTCCTCCAGTTCCACGTCGCCTATGGTGCAACCCTCGGCCAGGGCTGTTCCACGCACCCTGCACTCGCCCATGCGCGTGGGCGGAAGGAAACGGGAGCGAGTGTAGATGGGGTTTTCGGGGTCGATGAGATCGAATTTCGTGTCCAGACCCACCATGTCCAGGTTGGCCTTGTAGAAGGCGGAGATGGTACCAATATCCTCCCAGTAACCGCGGAACTCGTACCCGTAAACGGAGTGGCTTTCCATGGCCAAGGGAATGACGTTGTTGCCGAAATCCTCCCCCGGTCCGTCCATGAAATCGGTGAGGACATCGCTTTTGAATACGTAGATGCCCATGGAACCGAGATAGGGCTTTTCCGAACCCGGATTGCTTTCGAGCCCCATGAGCTCTTCTTCATCCTTTGGCTTCTCCCGGAACCTGGTTATGGCACCGTCAGGCTCGGTCTTCAGTATCCCGAAACGACCCGCATCCAGGGCGGAGACGGGTTGAACGGCGATGGTGACATCGGCATTCCGCTGGCGGTGGAATTCGATGAAACGGGAATAATCCATGTTGTAGAGGTGGTCGCCGGAGAGGATTATGATATCCCGGGGCCTCCACTGGACGAAGCGGTGCATCTGTTTCCGCACTGCGTCGGCCGTTCCCTGGTACCAGCTGTCACTCGTGAGGGTCTGCTCGGCGGGAAGGAGCGTCACGAAGCCCTTGGAGAAAATATCGAACTTGTACGCCTGGTATATATGAGCGTGGAGGGAGACGGACAGGAACTGGGTGAGAACGTATATCTTGCTCACACCGGAATTGATGCAGTTGCTGATGGGTATGTCGATAAGCCGGTACTTGGTTCCCAGCGGCACCGCGGGCTTGGCCCTGAGGGCGGTGAGGGGGTAGAGGCGCGCCCCCCTTCCGCCACCCAGAATAACTGCTACTACGTCATCATTTCTCATGTATATGACCCTGGATAATGGTATGCCCGAAGCGGACTCTCATGAGCGATAAATCGGGAAATCGTATATTAAATGCTTGGACCGGATGGGAATAGGCGAAATTCTCGAGATTGGATGGAACGGAGTTATGCCAATAATACCATAATAATGAAGAAACATTGATAAACCGCCCGCCGGTTCCCAGGCGTCATGTTCTCCGAGGAGGATATGGCCAAAGAGAGGAGAGTGGCCTATTTCAGCATGGAGATCGCCCTGGATTCCGATATCCCCACGTACAGCGGGGGGCTCGGTATCCTCGCAGGCGACATACTCCGCTCCGCCGCGGACCTTGAGGTTCCCGTTATCGGGGTCACCCTGGTCTACAATAACGGATACTTCTACCAGATGCTCGACTTCGAAGGCGTGCAGAGGGAATGCAACATCCAGTGGGATTACTCCACGGAACTGGAGAAGACCGACAGGGTGATAAAGCTCGACATCAACGGCAGGACGGTGAACGTCGGCGTCTGGCGATTCGACCTGGTGGGCCACACCGGCCACGTCGTACCGGTGTACCTCCTCGATACGAACGTCGAAGGGAACGACGACGAGCAGCGGAGCTATACCCGGCTGCTCTACGATGCCACCCCCTACCAGCGGATCATCCAGGAAAGGATCCTGGGGGTTGGCGGCGTCAAGATGCTCCGCGAGCTCGGTTACGACGATCTGCGGGTCTTCCACATGAACGAGGGCCACTCGGCCTTCCTGTCGCTGGAACTACTGAGGGAATCCGGTGGAGATGAGAAGAAGGTCAGAAGATCATGCGTTTTCACCACACATACACCCGTCTGGGCCGGCCATGACGTGTTCGATTTCCCCATGGTGAAGCAGATATTCGGAGCCGAGTTCCCGGAAGAGGTATGTCCCGGGGTCGTGGAGGACGGACGGCTGAACATGACGAGGCTGGCATTGAAGTTCTCGGGTTACGTGAACGCTGTCTCCCGCAAGCACGGGAAGGTAACCCGCGAGATGTTCCCCCAGGAGGATATAGATCATATAACCAACGGTATTCACGTACTAACCTGGCTGCACCCCAAACTACGGGAGCTCTACAAGAAATACCTGCAAAATATCAACCACGACCCCTCGGTCCTCGCCGCCGCCAATAACATCAGCAGCACCGCCCTGGCCCTGGCTCACGAGAGGATCAAGATGGAGCTACTGGATTACGAGAAATCCCATTCGTGGGTGCTCCTGGAGAAGAACGTGCTGACAATAGGCTTCGCCAGGCGCATCACCGGGTACAAGCGCCCGACGCTCTTTCTTCACGACATCGACCGGCTGGGAAGGATCTGCCAGGACAGGGCCCAGATAGTGATGGCAGGCAAGACCCATCCCATGGACCACCAGGGAAAGGAGCTCATCAAGCATATCTTCTGGGCCTCCAAATATCTCTGGGAAAAATACAGGGTGGTCCTCGTATTCCTCAACAACTACGACATAGACCTGGCCCAGCTTCTTGTCTCGGGGGTTGACCTCTGGCTCAACACGCCCCGACGGTACATGGAGGCATCCGGGACAAGCGGTATGAAGGCCGCCATCAACGCAGTGCCCAACCTGAGCATACTGGACGGATGGTGGATAGAAGGCTACGAGCGATCTCGGGGAGCTGCCGGCTGGGCCATCGGACCAGGGCCGGAGGAAGCAGGAGCGATTCACCGTTCGGACGAGGAAGATGCAAACGATATATACGATAAGCTCGAGAACATAATCATCCCTATGTACTACGATGATAGGAATGCCTGGATCGATATGATGAAACGTTCGATCACCCTTGGCGCCCACTTCAATACCGACAGGGTGGTGATGGAATACGCGAAGAAGGCATGGAGGCTCAGACCCTACAAGAGATGGGTATCGGAATCGAATGATCAATGATCAGTTCTTTCGAGGGCGACCTTATGGGTTGTTCGTCCATTGCTCGATATATTTTTATACCATTTTCAACATGACATGTTCGTTCCGAGTCTGTTGGGTGAACGTTATGAAAAGGTATGGTCTGAGAGCCGTCGTCATTTTGGCAGTCCTGATGCTCTCCGCGGGATTCCTGCCGCTTCCGGGGAAGTGCATAACATTCAGCAATATAACCATGGACGGAGACCTGTCCGATTGGGCCCAGGATGAGGAGATGGGGACCTCTTCCTCTTCGACCTTCCTGTTGACGTGGAACGCCAGTCACCTGTCCCTGGGTCTCAGCGACCAGGACTGGGAGGACCAGGACGGGGGGGAGGACGGCGACCTGATGATTTACCTCGATACCACCCCGGGCGGTACGCGTCAGAGCGTGAACTGGGACGGTACCAACACGCTGCCCTTCGAGGCGGATTACCTCTTTGCACTGGAGGACGGATTCTACCACAATCTCAGATTGTTCAATCAGAGCACAGGCTCCTGGGAGGCGGACCAGCATTACACGGGGACGGTCTATTCTGGAAACTCGGGGAACAACGATACGGAGATAAGCATCCCCTGGAGTGACCTGGCGGATCCCGCCTACCTGGGTATAATGGCCTTCGGCAAATGGGAGAACGCCAACAACGTATGGGGAGCATGGCCCACGGACAATCCCACCGGAGGAGGGCCCCTCACATTCACGAAGTATTACTTCTTTCCCAGGCTCGTGGCGGGGATATCACCGGGAACCGCTCTGGTGCTCACCGGTGGGATCGCGGAGGTGGTCGACCAGGGGGAGGACGCGGACACGAACACCGCATGGGCCGACGTCTATCCCGGTACAAGCGCGGACAACGACGCCGGGAGCCAGAGCGATGGCTCATCCACGGCAATGACCTTCTACTACACGCTGGACGGTGGAGCTCCCACCCTGCAGAGTGCGCGGGTAGACGGCATGTTCGACGGCCAGAACGGCATCAACGGCAACAACGACAAGTATTACGCCATCATTCCGGCCAACCGGGGCCAGACCGTCAAGTGGTTCGCCTCGGCCAATGGATCCAACGGGGCAAGCAATTCCACGACGGCACGCAGTTTCGTTTCGAACATTCCATTCTGGATCGGCTCCCAGGGCAGCAACCCGGATACCAATACCATGTGGGCCGAGATGAATCCCGGCACAAGCAGCGATAACAACCAGGCCACCCAGAGCGACGGTTCGGCCACCTCAATGACCTTCTACTACACCGCGGACGGCTCTGTCCCGACACTGCAGAGCGCGAGATTGACGGGTATCTTCGACGGGCAGAACGGGACTCACGGGAACAACGACAAGTATTATGCCATCGTCCCGGCCTCATACGGACAGAGGATAAGGTGGTTCGCCCTTGGCAACGCCTCCAACGGAGCCCATAATGTTACGGTACCTCAATCCTTCATATCAAAGAGCCTCGACGGCTATGCATGGCTGGGTGGGGAGGGAACGGACCCGGATACCAACACCGTCTGGGCCGACGTATATCCCGGTACCAGTAACGACGATAATGCAGCCACTATAAGCAACGGAGCCGACACGGCCATGAAATTCTTCTATACCCTTGACGGAACCGCTCCAACGGAGGGCAGCCCGTGGACCTCCGGTATCTTCGACGGGCAGAACGCCACCCACGGGAACAACGACAAGTACTACGCAATCATACCAGCAAGCCGGGGGCAGACCGTGAAATGGTTCGCAAGGGGAAACTCGTCCACGGGAGGGAGCAACACCAGCGGTGACGGCTCCTTCATATCGAACATACCCGTCGAGGAATCCTGGGTGGGCTCAGAAGGCTCGGACCCGTCCACCAATACGGTCTGGGCGGATGTATATCCCGGCTCCAGCGCGGATGATGCGGCGGGAACGGTGAGCGACGGCAGCCAGACTGGAATGGTCTTCCACTACACACTGGACGGTACGGCTCCCAACTCGGGAAGTCCAAATGCGGCCGGCATATTCGACGGGCAGAACGGCACTTACGGGAACAACGACAGGTACTATGCGATATTACCGGCCGAGGACGGGCAGACGGTCAGATGGTACACCACGGGCACCGGAGCGGAAACAGCACCTTTCTCGGGGAATGTGCAGAGCTTCGGTTCGGATATCGGCACAGACGTTCTTGACACCGACGAGGACGGCATACCGGATACCATGGATGACGACGACGATGGCGACGGCATGCCCGACCACTGGGAGAGAAAGTACGGCCTCGATCCCCTTTCGGAGGCCGATGGTGCGGGAGACCCAGACCAGGACGGCCTGAGTAACCTCGCGGAATACCTGAACGGCACCTTTCCGGACGATGCTGATACCGACGGCGACGGGATGCCGGACGGATGGGAGGTGGAACAGGATCTCGACCCCGGCAACGATGTGGATGCAGCCCTGGACAGAGACCTGGACGGACTCGACAACCTCGGGGAGTTCACCTCGGGCACCGACCTAGATGATCCGGATACCGACGGGGACGAGATGAAGGACGGATGGGAGGCCAGGTACGGCCTCGACCCCCTGAGAAAGGATGCCGGTGAGGATGAGGACGGGGACGGGCTGACCAATCTCGAGGAATCGATGAAGGGGACCGAGCCGAACAACGAGGATACCGACGGCGACGGGATGCCGGACGGATGGGAGGCGGAGGCGGGCCTCGATCCCGTGGCCGCCAACGGCCTGGACGATGAGGATAACGACGGATTCTCGAACCTTGCCGAGTACGAGAACGGGACCGACCCTTCCGATGCTTCCTCACATCCCGCGGGGAGCGGGGACGATGATGACGTCGAGGATGACGACGATACCGGTGAAGATGACGATACATCGGGTGATGACGATACTGTGGACGACGATGATGATGACACCGGCGATGCGGATGACGACGACGCATCGGGAGACGACGACAACACGGGTGACGACGATACATCGGGTGATGACGATTCCGGGGGGGACGATACGGGGCCGGGAGACGATGATACCGGAGGGGACGGGGATGAGACAGTTCTTAGTTCGGAGATACCGTGGAAGGTCATAGGCATCATAGGTGCGGTGGCCTTCCTGCTTCTGTTACTTCTCGGATTCCTCATTATCAGGCTCAGGAAGATAAGCGGGTTCAACCTCGAGGACGGGGAGCTGGCCTACGACGAGGAGGAACATCTGGACGAATACCGCATCCATGGCAGGGGCGATGGTGATGAAGCTGGCGATGACGGTGACGGCGTCAAGGCAGGGCGAATGACTGAACCGGATGATGATGCGCCGGGAGTCCGGGATATCGCTCTTGGCAGCACCGGAAAGGGGGATGAGGAGATGATCGAGGAGCTGGAAGAGCTCTTCGGGGATTTCATGACTGAAGGCGGGACAGCCGGGGAGAGAACGCTTCCGGAACCGGAGAAGAAGTCCGCACTTTCATCCGTCGGGGAGACAGGCAGAGATGAGATAACCCCCAGGAAACCCTCCGCCCTTAAGGAGGGAACGGAAAAACCGGTCCGAAGGGTGATGATGAAGCCGCGTACAGGACCGGTTGGGAGCTCTTCGCCCTCCAGAGCCTCCGACGGTGGAATGGACCACAGCGTCGTGAAGATATTCGACGATGAATAGCCCCAAGACAGGCAGTGTGAACGCAATGGGACGAAGAAAGAAGCAAGAGCGGTCCAGGGGAGACGTTGTTAGCACCCTCAAGGGAATCCCTCGAAATATCTACGATCAGATCGACCGTGGAAGGATCCCCGAGCTGGAGATACCCTCAAGGACCAAGGCCAATATCGTCTTCAACGACAAGCTGGGCGTCTGGAAATACGGGAAGAACACCGTGTCCCGCTCGGCCAAGACCCTGGGGGGAGCCTACGGCATCCTGCGCTCAATGTGCGTCATAGAGTTCATCAAGGAGATGATAGACACACAGAAATCCTCGACGTTGAGGGAGATGTACTACATAAGCGAGGGCTGGGACCTGGCGAAGTTCAACAGCCAGGACGAGTCGAACAAGACGGCGGAGGACCTGGAGATAATGTCGAGGCTCCTGCGGGAGGATTTCAAGCTGAGGCCGGAGGAGGACGGGGCGAGGATAATCGGCAACATCACCATAGAGGAGAGGAACAGGAAAGGGGAACTGAAGAAGATAAACTGCCGCGACGACGTGGGGGATTCCGGCTATTCCATACCGTACAACGTGGAAAAGGAGAAGATAAACTTCAAGGACGTGGACGCGGATTTCATCGTGGCCATCGAGACCGGCGGTATGTTCGATCGTCTCGTGGAGAACGGCTTCGACGAGAACTTCCGTGCGCTCCTTGTGCACCTCAAGGGTCAACCTGCGCGCTCGACTAGGCGATTCATGAAGAGGGTGAACCACGAGCTGAACCTCCCGGTGGTGGTCTTCACCGACGGCGATCCGTGGTCGTACAGGATATTCGCCTCCGTGGCATTCGGCGCCATCAAGACCGCGCATATATCGGAATATCTGGCGACCCCCTCGGCCATGTACCTGGGGATCACGCCATCGGACATAAAGCATTACGATCTGCCCACGGACGATCTAACCAAACAGGATATCTCGGCCCTCAAATCGGAACTGGATGACCCCAGGTTCTCCGATCCGTTCTGGCAGGGGGAGATCAAGTACCAGCTGAAACTGAAGAAAAAGGCCGAACAGCAGGCCCTGGCCAAGTACGGCCTGGACTTCGTGACCGATACATATCTACCGGAGAAACTGGACTCCATGACCATAGTCTGATGTGAAAAAAAGTTAGGCTAGCGTGTTCTCATGGCAAAGAAGAAATCTCTTATTCTGGATGCCAACATCTTCGTTGAAGGTGTGAACCCCGGGGTCCTGATGGACCGATACGTCCTTCTGATGACTCCCGAGGTGGAGTACGAAATAAGAACACATGGCGGGACCGAGTCCCTCGACCTTGTGCTGAGCGCGGGTATGAGGGTCTGTTCACCGGGGAAGGAATTCCTCGAGATAGTGGAGAAGGCCGCTCAAAAGGCGGGTGAGGAGAACCGGCTGTCCTATCCGGACAAGACCGTTCTGGCCCTGGCACTGGAGGAGGAGGGGGATATAATGAGCGACGACTACTCGGTTCAGAACCTTGCCGCCCTCTTAGGGATACCCGTTGTTCCCGGGCTTCAGGAGGGCATCAAACAGGTATTGACCTGGCGTCAGAGGTGCACCGGATGCAGGCAATACTTCGATGAGAAGATCCCCGGCAACGAATGCCCCGTATGCGGAAGCAAAATCAAGACTGTGGTAGATAAGAGAAAATGATCCGCGCGCCTTCGTGTAAAGGCGTCCATTCTGGCCACCTTTACATTGAAGACGGTCCAGGCATTCCCGTCTTTAGCGGAAAACGGAGGCAGTTTTTAAATAATCCGTACTGCAATCCAGTCCATGCCTTCCGGAAAAACAATCGGGAGGACATCGTACCACGACAGAGGACCCCGGGGTCCGGGAAACGGGTGGATATGAGAGAGCACACCGGAAAGGGCATCTTCATACTTCTGCTGGGCATACTTCTGCTGGGAGTTCTCGCCAACCTGTTCAGGGAGAGCTTCGGGACCTTCACGTACATTTTCATACCGGTACCGCTCATAGGAATACTCGACATATTTACGGAAAGAAAGCGATTCGGGCCGGTGCACGGGCGCCTGACAACCTTTGCATTGGTGCTGGTCATACTGTTTTTCTTGCTCGTGCTGTTGCTGGGTTATCTCTATCAGTACAGTCTCGTGAGGGAAGCGGATTTTCGAAGCGTGAGGCGTTACCAGTATGCCTCATTTGCAGCCTACGTCATACCCATGGCCGCATCGATCATTGCCGTGGCCGAACTGGCTGGCAAGCGAGGTTTTCGATGTGTGGCGGGGGCCATGGTCGTCTGTCTATTGCTGACCGTGGCCGGACTCTTCCTGCTTCGGGCGCCCCTTACGGATCACATTGATGAGGTGGAGGAGATATACCTCGACGATGTGACTGACGATAACGTCGAGATACACATGTACGAGGGCTCCGTCAACAGGTTCAACGAGGAGTCGGAAACGGCATATCTTCCAATGGCCGCGGCGGGCCTCGTTACCCTCGTTACGGTGGCTTGGGCCGGCAGAGAACCTCTGGGCAATCTGAGGGACATGGCCACGGGAAGGATGAGGAAGAACCTCACTAAAAGGAAGGAAATGATGTGAAGGGGACGTCGTAACCGTTCCATTATCTCTCTTTGGTGGGAGGGCCAGCTAGCAACATATTTTTAATAGTACCCCTATTCACCCCCATCCCGTGGGCCCGTGGGTTAGCTTGGTATACTTGTGCGTTCGGGACGCATAGACTCCGGTTCAAATCCGGGCGGGCCCATTTATTAACACTCGATTGCCAGTGTCGGTGATCATATTGTTCCGACGTTGTCCTTTTCTAATCACTCGACCGATAACCTCGGCTTTCTCCCCGTCAACTAACGGCACATAATTTTATCTACGAGTAATCGTAATTGCATCCTAATCATCAGATGCATCCTTCGTGTATGAGGTAGATAAAATGAAAAGGGCAGCCATAGTATTGATAGTCGCGTCAATCCTTCTGATCACCCCTATGATCCCCTTCGCATTCATCGGGAATACCGTGGAAAGGCTCAATGAAAGGGGAGATATGGAGGCCGAAAATGAGCTCTCCGGTACAAGAACCCCGGACGACCGCTTCTCAACCGCCGCCAACTGGGAGGCATTCGACGCCAGCAATATCGGCGGGCTGCAGTGCAGGGGCTACTTCGGGGCTGCCTTCGACGGACGGTACGTATATTTCGTACCCTGCCGGACCATGGACTTCCACGGACGGGTGCTGCGATACGATACAGAGGGGGATTTCAAGGCGGCCGGCAGCTGGGAGAGCTACGACGCGGGTAGCACCGACAGCCTTGCCACCGTTGGATTCGCAGGAGCGGTCTTCGACGGCCGGTACGTTTACTACATACCGTTCAGCGATGCGAGTTCACGGCACGGGCGGGTGCTGCGCTTCGATACGCAGGGCGGCTTCACCACAGCTGCGAGCTGGGATGCCTACGACGCCGGCATGACTGGAGGAATGGGCACCAAGGGCTACAATGGGGCAGTATTCGACGGCAGGTACATCTACCTGACGCCATTCGGCTACGATCCCATAGCCCACGGGCGCGTGCTGCGATACGACACGCAGGCGGATTTCAAGACCTCGGGAAGCTGGAACGTTCACGATGCGGCGGGAACCGACGGACTGGATACCCGGGGATACTACGGATCCGCATTCGACGGACGGTACGTATATTTCGCGGGATTCCACAACGGCTCGCAGTTCCACGGACGGATGCTGAGATACGACACGCAGGGGGCGTACGATTCGGCCGGCAGCTGGGACGCATTCGATGCGAACAACACGGATGGCATGACGACGATAGGTTACAAGGGCGCCATTTACGACGGCCGGTACGTCTATTACGTGCCCTTCCGTGACGGCGAGCTTCGCCACGGGCGGGTGCTGCGTTACGACACGCAGGCGGCATTCGACCAGGCGGGAAGCTGGGACGCATTCGACGCGGGCAACACCGACGGGCTGGACACCAGGGGATTCGTGGGAGCCGAGAGGGACGACCGGTACATCTATTTCATACCGTACAGCGGCGACAACAACGTCTATCACGGCAGGGCGCTGCGTTACGATACCCAGGGCGCATTCGACCAGGCGGGAAGCTGGGACGCATTCGATGTGAACGGCATCGACGGAA
>CAYRFL010000093.1:0-17181 GCA_964423515.1 uncultured archaeon
GCTCCCGGTTCCGGCGGGATAACCTTTCCCGCCTCACCCAAATTCTTCCCCCACCATGTCAGTGATTTTGACCGTGGTGATGTCCCCACCCACAGAACTTCGGGAGCCCGCTTCACGTTAAACGAGGTCGATTACTTCCCCAGAAATAATCACTTTTCATCCGGCACATGCACAACCACCACCTTATCCTCCGTAAACCGGTTCTTCGACGGAAGCGCCAGCGTTTCGTTCTTCTCGGGCCCTGGCGATTCTCCGTTGAACTGCGGGGAGATCCTGCTTCAATATTGCCGACACGGTCTCCACTGGTGGCCGCCACTCTCCGAACCCCGTCATCCTCGTTCCCGCCTCGAGGTCAGCGCACGATTTCTCCTCTAATCCTCGCCTCCGGCTCGCAAAACGAGGGCTATCGCCCTCGTTGTTGGTTATTCTTGTATAATTTATGTTATATTTGTAGCGGCCTCGCGTGCGCCTACACCACCCCTTGCCTCCCCCCGGCTATCGAGTCCGCTTAATCGAAGAGAGTTTGTTCACCGCAAGTACCGGAATCTATCACCCCGTCAATCCCAGCTTTCTCACGCCCCATTCCGCCAGCTTGAACTTCTGCACCTTTCCGGTCACGGTCATTGGATATTCCTCGACGCACAGCCAGTACTTCGGTATCTTGAAATGTGCTATCCTGCCCTTGCACATCCCTCTCAACTCCTCCGTCGTCGGCTCGGGAATCCCCTCCTTCAGCTTGATGCAGGCGAGAAGCTCCTCGCCCATCCTGTCGTCCGGTACCCCCACCACGTAAACGTCGTATATTATGTCGAAGGTCCGCAGGAACTCCTCGATCTCCCTGGGAAAGAGATTCTCGCCGCCGCGTATCACCATCTCCTTGAGGCGCCCGGTGATCCTTATAAAACCGTCCCTCTCCATGACGCCCAGGTCGCCTGAGTGCAGCCATCTCCGCTCGTCGATGGCCTCCCGGGTTGCCTCCGGCATGTTGTCGTATCCCCGCATGACGTGATATCCCCGAAAGCACAGTTCGCCGACGTGTCCCCTGGGCAGGGGCCAGTTTGTCCCGGCGTCCACCACCTTGATCTCGGAATGGGGTGCTACCTTTCCTACGGTGCTCACCCGCTTCTCCAGTGGATCGTCGGGCCTTGTGAGAGTGGCTATGGGTGAACACTCGGTCTGCCCGTAGCCTATGAGCACCTCCGTCATGTTCATCCTGTCGTGTACCTTCTTCATTACGTCTATGGGGCAGGGGGCTCCCGCCATTATGCCGGTCCTAAGCGTGCTCATGTCGTACTCGTCGAAATCGGGATGCTCCAGTTCGGCTATGAACATGGTCGGCACGCCGTGAAGCGCTGTGCATCTCTCGTCCTGCACGGCCCGCAGGGTCTCCTCGGCGTCGAACACGGGACCCGGTATGACCAGGGTAGCCCCCACGGTAACGCATACCATGCTGCTCAGGACCATTCCGAAACAGTGGTAGAACGGGACCGGCATACACAGGCGGTCCTGGTCGGAAAGGCCCATCTCCAGAGCGGTGAAATAGGCGTTGTTCAGTATGTTGTGATGTGTGAGCAGTACGCCCTTGGGGTAGCCGGTGGTTCCCGAGGTGTACTGGATATTGACGGCATCATCGATGTCCAGGCCGAATGCGGTCCTTTCCAGTTCCTCGTCGGACATGGTGGAACCCAGATCGGCGAAAGCACGCCTCGTCCACATTCCCGGATGCTTCTCACGGCCGATGAAGATGATGGATTTCAGGTGAGGGAAGCGCCAGGAGTCGATACGGCCCGGCTCCGACTCCGCGATCTCCGGACATACCCGGTACAGCATATCCACGTAGTTGGATGTCTTGAACGATTCGATGAGCAGAAGCGCCTTTGCCCGCGATTGCTTGAGGACGTACTCCAGCTCGTGGGTTCGGTAGGCGGGGTTCACCGTGACGAGAATGGCGCCTATCCGGGCGGTTGCGTACTGGGTCACCCACCACTCGTAGTTGTTGGTGGACCAGATGGCAACGCGGTCCCCCGGACCGATGCCCAGGGCCAGGAACGCCTTGGCGGCATTGTCCACGATGTCCACGACCTCGCGGTACGTGAACCTCCGGTTCTGGTGAACGGACACTAGAGCGTCATTGTCCGGATACATCTCCGCGATCCTAACGAGGCAGTGCTGCACGGTCTCGCCCAGGAGCGGCTTTTCGTGCCCGCATTGGTCGTATGATATTATCGGTACATCCTCTCTCATCTCTTCCTCGGACATGTAATAACCTCGGTATTTGGCGCCTTCCCTCTCTCGAAAGGGTGCGGCGGGTCCGGTTCGGTCCCGCTGCGGTGGGCGAATCGGGGACATCATATTTTACATTTCGGACCCGGGCGCGCGTTCCTGAGACCCGGTTGGATTATCAGCAATTCAACAGGTGGAAAGAGACGGTATTTTTCTGTAGTCGAGGCACATCGGCACAACGGATAAATATGATATGCTGCTCCCTTGAGGATCGACCTGTGGGCGATAGCGAAGGGACAACCGCCCTTCTGCAACACCGCGGGGCGCTAAGTAAATGGAGCGAGGAGATGCCCGCCATGATATCATTGCCTCATTTAAAGGTCAATCTTCACGTGCTGGCAAAACAACATTTGCTACGAGGAGCCCGGGAGAACGATATTGTACGCATCGCCGGGGATGTTTTCGGGCTTCATGCAACCTGTCCGTCGACCCCTTACATTTCCCTTCTTGCCAGATCACCGGACTTTAACAGGAAAATGCTCGACCGGCAGTTATTCGATGAAAGAACGCTGGGAAGGATCCGCTGCATGAGAAAGACCGTCCACATCCTGTCGAAGGATATGCTGCCAGTCGCCTTTGGAGCCACGCGGGAGTTGCTGGAGCGCTCGTCATGCCGCTACTTCGGGCATTTCGGGATCGACGAGGACGAGTATAGGAGGATCTCCGGTAAAATTCGTTCGGTCCTTGCGGGTCGAATGCTCGACATGAGGGAGTTGAAACGTGAAATTCCCGGTATAAAGCACCTGTCGCTCATGGTCAACAGGTTATGCGATGCGTGTGTCCTTGTCAGGGGACCCGGAAAGACGTGGAAGAGCACTTCGTACCGGTACGGTATCTTCGACGAGCTCTATCCTGACGTCGAAATGAATGTGCCGGACGGCGAAAGGGCGCTGATGCATCTCCTTGAACGGTATATCAAGGCGTACGGGCCGGTGAGCGAGACCGATATATGCTGGTGGTGCGGTCTCGGAAAGGGAAAGGTGAGAAAAGCCCTTGGAGAGATCATGGGAGAGATAGAAACGGTTGAAATAGACGGGCTTCCGGGGGCATATCTCATCTTCAAGGAACACGTACAGGATGTATTGAACGCCGATCGGCCCGGGGACGCCACCGTGAACATCCTGCCGGTACTGGACCCGTACCTGATGGGCTACAAGGACCGGGGCCGATACGTTGACGAAGAGCGCTATCATTTTGTTTTCGATCGGTCCGGGAACGGCACGAGCACGATACTCGTCGACGGAAAGGTGGCAGGGGTTTGGGACCTCTCAAAGAAGGATCGGAGGGTGAAGTTGTTCCTTTTCGGGGAGATGCAGGGAACGGTCATGCGCACCGTCGTCGAGGAGGCCGAAAGGACTGGCACTTTCGTCATGGATGAGAGGGTCGAAGCTGTCATCTGTGAGGAAATGACCCCCCTTACCGACAGGACCGCAGGGGGATTCATGTCGCCCCTGAGGGAAAGCTGATCATGTCGCGACCTGGTCCGGTTCACCAATCCCACTCATCATCCGGTTCTTCCTCCGCCTCGAAATCCCGGTCCAGAAGGCTCTGCACCCGGGATATCCCCGGTATCCTTTCGTCTTTATCCACGAGCCGGTGCTCCTTCCGGCCCACCCGAAGGACACCCAGGAGCATCACCGTGACGAGGAGGATGGCCGTTGCGATGGCGATGATCCCCAGAAGTCCCAGGTTCTCCTTTACGCCTGAGGGCAGTGTGATGGTGGACCTGGATTCTATGGTTATGACGTGCTCCGAGAAATGGGGTATGTAGACCAGGGCCTGGATACCGTCCGCGCCCACCGTGAGGCAGTATAGCGCCTCGTTCCCCTGGGCGGCCAGAACCTCCGCCACGGTGGAAAGGTTCATCTCGGTACCGTCGAAACTGATTATGATGTCCTCGGGATCGACGCTCTCGAATGTGGTCTGGTCTATGTTCAGCACGATTATCTTTCCCTCTGAGAAATCCCCCCTGACCACTACGTCTATCCGGTTCCCGGCGACCTCCTTCACCTCCAGCTCCATGCCCTCCTGGTAGGTCACCCTCTCGGAAGCCGGGGTGTTGCCAGTTCGGAATATCTTCACCTCCGCACCCACAGTTCCGCTCTTTACACTGTCGTCGATGTCCTCCCGGTGACCGGTGTCCCAGATGATCCCGGACTCCTTGCCCGCGTTGAGCATGTCATTCAGCCGGGCCTCTTCCTTTTTCTGTTCGGCCCCCTCCCCGCCATCCCCTTCGCCACCGTCCGATTCATCCGGCCCCTTATCCTCTCCTATCCCGTTCAACACGTGTACGGCGAGTCTCGCAGCTTCCGAATCATCGGCGCCGTCGAAGGCCTTTACGTTGATCTCGTAGATGCCGTCCTCGAATTCGCCGGTATCCCAGACATATTTCCAGAACGTGTGATCGTCACTCTCGTTCATGTACTCGGTATGGCGCCATTCGCCGTCATTGAAGTTTATCACCACACGCTCGACCTCCCGGTTCCCGTCCTCGTCGGCGGCAGCCATCAGTATGTTCACGATCCCCGTCACCACCGCACCGTCCACCGGGTCCATTATCTCGACCCGGGGCGGATGGTTCGGGGGAGCGTTGTTCACGTGAACGCCTATGGTGTGTATCTCCGAATGGGCCGCACCGTCGAAGGCCTTAGCGTGGATGTGATGTACGCCGTTCTCCCACATGGTCGTATCCCACTCGCTCTGCCACCACGTATGTCCCTCTCCGTTCTCCACGAAATCGGCGTCTTTCCAATCGCCCTCGTCTATCCTTACGAGTATCCTTTCGATGTCCTCGTTGCCGTCCTGGTCCACATCGCAGACCAGTATATCCACCAGACCTTGGACCTCGTCCACGTCGGTCGGTGATAAAATCTCCGCCTGCGGAGGGTGGTTCTGTGGCTCATTGTGGACGATGACCTCTACGACATGCACCTCGGAATCGTCCGTGCCGTCGAATGCCCTGGCACGGATGTGGTATGCTCCGTTCTCGAAGTCCGTGGTGTTCCATGAATGGGTCCACCAGGTATGATGCTCGTCCTCTTCCCTGTACTCTGCGTTGTGCCACTCGCCCTCCTCGATCTGCACCTGCACCCATTCTATCTCGTCGATACCGTCCTGGTCCAGGGCGGCCACCTCGATCTCAACGACACCGTTAACGTTGGCGTCCATTTCCGGCGAGGTTATCTCCACCCTTGGCGGATGGTTCTCGTGTATCTCGTTTTGGACCTTGACCTCGATAACGTGATCCTCGGAGTGTTCCGTCCCGTCGGATGCCCGGGCATATATGTCGTGCCATCCGTTCTCCACGCTGGTGGTGTTCCACCCCAGCTGCCACCAGGAATGATCGTGCTCCTCCCCGACGTAGGTGGCATGCTGCCAGTCCCCGTCGTCTATCTTCACGAATACGTTCTCGATATCCTCGTTTCCATCTGCGTCAACGGCGCCGATCCGTATCTCTACAAGGTCGCTCACCTCGGCGGCATGGGCGGGATGGACTATCTCCAGTACCGGTTTGTGATTCGGCTCAAGAGAGGCTTCGGCTGCGCCAAGCAGCGTCGTCAGGGCCATTCCAATAAGCAGGAACGTGCAGATGATGGAATATCGTCTCTTCATGATCACACCTCAATTTCCATAAGCCCAAGGATGGTGGTAGATAATATAAATCGGATTTGGTGCAAAAGCTGGACAGTCCAACCTTTGCACCATAATCCTTATATAGCGAAATTTTTGTGAAGAGGCCGGGTTGGAACCATGAACTACCTGAACCTCTTTCTTGAGATATTCGTGATGGGCAGCGCCCTCCTTATCCTCGTAATGACCGTTATATCGTACCGACTTTCCAGAAGCGGCAAGCTGCTCATCCTGGGCGGGGCCTTTGTCATCTTTTTCGTACGGGGGCTTCTGTTCCTCCTGGGGAATTTCATCGATCCTCTGGAGGGTATCTTTTCCACGAGCTACTGGCTGGCGGCGGATTTCCTTATCCTCGGCCTCATTTATCTGGCAATAATACGCAAATAGCCAATGGATGTGATGGACCATGGCGCGAAGAGGGACCGGAATGAGAGGAGGAGGGAGAAGGAGCAGAGCCATAGGTAAGGATAGGGATTGGCGGGAAGGCCCAACGGCAAAATCCCGAAAGGAGGACATCCTATCCCTGGATACGCGCCGCAGGATATACGAGCTTATCGAATCGTCCCCTGGTCTCCATTTCCGAGAGATCGGAAGGAAGCTCGATATGGAAATGGGTGTGCTGGAATATCAACTCGACATACTGGAAAAACAGGAGCTGGTCGTGAGTAAGAAGGACGGTCATTACACGCGGTACTTCATCAGGGACATGATGAGCCACGATGAGAAAAAAATGGTGGCCCTTCTCAGGCTCAAGCTCCCCCGCCACATCGTTTTCTATCTGTACTTCAAGCCCGACTCGTGCAACAAGGACATGCTCAAGGAAATAGACGTTCCGTCGTCCACCCTCTCGTACTACCTGAGAAAGATGGTCAAGGCAGGGATACTCGAGGACCGTGTAAGGGGCAGGAACACCTTCTATTCGATACGGGACAGGGCAATGGTCCTCAGGATACTAACCGCATACAAGGCCAGTTTCTTCGACGAGATGACGGACAGGCTGACCGAGCTCTGGGACCGGTTGTGAGGGAGCGATCCGTCAATCCCATTTATCGCTCCATTCCATTATCTTCCGCATTACGGGTCGAAGGTCCAATCCCTTCTCGGTGAGGGAATATTCCACCCGGGGCGGGATCTCGGCGTAGGCGGTACGAAGGATTATGCCCTCGGCAGCCATTTCCTTAAGCCTGTCGGTCACGGTCTTGGGGCTTCCGCCAATATCCCTTGCAATCTCGTTGAACCTTGCGTGCTCTCGCTGCATGATGGAGCGAAGGACATCCAGCGTATATTTCCGACCGAAGAGCTCGAAGAGCTTCCGCTTCGGACAGTTCTCGGAGCAGGTCTGATCGTCCAGCAGGCATATCTTTCCCTTATCCGATCCCTCGCGCACGCGTCCATTCTCAGTGATGTTCATGGCCCCGTCTCCTTCCTTTTCTCGCTTCCAATTCTTGCCTACTTTCCTTACTTCATTTTGCTAAAGTGGCTTCAAAACTTCACTCTATGAAGTATAAATACTTTAAAATGTATATCGACTATTGCATAGATAAAGTTTGTCGAGCGATGAATGAAAATGACAATAATGACGGAGGAATGATGATATGTGCGGAAACGAATGTGAATGTCAATGTGATCGTCCCGAGAGGATTAACGGAAAGGAGCTTGACCAGTGCACCATTTCCCAGATAAGGGATTGTCACCCCGAGTTCTACAACAGGATCGCGGGTCTTCTCGACGGGGACATGAAGGGAAAATGCGAGCATTCCGACAAGATGCAGGGAGCTGGCAGGGAGGACTGCACCCTTTCTATGACGAAAAGGTGCCATCCGGAGCTCTACGAGAAGATAATGAATATGTGGAAGGAGGAAAGGGGAAGATAGGATCCCCGGTAAGACCGTGAAACGGGCCATGCCTTTCTTCCCTCCGTTTTATCACCATTTTCGTGTAAAGGTGTCCAATCTGGCCACCTTTACTTTGAAGACGGTCCAGGCATTCCCGTCTTTAGTTGTGAAAACGGGAACGACGTGACCGTCTTGTGTGAATGGTGCCCGGAATGGACGCCATAATACCACGGGCCCGGAGGATTCCACAATTCAAACATGATTCGGGACCTGAATGGTTTTTCCCCGCTCGATCCACTTCTTGGCCTAAGGAAAATAAAATAAAAAATTATATATCCGCCTAGACGAATATAGTTTACATCTGGTGTAAACAATGTTCTTCAGGATACTGCGCAAATCCCTTGGAGGGCGAAAGGGAAAGGTCCTCATAGCCGTGATCGCTGTGATGATGGGTGCCGCCATCCCCTCGGCCATGATAACTGTCTCGATGGATATCAACGATAAGGTTAGCCAAGAATTTCGCAAGTATGGTGCTAATCTCATTATCGTTCCCCGGTCGGATACGATCCAGGTTGGGCTTCCCGGTGTGGAATTCGGCTCCGTGACGGAGCAGCGGTACATAAACGAGAGCGACCTGTGGAAGATACGCTCAATACACTGGCGAAAGAACGTTCTGGGTTTCTCCCCTTTCCTGTATCAGGTCATTAAAGCGACGGGAGCTGCGGACGACCAGGAAGTCGTCCTCGTGGGAACGTACTTTAACAGGGACGTGGACATCCTGGAGCCCTATTCGCCCGACGATGCGACAACGTTCAATACGGGGCTCGAGAAGATAAGCCCGTGGTGGAGCGTTAAAGGCGCATGGCTTGATGATCCCGACGATGGGAATGCCAGCATGGTGGGGCAAAACGTTGCACGAAAGCTCGGCCTCGGGATCGGCGACAGGTATATGGTCAGCTATTCTGAGGTTCCCGGTGATACGAGGAACGCCAGCGAACGGGAGCTTCGGGTGGTCGCCATCATGAGCACGGGAGGCAACGAGGACGACCAGATATATGTTGACCTGGATGTGGCCCAGGCTCTCAGCTCCCGACCCGACAAGGTGCATACGGTTCAGGTATCGGCCCTGTGCAATATGTGCCCGGTCAACACCTTTGCCGAGGAGATCGAGGAGAAGATTCCCTATGCCGATGCGAGAACCGTCAAACAGCTCGTCAACGCCGAGATGAGCGTCCTTTCGAAGGTGGAGAAGATGTTCCTCCTCGTGAGTGTCGTGGCCCTCCTGGCATCCGTCCTCGGGGTCGGGACCACGATGACGGCGGGCGTCGTTGAGAGGCAGAGGGAGATCGGTCTCATGAAGAGCCTGGGTGCGGAGAACGGCCGGATAGCGTCCCTCTTCTTCACGGAGGCCGCTCTCACCGGTTTCCTCGGTGGAATTTCAGGTTACGGGGTGGGCCTGATCGTCGCCCAGTTCGTGGGAATTAGCGTCTTTGGATCCTCCGCAGAGCCCAGACTCATTGTGCTCCCGTTGATAGTGGGGATCTCCATCGGCATCGCCTTGCTGGCCTCTGCCTTTCCCGTCCGAAGAGCGATCAGAATAGAACCTGTTGTCGTACTGAGGGGTGAATAGATGGACGGAAAGGCGGTCAGGACGAGAAGGCTATGTAAGACGTACGGGGGAACTACCCGCGCCCTCAAGGGGGTGAACCTGGCGATATCGAAAGGCGAGTGGGTGTCCATAGTCGGCCCCTCGGGTTCGGGAAAGACAACACTACTCAATCTGATCAGCTGCCTCGATCGAGCGACCAGCGGCAAGGTGGAGCTGAACGGCGCCAAGATCACGGAAATGACCGAAAAACAGCTCACGAGGTTCCGTAGGGAGAACGTGGGGCTCATATTCCAGCAGTATCACCTTATACCGTACCTCAGCGCCCTGGAGAACGTCATGTTGGCACAGTACTATCACAGTATAGAGGAGGAAAACGAAGCCAAGAACGTCCTCGAGCGGGTGGGCCTGGGCCACCGCATCCACCACATACCGGCACATCTTTCCGGGGGTGAACAGCAAAGGGTAGCTATCGCCCGGGCCCTGGTGAACGAGCCGAAGATACTACTGGCAGACGAACCGACCGGAAACCTGGACCTGGCGAACGGCCGGAAGGTGATGGAACATCTGGCGCAGCTACACGGAGAAGGGCATACTGTCATAGTGGTGACCCACAATCCCGAGATCGCCGGAATGGCCCAGAGAACGATCGAGTTGGTGGACGGAAGGGTGGCGGTATGATCGGGATCGGGGAGATTCGCAGTTCAATGAAAACTTCCATACAGAGAGGAGAGTGATAGGAATGACTTACCGGAAAAGATCGGCAGGTACCGATTTCGATTGTCCCTGCTGCAAGAAGACACAGGAGCTCATCGAACGACACAGAAAGAAAGCGAAACAGATGGAACTCCAGGATCCGGATGATGATGAGGAGAAGGGGGATATCCTGGTAAAGCGAAGGAGATTGGAAGCGAAACGGACCAGGTTGAAGCTCAATATCGCCTTTTCCCTTGTCTTGATCGTCCTTATCGGAGCTGCGCTGTACTTCACGCTCTTTCGCGGTTCCGATGACGACGATCCGTTCACGAGCTACGTGCCCACCCAGGATGATCCGGATGTGGCCGGGAACGAGGTGCTCATTCCTCTATCCGAAATAACATCCGATGCCAAGTTCTATTCGTACGAATCGGGCGGCGTGGATATAAGGTACTTTGCGGTCAGGGGCTCGGATGGCGAGATACACGTGGCCTTCGACGCGTGCGACGTGTGCTACGATGCCAAGCTCGGATACCAGCAGAACGGCGGTAACATGAGGTGCACCAATTGCGGCAAGGAGTTCGGAATCGTGAGCATAGGAACCGATAACGTCGCCGGCGGATGCTGGCCAAGCTATCTTCCCATAAGGATGGATGGCGAGAACGTCAAGATATACATATCCGATCTGGTGGCCAACAGGTACATGTTCGAGTAACGTCAGTCGGACAGCATTCGAATGCGTTTTCCGGCTCCCATGATGTCCAGCTTGAGAAGAGCCGACGAGATGGATCTTTTCCCGACCACCCTCGCAGCATAACGGTCGGCCCTGTGCTCGTCCCGATAGCGCAGGAAGGTCAGTGAGGTAAGGGCGAATACGGACGTGAGAAAGCTGCTGGGGCTTCTGCGCAGGTGATAGACCTCGTGTGCCACCACCGCCCGGATCTCGTTCCGGTCGAGAATCTCCAGAAGGCCGATTGTCACTATCACCTCGTTTCTGAAGACGTATGCCCTCGGTCTCTGAGAGTCCTCCAGCCTGATTGGGATTCCGAACTCTCTCTCAAGCCCGCCAATGCTTGAAAATCTCTTAAGAACGATGTTGGTGCGCCCGAGCATCATGTAATACTTCGTGATGTAAAAGAGGAGCACTCCTATCAGTATTATTCCCGCATACACCCAGATCAGGTGGAAAAGGGCGCACTCCATGGTCAGAAGGCTCACTGTTATGGTCAGTGTAAGTACGGATTGACCCGCGATAAGGAAACCGAAGTTCCTCTTCCTGACATACAGGATGAAGAGGACCATGACTATGACGAGCGCAGCGAAGAAAGGATAGAGCAGGCCGGCCTCGGACAGGCAGTGGAAGTACGACTTCAGGGGATTCACTTCTTTAACCTCCTCTTTCTCATCCTGCCGATGGTGTCGATTGTCGTATCCCCGAAAGTATCGATGAGGCTCTCGATGATCCTTTCCGATATCTTCGTACCGACTCCCTCACGGTTCTCCATCGGGTAGTACACGTAGCTGACCCGACTCTTCGTCTCGTCTATCTCCCTTCGGACGAAACCGGACTTGACCAGGCGGTCGAGGGTTCCCGAAACGCATGCCAGAGACAGGTCGTCACATTCCTTCTGTATATCCCGTGATCCCATTCGCTGTCGCTCCCAAAGGAGCTCCAGTATCCTAGTCTCGTTGGGGCTGAAGAACTTGCTCAATCCGCTCTTGTTGAGGCTGACCCGGTCAAGCTTCACCATCGTTTACACATAATGTAAAGTAGATTATATCAAGGTTCCCACGTTTTTTCCGTCGGTAGAAAATGTATGCGGAGCGAGAAAGAACTCACCACAGAGAACCCCTATAGCTTCCCTTGGCGGGACATCCCAGACATCTGTCTTCATAGACCGGACATTCGTCGCATTTATTGGAAAAGTTACACGGGATGAAATCTTTTTTTCCAAAATCCATCCGGATGGGAGTTATCAGCTTCTTTGCAGCTCCGATGACAATGTTGAATTCGATGTTCTTCACATCATCCAACTTGCGGAGATGACAATCGACGATGGCCTCCAGGGTCGTGATGTTCTCACCCACGAAGAAAAGGCACATGTTTCGCCTGCCCGATACTATGAATCCGTTGAGAAAATACGGGCAGTTCTTCATCAGGTTGAGAACCCGCGTGGTATCATTCGTCGTTAGATCCACCTTTGCAATGGACAATCCCAGCTTTATAGGATTGATACCGTAATTGTTCTCTAAGACCCCGTTCTTCTTCATCTTCTTGATTCTCATGGCAACGGATGGCTGCGACAACCCCACTTCACGCGAGATGTCCTCCTGGGATATGTTCGGGTTCATAAAGAGGAAGGATGCGATCTTCTTGTCTATTTCATCGATTGGCAGAGAAACGACCGGCATGGAATATCACGTATTCTTCAATCGAATAACCTCTATTTATTCCTTTTCATCTAATTAATAATATATACGTTCAACTCCATTTTCTCTTATAAAGTATTTGGGTTTCCCATATATATCATCGAATTTATCGAGTAATAAGTTGGATTAAAAAGGACAGTGGTGGTGAGATAGTAGTGAACGCGAGGGTCCTGCTCATCGTGAGGGAAGAGATGGAGACAACGATATATCCGGACGGGAGAATGCTTATGAAGACCAAGAGCGTTACCGAGGCCAACAGGAATGCGGACCGGTTATACGGGATGATGGAGGCGATACATCCGGATTAGATGCGATCACGATCCTGCACGGATCCCCGCTGGAGATATTAGCGAAATCTGAGAGATATCGGATCCTTGAAACGACCATTCAATTTGGGTTCGGGGACGAGGCCGGGGCCTGCAGGATCATACAAGGTTGAGCATGTTTTAACAAGATATATTACAGCTGACTGAACATTATGGGATGATTCCCGATAATTGTGATGATAGTGATGGTCATCATACTCCTCTTCGGATGGACATATATTTCAAAATACTCTCATTCCGTGTATTCCACCACGACCGCGTCAATGTCCCAGAGAGGTTCTATCTTGTCGGTTATGTCCTCCCGAATGGCAGCGGCGAACTGATGATCCGCCGGAAGGTCCACCAGTATCCTCACCGTCCCGTCATCCATCTCGATGCTCTTTACCAGCTTCGTACGCACGAGGTCCAATCCTACCAGTGGGTTCATAACGTGTCTCAGCCGTTTTTCGATCACATCCACCGTGGTCACGATCTTCTCGCGTCCTATACCATGCCGCTCCTCGTAGTTGCGAATGGCGGACCTCAATCCTTCCACGGCCAGGACCGAGCAGTGGGCTTTCACGGGCGGCAGGCCCCCCAGGGCCTCCGAGGCCTGTTTCCACGTGATATTCTTCGCCTCATCTAATGTCTTCCCCTTCGTCAGCTCCGTGATGATCGAGCCCGTGGCGATGTTGGAGGCGCATCCGTAGGATTCGAACTTGATCTCCTCTATGCGCTTGCTCTCCTCATTCACGTTGATGTACACCGCGACCATGTCCCCACATGAAGGGCTTCCCTCTATGGCCTTCCCATCCGGATCCTCGATCTTGCCGACGTTCCGTGGATGCTTGAAATGCTCGAGCACCGTTTCGTTGTATGGAAACTTCATCATCATCACCTCTCTCATTCCCAGTTTCATTTATTCTCTCGTACTCTTTTTCCCTCATTCTCCCGTTCTCGGTTCCCTCATCCCCCCATGGATAGCGGACTTATCCGTCTGAGCTCACCCACGACCTCCTTCACGGCCTCCACCACCCTGTCAACATCCCCGGTCCGGTTGAACCTGCTGAACGTGAACCTAATCGAGCCGTGCGCCCTCTCGTGGTCACCCCCGATACCGAGAATAACATGACTTGCCTCAAGCGATTTGCTGAAGCAGGCCGATCCCGTGCTCACGGCGAAACCGCGCATATCGAGGTGAAGGGTAATGGATTCCCCCTCCACGAAATGGAAGGTGATGTTGGCATTCTGAGGGAGGCGCTTATCGGGATGACCGTTGAGCGTCGTATCCGGTACCTCGGCAAGGATCCTCGATATCAACCTGTCCCTCATTGCTCTCAATCCACGTATCTCCTCTTCATCGATGAGCTCCACGGCCTTTGCGAATCCCACGGCACCAGAAACGTCGATGAAGCCGGCTCTCCTGTCGAATTCCTGGAAACCGCCGTAGACGGACTTGACGAAGGGAGTCCCCTTTCTGATGTAGAGTGCGCCAATCCCCTTGGGGCCGTGTATGGTATGAGCCGAGAGCGTTACTAGGTCCGTGCCGATGTCCTTGACGTCCAGGGGGAGCCTCGCAAAGGTATGCGTGGCGTCCGTATGGAACGCAACACCCTTCTCACGGCAGATCCGGCCGATCTCGCTGATATCCTGAACGGTACCTATCTCCTGGTTGGCGTGCTGGACGGAGACCATTATGGTATCGTCGCGTATGGAATCTCTCACGCTCACAGGGTCCACCAGCCCCGTCCCATCGACTTCCAGATACGTGATATCGAACCCATCCTTCTTCAAAGCCTTCGCGGTGTGAAGTACGGGGAAATCCTCTATCTTGGATACGATGATGTGGCGCCCCTTCTTCTCCGATAATGCCCTTGCGACACCGATAAGGGCAGCATTGCTGGATTCGGTACCGCCCGAAGTGAAGGATATTTCCTCTGGATCAGCGTTCAGTGTTCTGGCTATGATCGCCCTCGCCTTATCCAGAGCCTCCTTTGCCTCAATGCCCAACGAGTAACCGAATTCCGATGTGGGCACAGCATAGGTCTCGAATAGATACGGCTTCTGGGCCTCGAGGACCCTTTCATCAAGGCGGGTGCCAGCTGAATTGTCGAGGTATGTTGTTTTCCCGAACATTTCTCTCACCTTCCATTATCAATTTTTATTCGATGGCCCCGTCATTCAAATATGGTCCATTCCTGACATCGAGCTGCATTGGCGAGGCCAGCTCCAGGTACAGATACATCGGCAAGGACCGCCCCCAATTCAGATAAACAGAGTAATTGAGGAATCCCTTGCTTCCCTTATGTAGGTACCAACCCCACAGTAATCCGATATCACGTCCTGGCGGAGTTCATCGGGTCTTATCCCCATGATGTCCATCGTCATGTCACAGGCCAGTATCCTGCCACCCAGTTCGTGGAAATCGGCAAGGAGGCGGTCCAGTGATGCCACCTTCGCCTTCTTCATGCGTCTCTTCACCATCCATTTGCCCAGGCCGAGGAAATTCATTCTCGAGAGCTTGCCCTTCTCAAGGCCCCCTTTCTTCAATCGCTCGAGACCCCAGAAAGTAAAGAACATGGAAACCTCCATTCCCATGGACAGGGCCCCGTTTGCTATGATCAGAGCACTGTATATCTTGTCCATATCACCGCTCTGGACCACAATGGTCGCTTTTTCGGACATTTCAGTTCCTCCATCTACCGTTGTATCCGTATTTTCCATACACCATCCTTCTCGGACAAATCGATGACCTCCAGGCCCAGAGCCTCCACCGCCATTGGAATCTCCCTCTTGGACGATGGGTGGGTACCGATTATCTCCACGATATCCCCGGGATTCGCCTTCCTAAGCGCCTTTCTTGTCTCGACCAGTGGGACCGGACAGTTCTCACCCATGCAATCTATGCTCATTCTGGCCATTTCAACCATCTCCTAAAGTGAATCCCCACCCCTTCCCCAACCATTTTCACCTCACTAACGATAATGTAAATTATAATTTATAAGCTTTACTACGATATTTATTTGTAATGAAACTGTAAAAGCTATAATTATTCGGTTTTCTCCATGGATTCTCACAATTCGTTGATTTTAATACCGATCATTATATCATCGGCGCTGCCCGTTACGGAACCGAACCACCTGAAATAACCTTTGAATGCCTATCTTTTCCACCGATCCCGCGGTGCATCGACCATGAAACCATCATGATATAGCGCTCAAATCCGCTGAAACCAGATGTTAACATATACATGGCGAACCTCACTATGTGAATCCATTGTTTTATATAACATCATTACTTACGGAAATACCATGTGTCCGTCCGTGCGCCCGATATGCGAGGTGGTGGTCACGCGAATTCTGCCGACATTTAGAGGTGAGATAGCGGTAATACTCTCGAAGGAATATGATATCCGACAGAAGGATATCGCAAATATGCTCGGTATCACACAGGCATCTGTCAGTCTCTACCTGAACGCTTCACGGGGCCAGGACAATATCCTCATGGAGCTATATCCCGAAATACCCTTCTTGGCGGCGAAGGCAGCCAAGACGATGATCAAGAAGGCAATAGAGAACAAGGACCAATGTTGCTCCACCGATGTATTCTGCTCTCTGTGCAAGCGGATCCAATCGGATGAGAGATTCGTTGAATACTGCATGACGCTCACGGAGGGCGGGACACCTTCGTGTTATAAAAGATTGTAAAATCAATCCCACGTTCCATTGCTTGCCTGTATTGTTATCAATACAAACTCAACCCCTCTCCACATCGAAAAATTCATCGCCGGGTCAATGGATCGTCCCGGGGGCATCTTCCGTCCGCAAGTGGCATACCTGGACGCTCCTGGCCAATTTCTCCGAGAATACCCTTCTCCTTCATAATGGAACATAACTTGCATATCTCTGTTCGGACCGTTGATCTCTCCCCCTTCGAAATGCTTTCGGCGGAGCTTCTGACCTGCTTTAGAACATCTTCATCAGAAATGTCGATACGCGCCCGTTTTCTCGCTATGTACAGCGAGATCGTAGGCTGGCTCACCCCGAGCTTCTTGGCCACCTTGACCTGACTGAATCCATGATCCGAGATGAGGCATTTCGCTAGTTCCTTTCGAATGAACGGGAGCACGGTCAGGAATATCATCTCACATGGCATGAACGTAATACACCCTCCATATCCTTCACGCATTGAAGCACTATATTCTATTAGAACAAAATCGACATACGGGAATCAATTTCCGGTCTATCCTTAAGGAACCGAGCCATCCATTCCCACATCCATAAAAAAAAAAGAGGAAAGGGCAGGGAGCCCTTTCCATTCCATCCCATGCTCTACATAACTTCCTTCTCGATGATCTGCGAGTTCTGCGCCCTAAGCTCGAAGGTGAAGCCGGGCT
>CAYRFL010000094.1:0-1092 GCA_964423515.1 uncultured archaeon
TTTATTTGATTATTGACCACATTTCCATTCATGGCTCATCACGCTGCTCTTCCGTCGAGGTCATCCCGGATTTCATGCGTGTTCTCCTTTCTGCTATTTTTTAATCCTGCGAGATTCCATATGGACCTCATTCCCGGTGTGGTTCGACGAAACGGTAACTTGACCCGCTCAACACCGGATCGTCACAGGAGCTATTTCCGTGAGCTGAAAAGCAGCCGGATTCTTGTCAATACCTCCTCGAAAACTTCCTCTTTCAGAATATCAAACCTTTTATGGACAATGGAATGATCCAGTGTGTATATCTTGTCTGCTCTTATCATACTTGGCCGGGGCAGGGTCTCCCCTTCGAAGTCTTTTTCGGTGATGTGTACTGAATATCTGTCATCGGTTATGTTCGATGTGATAGCAGCAACCACGATATCCTTTCTTTTTCCGTTGTATTCGTCATTGGACAGTATTACCACGGGACGCCTCTTTCTGGTTGAAAGGTCTGTAAATGGGATCGGAATCAACACGATGTCTCGCTGTTTATACATCATTCCACACCTTGTCGTCTATCTCGTTATCCCAGAATTTCAGGCTGCTCTCTGATGCCTTTAACAGTGAATCATCCATCTCTTCCGATTCGAGGATGACGACCTCTATCTTCTTTCCCCGGAACTGGTGGAGAGGCGGAAGATCCACCCTACCGTCATCCTGTACGTTCAGAAACATTCTCAGGGCTTCCATCAGATCACCATCGATAACACATACCCTTTTCGGTATAAAAACAATCGTCCACCTTTATCCACAGGAAACAGCAGAATACCCCCGTTTTCAAACGGGGGTTGTTCATTCCCATGAAGATAATTGGAATATTCGATATCTTCCTTCCCCCACCCATGCCTCCTCTATCAATGTGGAGTTTTCTTTCACCCCCGCCCATGCATCCGTCACCCGTAGGCACACCTGCCGAGGGTGTGCAATGCGAAAGCATTGCATAATCTATCGGGCAATTTCCCGATAGACCAGTGGTATCTTGATGCCACAGAGCGAAGCGGGCATCGATGTGCAATGATATTGTCGCTCTGGACATCCTCCCAGCTCCGTGTT
>CAYRFL010000094.1:1192-3115 GCA_964423515.1 uncultured archaeon
ACGCCATGTTCGCTCTCGTTCCCGATATATCTCTGTGCGGCCTCATTGCCCAGGGCGATATCATAGGCCCATTGACAGGAAAGTAGCTCGTCGGGGCAATCGTAGATACTTCCCCTGAAATTATGTTCACTCAGATTTAGCCTTATAGACTCGTGCAGTTCAACGAACGGCTCACAATTGCCTTCGTAGATCACTCTACTCCACCTATCGGTATAATGCATGGCCTTCTCGACGTCATAATCATAGTAGGTGAATTCGAAGATAAAGGTGTTGAAGGGTTCGGAGAGATTATCTGCTATGCATAGAACGCCTCTGAACAATAATTTCCGATCCAGCTCTTCTTTTGCGAGCGAATACGCCTCGTCGAAATGTTCCAACGAGGAATAGTTATCATAATCCGGCTGGGGGTAAATTCGATCTTCATCCACGGCAATTCTATCGACCGCGGGCTCTTGCGCGTCGATCCTCCCCTCATGGTCTGAAGGCTCGTCCCTCTCGGCGAGGCATCCGTCAGATCGTTCCATTTCATCATTCTGAACATCGAGGCATCCTGCAAAGAAGCCGTTGAGCACGAGGAGTGCCCCCAGGAACATGAGAATGCCCATATCGATCTTCATGGAGATAGAACGTCTGTTCGATTCATATAAAAGTATTGGTAGGATGTTGAAAACGAATACCTCCGACCCCGGTATTTTCCCGTAAAGGCGACCGAATAGCTCGCTATACTTTCAAGCCGTGCCAGTAGGACTCGGCTTTTCAAGTGAAGATGGGAATAAAGTGACCGTCTTCTAATGGAAAGATGTGCCAGAATGGACGCCTCTACACCAGAGCACCCGGTACCTCTTTCGTGCTCGTGCTTGCCGCCGAGAGTGGATATGATAGGAGAGGCAGGGCGTACTCGACGCACCATTATCCTTGATTTTATGCAGTTGACTGCACAAATTCACGGAAAAGTGTACAGTTCTGCACAGAGTTGCACGGACGAGCGCATCGTCGTCATATCGTTGTAGCGTTGGCTCATCACCCCGTACCCGGAAAGAGAATATGAAGTCATGCCCTGCTCGGAAATGCCTATGATCCTCCTGGACGACCATCCCTACCTATGACTGCGGCGGCCCCCAGAAATTATTATCCATCCCGCCGGAATCCCCGGTAGGCAAGGCCTTCTGCTCGCTCCCTCCCTCGAGCCGGGGCTGCCTCAAACTGGCAATTTCACGCTCCAGTTTGTCTCGAACGGCGGTGAATAGCAGCTCGGCGTTCGGGTAGTCCTGGGAATTGAGATGCGCGAGGGCCGTCTCGTATTCCGCCTGGAAGAGCTTGATATCCATCCCCAGGGTCATGCCTTCCCTGAACTCCGCGTTGATCGCATCGTAGAGCTCCATCGCCCTGGCCTTGGCATCCTCCTGTGGCTGCGGAGGTTCTCCCGTCTCCCCGACGTTGGGAACCCCTTCCAGCGATTCTTCCCTGATCTCTACCGGTGGGGAAGGCACTGGCCCCGCCTCCGACGAAACTGGGGCACCCTCCTTTGTCTCCCCCATCTCCTTCTCCATCTCATTTTCTCTCTCCTCGCGCCTCTCTTTCTGCTTCTCTTTCTTTCCCCTGGACATTATGATCACGAGGAGGACGATTATCACCACGAGCAGAAACACGAGCACCCCTATTACGGCCATTCCACCCGGCGAAGAGAAGAACTCGCCCATGCCCGCGCCCCCGCTTCCATCGCTCCCACCCGCATCATCGTCATCCGCGCCGCTGACTTCATCATCTCCGGCGCTGTCATCATCCCCCGATGAATCGTCGTCATCCGCGCCGCTGTCATCGTCCGCATCGTCGTCGAAGTCGTCATCATCAGCATCGTCCACGCACACATACAACACCTCAACGACCACCAAAACCACAACATCCACCACAAAAACAAACACC
>CAYRFL010000094.1:3125-17142 GCA_964423515.1 uncultured archaeon
TCGCCGTCGCCGTCTTCATCGTCCTCCTCGTCTTCGACTTCGTCATCGTCCGCTTCGTCGTCGCTTTCGTCATCGTCCGCATCGTCGTCGCTGTCTTCATCGTCCGCATCGTCGTCGTCGCCGGTATCATCTGCCGGGGCCACGGAAACATTGATCACGTCGCTTCTCTCATTGCCCGCGACATCCCTCACCAATAGTTCCACCGCATATTCCCCTGCGATATCGAATGAAAATTCCGGAGTGCTGTCGTAGAGAAAAACGGAACTCCCGTTGTATTTGAACGACCACGTATAGTTGGAGACCCCGATGTTGTCGGTGGAACCGCTTCCGTCGAATCGAACCACCGTGCCAAAGGGGACCTCCTTGTCCGGCCCCGCATCTGCCGTCGGCAGATCGTCGTCGATCACGGGGATCTCGCGCTTCTCGCCGGACCTGTAATTGCCCGATGTATCCTCTATGCTTACCGTGAACGATAGGTTGGAGGCGTCGTGATCGAGCATCGCGTTCCCAAGCCAGTAATCTTCATCCAGGGTCAACGTCATGTTGTTCCCCAGTATGCCGTGCTTCCAGTCGACATACACCGCTTCCACATCGATATTGTCCCACGCCTCCACCATGAACCCGAACTCATCACCGGTGGTTCCGGAATCATCGCTCCTGTCCGCATACGTCGGGAGGTCGTCGTCGGTCACCGTGATCGTTTCCGGACTGCCGGGACCGTAGTTGTCCGACGTATCCTTCACGGATATCCCGTACGTCAGATCGCCGATATCGTCATCCAGGGAAACGCTGCGCACCCAGAAACCACCTGACAGCTCCAGCGAGACGTTGTCCCCCAGGCCTCCGTGCACCCATTCGACGCGGACTGATTCAACGCCAATATTGTCCGCTGCGCTGACATTGAAGGTATATATATCCCCCGTGCTCCCTGCAGCGGGGCTGAGATCGGTATAGGATGGAGCGTCATTGTCCAGGACGTCCGCTCTTCGCTCGTTGCCGGCCATGTGGTTATCCGAGGTATCGACCACGTGAACATTATAGACGAGGTCATCCACACTGTCATCCAGGGTCGCGGTGCCCGACCAGTGGCCCGCCACATCGCTCAGGGTGAGGTTGCCCCCCCGGGAGCCGTGGGACCAGACGACATATACGTCCGCCACGCCGATATTGTCCGCTGCCGCGATGTCGAAGGTGAATTGATCACCGGTGGTACCCTCGTTCGGGCTGTCGTCGGTAATTTCCGGGAGATCGTTATCGGAAAGCGTTATCTCCGTATTTTCGCTGTTGTTGAAATTGCCCGAGGTATCGGCAACGGAGATGATATAGGTGAGGGATTCCAGGCTGTCGTCCAGGATGGCAGTGCCTTCCCAGTTGTTCCCCACCTTCGACAGGGTCGTGTTCTCACCGAGATTTCCGTGGGACCAGTCGACATGAACGGAACCTATGCCTATGTTGTCCGCAGCCCCGACCCGGAACAGTAAAGCATCGCCGGTGGTACCCTCCCCGGGAGATTGATCCGTGAAAGCGGGTCGATCGTTATCCGATATCCGCACCGTTTGCGAATCGCTGATATTGAAATTCCCTACATCATCCTTTGCGTAGCTGACGTAGGTCAGATCATCGATGCTGTGATCGAGGGTCACATTGCCGATCCAGTAACCGGTGGCCTTGCTCAGGGACAGGTTCTGGTCGAAATTACCGTGCTTCCAGTTCACGAACACATTTCCCATGGCGATGTTGTCACTGGCCGTTATCCTGTAGGTATAGGCGTCGCCGGTGGTGCCCCCGTCAGGGCTTTGATCATTGCACTCCGGCGGATCGTTATCGACGATGTTGACCTGCTGCAATCCACTGATGTTGTAATTGTTTGACGTGTCGTTCACGTATATGCTGTATGAGAGCGGGCCGAGATCGTGTTCCAGCGTTACATTGCCTATCCAGTAGCCGCTGGCCCGGTCCAGGGAGAAATTCCTGCCGGAATTCCCGTGGGACCAGTCCACGAACACGTCGTCGACCTCCACGTCGTCGCTGGCGTTGACGCGGAACGTGAAGGTGTCGCCCGTACCTGCCGTTTCGTTGCTGTTGTCGAGGTAGGTGGGGGGCACCGTATCGGGTATGTACTCTAAAGAACAGATCCACAGATCATCCACGTAATAGTCCGTGCCGGTCATTCTCAACTTGAAATCGGCAGTGCAAAAATATTCGTCAACGAAGGTTCCGTGGAGATTGTAACCGTCAATGTTCCAATCACCGTAGCGATAACTGTACCAGTCATCGTCGATGCCCTGTGAGTCATCATGCCGGTTCTCCCAGCTGTTGGACGAACCGTTCCAGAAATCCACCGTCCAGGCCGAGGACGCCGCAGAGCCCGAGAACTGCCATCCTATAAAGGCTCCCCTGGACCCCAGGCATTGGGATCGCCGAAGAAAGGAAGCTCGTTCTCCACACAATCCGAGAGGTCAACCGCCATTTCGAGGTACTGGACCCCCGAGCTTCCGCATTCCCATACCGTGGGCGCGGAATGGGAACCGGGTTCGGGATCGTCGTTGGCACTCAACGTAACGATGGACCAGCCGTTCCCGTTCGTCCAACGGTTCTTCTCGGCGGCGGTCTCAACCTCATTGTGGATTTCCATGATATACGGCCAGAAGTATGCATCGTTGTTCGTCAGG
This sequence comes from uncultured archaeon, assembly GCA_964423515.1. Lineage (GTDB taxonomy): Archaea > Thermoplasmatota > Penumbrarchaeia > JASLWR01 > JASLWR01 > CAYRFL01. The sequence continues at coordinate 5,798 of CAYRFL010000094.1, forward strand.
TCCGGGTCTCCCGCCACCTCTATCATCAGAGTTATCCTTACCCGCCCCGCATATTCGGGAGTCCAGGAAAGGGACGTGTTCAGCCCCTCGTTCGATGTGTTTGTATTCCCCGGCAGAGGCCCGATGTTCTTCGTGATGTTCACGAACTCCCTCCGGATCATCCAGCTGACGCCGGCCTTGTGATACACTTCGTGAACCACGAGCCGCAGAGTGAATTGGTTTACCTGCACGTTCCCATCGTTCTTTATTATCGGATGATACGTTATGGTGGTGTTCTTCTCACCCCACATAAAATCGCGATTGTTCTGCACGTCGCTATAGAGGAGCTGATAAGGGGCGTCCGAGATATCGGCATACTGGAGCATTCCATCCCAGTCCATCATCAGGTCACCATTGGCGCCCCGGGTTCTTTCCCGTACCGGCGGATCGACGATACGGTCGATCATATCGGGCCGGCGGGAAGAAAGATGGTTAGATCCATCCATCACAGCCTTACCACGTTCTTTGAAAGTATTTTCCTGTTCCTCAACTCCGGCCTTACGCTCATCGCCGAAATACAACGTGGTCGGCATCAGGAAACCGATAAACAGCACTATCAGGATAATCCGCGTCTTTAAACCACTCATTCATATGCCTCCGGTCTGACAAAACCCAAAGTAATAACGAGGACGATTATGGAAGGAATTTCCGAATATCTCTTCATCCATTATGATATGAGTATTTAATTCTTGTCAAGTATTATTTGGTCCCGACTTCTGAGGTTTTCAATCAGATTTCAATCGGAATATCGGTCCTTCCTCGAAATGCCGCCGACCGGATGATGACAATAACGTCAAGCGATAATCACCGGAGCGACCATAGTCCACTTTCCCGAAACCGACCTCCGGCATCGATAGAATCGACCAAATCGGCAATTCGCACGATCCCGGCCAATTGACTCCGCAGTCCCTATTCCGCCTTCTCCACTGCCACCGCGCACACCTTCAGTTCGGGTATCTTCGCGATGGGATCCAGAACCGGATTCGTCAGAACGTTCGCCGCGGCTTCCGCAAAGTGGAACGGGATGAAAACGGAACCAATTTCCACCTTGTCAGTCACCTGTGCCTTCGTCTTAATTGTGCCGCGCCTGCTCGTCACCTTCACGTAATCCCCCTCATGGACGCCGAGTCGAGCCGCGTCCGACGGATTCATTTCCACGTACCCTTCGGGAACGGTGGCATCCAGGGTGAACGAGCGTCTGGTCATTGAACCCGTGTGGAAATGATAGAGCATTCTTCCGGTGGAAAGCACGAACGGATATTCCTCGTCCGGGACCTCTGCGGGTGGTTTGAACTCGATAGCGTGGAATATTCCCTTTCCGTGAGAGAACTGCCCCTTGTGGAGGAACTTCGTACCGGGATGATCATTATCGGTACACGGCCACTGGAGTCCTGCATCGCCCAGACGGTCATAGCTCATACCTCCGTATATAGGGGCCAATGAAGCGATCTCATCCATAATTTCTGATGGATGACCATAATCCATTTCATACCCACAGGCTGTTGCCACCTCGCACAATATCTTCCAGTCCACCCTGGACTCTCCCGGGGGATCCAACGCCTTGTACGTTCTCTGTACCCGTCGTTCCGTGTTAGTAATGGTGCCGTCTTTCTCGGCAAAACAGCTGCTTGGGAGGACAACATCCGCCAACTGAGCCGTTTCTGTGAGGAATATATCCTGTACGACGAGGAAGTCCAGGTTCTCAAGGGCCTTCTTAACATGATTTGTATCTGGATCTGACACCATGGGATTCTCAGCAAAGACATAGAGCCCACGAACATCTCCCCTCGATGCCGCGTTAAGTATCTCCACCACGCCCATTCCCGCCTTGTTGGGTAATGGCGTACCCCAGGCACGCTCGAACTTCCCGCGCAGATCGGCGTTGGTGACATCCTGGTATCCGGGGAGCACATTGGGAAGGGCACACATATCGCAGGCGCCCTGCACATTGTTCTGTCCTCGAAGCGGGTTCACACCGGCACCTTCGAAACCCACGTTTCCGGTGAGCATGGCGAGATTGGCAATGGAGAGAACGTTTTCGGTCCCGGTAATATGTTGGGTAATACCCATGGAATAATAGATGGCGCCCCTTTTGGCTCCCGCATAAAGCCTAGCAGCTTCTCTCAGGTCATCGGCTGGTATGCCGCTTATCTCCTCGACATACTCGGGCGTGTATTTTTCAACCACGTCGGCCACTTCTTTGAAACCTGTGCATCTCTCCCTTATATAATCCACATCCGCAAGCCCTTCACTTAGAATAACATTCATCATTCCATTGATCCATGCAACGTCCGTACCATTCCTTTGTCTTAACCAGATATCGGAATGCCGCACAAGCTCTATCTTTCGGGGATCCACCACTATAAGTTTGGTCGTTCCGTATTTCACGGCCCGTTTCATCAAAGAACCGATGACAGGATGTGTTTCGGTAGTGTTGGAACCTGTCACCAGTATCACATCGGCCTTCCCCACTTCGTCTATGGAATTGGTCATCGCACCGGAACCGAAAGCACGTTTCAGACCTGCAACGGTCGACGCATGGCATAACCGGGCGCAGTTGTCCACATTGTTCGTTCCAAAAACCGCGCGTACCAGTTTCTGCATCAAGAAATTCTCTTCGTTGGAACACTTGGACGAGCTGAATCCGGCCAATGCATCACTGCCGAATTCCTTTTTTATACCCATGAACTTCTCGGCGATCCTTCTGTAAGCTTCATCCCAGGTGGCTTCCCTGAATTCGCCGTTTTCCTTGATGAGGGGTTTTGTAAGCCTATCGGCGTGATTGATGAAATCCATACCGAACTTGCCCTTGACGCATGTCATTATACCATTGACAGGCTGGGGCTCTATTGTCGTTGCTCTCACATATTTATCGTTCTGTGTATTGAGCTCGAATGTGCACCCCACACCACAATAGGGACAAACGACCCTCGTCTTATCCATTTCATACGTTCGGCCTTTGGTCATGGACCGTTTATCGATGATGGCGCCCACGGGACATGCCGCCACACAGGCACCGCACATAACACAATCGGATTCCTCATATGGTTTATAAAAGGCAGTGCTTACCCGTGTTTCCGGTCCCCGACCAGTGAAACCCAGGACTTCGTTGACCATCATATAACTGCAGGCCGTGATACATCTTCCACAGAGAATGCACTGGTCCATATTACGGTAGATCGCTGGCGATGAATCATCGATGATATCTCCACGGGGTTTGTATCCGAAACGGGACCTTTCCACACCCAGTTCATACGCTATCTTCTGTATCTCGCATATGCCTGTCTTCTCACAGGTAAGACATTTGAGATCATGTGACCGTAATATCAACTCGAGGATAATCTTTCTGGCTTTTGTAACCCGCTCCGTTCTCGTAAAAATATTCATTCCATCCCAGACGGGATATGAACAACTGGTAGCCAATCTTTTCGCTCCCTCCACTTCAACCAAACAGAGCCGGCACACACTGGTCACGGGCAGGCAGGGATGATAGCACAGCGTAGGTATGTAGATGCCGTTTTCTTTTGCCACTTCCAGTATTGTCTGACCTTCTTTGAACGGATATTCTACACCATCTATCGTTATCATTATGCATCACCCCCCTTGCAGAATGCATCGACCTTCGTGATCGCACCTACCTTTGTTGGACATTGGTCATAACAGATGCCGCATTTCAGGCATTTATCGTTATCGATGACATGGGGTTGTCTTTTCTCCCCGGTGATCGCATCCACAGGGCAGTTATTCGCACACTTGCCGCACCCGATACATTTATCGGGGTCTATCTCGAAATTATACAATTCTTTACAGACCTTGGCGGGACATCTCCTGTCCAATATATGCGCTTCGTATTCATCTCTGAAATAGCGTATGGTCGTCAGAACGGGATTTGGAGCCGACTGGCCCAAACCGCAGATGGAGGAATCGATGATTACAGTCCCCAGGTCTTCGAGGGTTTCTAGATAGTCCACCTTTCCTTTGCCGCAAGCGATATCTTCCAGCATTTCCAGCATCACTGCCGTTCCCTCTCTGCACGGCGTACATTTACCACAGGATTCCGCCTGGGTGAAGTCAATAAAGAACTTCGCAATGTCTACCATGCAGGTATCTTCATCCATTACAACCATACCACCCGAACCCATGATGGAATCCAATTTTGCCAGTTCCTCATAATCCACAGGCGTATCCAGGTAATCGGGCGGGATACAACCACCGGAGGGGCCCCCCGTCTGGACGGCCTTGAACTTCTTTCCGTCGGGAATACCACCGCCGATATCGAAGATGATCTCTCTTAAAGTAGTACCCATTGGTACTTCCACCAAACCTCCCTTTGCGATCTTGCCCGTAAGTGCAAATACAGCTGTTCCCGTACTCTTCTCGGTTCCGATATTGGCGAACCAATCGGCTCCGTTGTTGATTATCTGAGGAACGTAGGCATAGGTCTTCACATTGTTGAGCAGGGTGGGTTTGCCCCAAAGACCCACCTGGGTCGTTCGGGGTCTGGGGACCGGTTTGGGCATTCCCCTTTTACCCTCGATGGAGAGGACCAAAGCGGTGGATTCACCACAAACGAATGCACCGGCACCCTGGAAAATATCGAGGTCGAAGGAGAAATCGGTACCCTGTATATTCTCACCCAAAAGGTTTTTTGTTTTTGCCTGGTCTATTGCCTGCAGAAGATGCTTGACCGCCAAAGGATATTCGGCACGGATGTAGATGTAACCCTTTATGGCCCCTATGGAGTATGCCGCTATTATCATACCTTCGATGACCGCGTGAGGGTCGCCTTCCAAAATTGAGCGATCCATGAATGCACCGGGGTCTCCCTCATCGGCGTTACAAACCACGTATTTCGGATCGTTCTGAACCCTTCTGCAAGATTCCCATTTTCTACCGGCGGGGAAACCGGCGCCTCCTCGTCCTCTGAGTCCGCTTCGTTTCACGGTATCTATTACCTCGTCCGGTTCCGTCCCCAAGACCTTTTTCAATGCGCCGTATCCGCCTCTTGCGATATAATGGTCGATATTGGTCGGGTCGATTATGCCGCAGTTTTGCATAACTACCCTTTTCTGTTTTTTCAAGTCGGGATGTTCGAACAGTGGCGGTATATTTCCGATAGGTTCATCACCCAATACCCCTAGAGCGGTTTCCCCGTTGATATCGCCATCAACCAGATATGACTGAAGCAGGTCCCCGATACTCTCCGGGGTAACATTCGAATAGCAGATCGGGTCAATGCCCGGTTTCTGAATATATACGAGTGGCTCATAACAGCAGGGACCGATACAGCCCACTTCAATCAGCTGTGCTCGGATCCCCATTCCATCCAGTTTCTTTTCAGCTGCCGCCTTGACCTCCATGGCACCTGCAGCCCTTCCGCAGGAGGCAGCACCATAATATATCACCGGATCCTCGCTGGTTTTTAATGCCTCCCAGTTCTCCAATGATTCCTGTTTGATCTTCTCGAAATCCATTTCAATCCACTCCCCTGTAACGGTCAAGAATATTGTTGATCCTTCCCGGAGTGCAGTACCCGTAAGCGGTTTCATCAACCACGATTACCGGCGCCAGTGCGCAGCACCCAAGGCATGCAACCCTTTCAAGACTGAACTGACCGTCTTTCGTGGTTTCTCCGGCTTTGATTTTTAATGTCTCTTCGATAGTGCCAGCAAGCTGGGCTCCGCCTTTCACATGGCAGGCGGTTCCCTCACAAACCTTAACGGTATGTTTTCCCGGTTTCGAAAATCTGAATTGTTCGTAGAAAGTAGCGATTCCCAGCACCTCGATCTCGGGTATGCCCAGATGGCGTGATATCGCCTTCATCGCTTCCTCCGAGATATAACCGAATCTCTGCTGGACCGTTTGAAGGACCTCGATGGCCTTGCTCCTATCAAGGGTCCTGGATTGTATCAGCTCACGTATAAAAGCCTCTGTCTCCGTAAGATCATTGTCCATCGCCACGTTAATCACCTCGTTTTTGGCATCAACTTCCATCATTCAACATTATGTTCAACAAGTAAACCAAACAGTGGGCCACAGTGCCATTATGATTATGATATTAATAAATTTTCAGAGTACTTGATAGCAGAAGAACAAAGCAATGGAAGGGCATGCCAGGATTGGCCTCACGCCATCATTTTTCAGTGTTTCGCAGCCCCTCGAGCACCCTCTCGGGGGTAAGCGGCAGGTCCCTGAACCTAACGCCGATGGCATCGTAGACCGCATTCGCTATGGCGGGGGCCGTCGGAATGAGGCTCGATTCCGCCATGCCCTTGGCGCCATAGGGACCCTCGGCATCCACGGTCTCGACGAGGTCGATGAGTATCTCGGGCACCTCCATGGCCGTTGGTATCTTGTAATCGAGAAAGGTGGGGTTCAAGACCTTTCCGTTCTCCCACAGCAGTTTCTCGTAGATGGCGTATCCGATGCCCTGCACGATGCCCCCGTGAAGCTGTCCCTCGAGGAGCATGGGATTCAATGCCCGGCCCACGTCGCCCGCCACAGCGATCCTCAGTACCCTCACGATGCCGGTCTCGATGTCAACCTCCACCTCCGCCGCCTGTGTTCCGAAACCGTAGGCAGCGGATATGTTCCCCGTGAAGTTCCGGTCCTGCATCTCCGTGGGCGGGTCGTAGAAATGCTCTGTCACTATCACGTCACCGCCTTTCCTGAAATGGACCTTCCTGAGCAATCGGCCCAGATTCATACGCTTGTCCGGCTGCCTGCGGGAAATAACACGACCTTTCGATACGTCGAGGAACTCCGCCTCCTCCTCGAGAACTGAACCCGCCAAGCCGATCATCTGTTCTTTTGCTTTGCGCGCTGCGATCCGGGCCGCATTCCCGGCGATGAACGTGGTCCGGGAGGCGTGAACCCCAACGTCCCAGGGCTTGACGTCCGTGTCCGTGTTGACTACCGTTACATCACTCACATCCACTCCAAGTTCCTCGGCCACTATCTGGGCCAGGACGGTCTCCGATCCCTGACCGATCTCAGAGGATCCCGTAACGAGCGTTGCCTTCCCGAAATCGTTGATTTTCAGTACTGCCCCGCAGCCGTCGCTCCTGTAAACCCTGGCTCCTCCGCCCACATGGAAAAAGGAGGCCAGGCCGACGCCGCGTTTGATATGCTCCGGTTCAGGCTCTCTTTCACGCTCCTCCCCCTGGCCCCTGCGATCGAACCACCCTATGCGCTCCGACGCCCTCTTCAGGCAATCCTCCAGGCCACAGCTCGTCACCTTCATTCCCTGAGGCGTCACATCGCCCGAACAGTTAGAATTGAGGAGCCGGAAATCCAGCGGGTCCATGCCCATCTTCTCGGCGAGCTCGTCCATCTGCGTCTCCACCACGAAGGTCCCCTGAGGATTGCCGTAGCCCCTGAACGCACCGCTGTACATGTTGTTCGTATAGACTATCGTTGTGTCGTAATCCACGACGGGCACCCTGTAGAGGGAGGAGATGGCGTTCATCATCACGTAGGGTATGGTTGCACCCCAGGAGATATAGGCTCCGGCGTCCAGCACCACGTGAACGCTGCGGAAGGTCAATTTTCCCTCGTCGTCACAACCTGCCTCCGATTCCACAATGGCGGGCTGCCTGGTGGGAGAGCAACGGAATTCTTCCTGGCGTGTGTACTCCAGCTTTACGGGCCGACCCGTGATCCTTGCCAGATGTGCGCATATCACATCGTACGGGTAAACGTCCAGCTTGCTGCCGAAGGCCCCTCCTATCGTTGGCTGCACCACCCTGACCTCGCCCCCGTCCATGCCCAGTACGGATGCCAGGTCCTTCTGGTACAGGAAGGGAACCTGGGTCGGGGCGTACATCGTGAGCCTTCCGCCCGTGTCGTAAGCGGCGACGCAGCAACAGGTGCCCAGGCAGGTATGGGTCACGGGATGGAGAGTGAAACGGCCCTTGACGATGTGGACCGATCTCTCGCGGCCCTCCTCGACGTCGCCATACTTGAAATGGTACTGCATGTCCACGAGGTTGTTCTCGAGATTCTCGTGAACGAGGGGGGCATCGGGCCTTCGCGCTTCCTCCGGGTCGAACACCGCCGGCAGCTCCTCATACTCGACCCCTATAAGGGCAAGGGCCTTCTCGGCGATCTCTTCCGACACCGCAGCCACCGCAGCCACCTCGTCCCGCATGGACCTGACCTTCTCGCGTTTTAGCGGTGGATTGTCCTTCATGAAACCGCAGTTGCTGTCGGGAAGATCGTGGTGTGTGATGACAGCCTTTACCCCGGGCAGTTCACGGGCCTTCGCGGTATCGATGCTTAGTATCCTCGCATGGGGATGCTCGCTCCACAGTATCTTGCCGTGAAGCATGCGGGGCAGTTTCAGGTCCTGGGGATATACCGTCCTTCCGGTGGCCTTGTCAGGCGCGTCCAGCTTCGGGATGCGCTTTCCGACGTAATTGAATTCGTCGCTCATGTCCCGCCACCTCCCTCGCCATTCGCCGCAGCCAGCACGGCCTCGATTATCTTGGCGTATCCCGTGCACCTGCACAGGTTGCCCGATATCGCTTCGCGCACCTCGTCCTCGGTGGGGGAAGGATTCCTGCCCAGCAGCGCCACGGCGGTCATTATCATACCGGGCGTGCAGAAACCACACTGTATGGCACCGTGTTCGACCAATCTTTTCTGTACCGGATGAAGTCCGCCCGGTCCGGCAAGGCCCTCGATGGTGATTATCTTCGATCCCCGAACATCGGCGGCCAGCACCAGGCAGGCGTTCACCGCATTTCCGTTCATAAGCACCGTGCACGCGCCGCAGTCGCCCGTGCCGCAGCCTTTCTTCGTACCGGTGAGGCCGAGCACGTCGCGTAGAAGCTCCAGGAGCGTCAGCATGGGGGAAACGTGAAGCTCGTGCATGTCGCCATTGACGATCAGATCGAGCCTCATATTACTCAAGGGCATCCCCCCCTGCCTTCTTCACTGCCCGTGCCAGTATAACGTCAGCCATATCCCGCCTGTAGGCTGCCGACCCCCTCACGTCGTCTATGGGTCTCACGGCGCCGACGGCGAGCTGTCCGGCCTGCTTCACGTCGTTCTCATTGAGAGAGGTTCCCATCAGGGCCTCCTCGGCCTTATTTATTCTCAACGGTACGGGTGCGGAGGCTCCGATCACAACCCGGGCATCGGAGCACATACCGGCGTCATCCAGCGTGACGGCCACGGCCACGCCCACGATGGCGATATCGAGGGACTTGCGAACCGTGTGCTTGATGTAGGCGTACCCCGTGCGGGCAGCGGGTGTTGGAACAATGATTCCCGTGAGTATATCGCCGTGCTCGAGGTCAACCTCCCCGGGCCCCCTGAAAAATTCCTCCAACAGCATGGTCCGCTTCCCCTCTATCCCCGATATCTCGACCCTTGCATCCATGGTCATGAGGATGGGAGCGGAATCCGCCGACGGTGCGGCGTTGCAGATGTTCCCGCCGATGGTGGCGAGGTTGCGCACCTGATGGGATGCTATATCACCGAAGACCTCCACGAGTACGGGATAATGCTGCCTAACCGCATCGTGGGAGCAGATGTCGTTGAAAGTCGCCAGAGCGCCGATATGAAGGCCGTTCTCATATCCGATACGGTCCAGACCGGAGATGCGCTTGATGTTGACGAGATGGGCTGGTGTGATCCTGCCGTAGCGTATCTTGGGGATTATGTCGGTGCCCCCGGCGTATATGAGGGCATCCGGGCCGAGTTGGGACCGTAGTGAAATAGCCTCGTCGAGGGTCTGCGGTTCGTGGTATTCGATGTCGTTCAGGAGTATCACTCCGGTCGGGCTGATGGGAGGGTATCGCGGTAAAGGGAATATCTCGAAAAAATAATGGTCATCCTTTATGTTACTTGCCGTGTAACTTTTACATAAGGTGATTGGATGTTGATAACTGTGAAAATCTACGAGTACCTACGTGTTAATCTGATATGCCCGGGCGTCAACGGTCATATCCCAGAGTACTATCAGCCTCCCCATTGCCCTGGTGTGCCTAACGGCACCCCTGGACTGTCAAGGCGTCATTCCACAAGCCGTTACCAGTAGTGGTTCGTGGAATCGCGGGGCAAAAAAGCCGATTCGCCTACCGATTCTCAAGGATTTTCAGGGACACACAGGCATCCATAGCCGAATTTTTTTCCATCATATTGCAGGATTATCGGTCTGAGAGCATTTGGTGATAATAGAATGATGTGGGGCATTCTCTAAGGGATACCTATAATACATTGTTTCATAGAATTCCTATGATCTATCATTTTCCTTTTCCGCTCCCGCCCGTTCTTTCCACCCCTTCATCAACGTTTTGTAACAGTTATCGTCCAGATAGAACAATACGTATCCAAGCTTGGATTTTTTCGTGATTAGAAGAGAGGTGCCTGGTGGAGATTTTATCTCTCTTATTGAGAAATTATGATTAGGCTCTATCTCAGCGATGTCCTTCCATGAATAGAGTTTCGGAAATTGATGGAGACGCCTCCTCCTCTTTCCATAATCAATATGAATGCCCGCCTTAGAAATACCCACGGAGGTAGGTATCTTTCGATACATAAATCCGGTATTTGGATATCCAAATATCATCAGAGATATAATTGAAAAGATACCTAATAAGAATAGACCCATGCCAATAAACATCATATTCAATGAAATGTGGGATCCGAAAAACATAAGGGGTAATGACACGCTAAAGAAGATAATAAAAGATACATATCCATAAACGCTCTTGATTATTTTTTTCCGGACAGTATTAATGGTCCATGATATGTCTCCAACTGGTATCGACTCGATCGATTCATCTATAGTTCCATATTGATTTGACATGTTGGAACATAACCATTCGATCACATCCTCTTTCATATAAGAATGAGATATGACATCTCCATCAACTCCAATTATATTAATCGAACCATTATTTGGATATATACTACGCATTTTATCGAATGTATGGAACTCGATCCTGTCGAGTCCCTTTCCTTTCAGTCTTTCAAGATAAAAGCCCTTTAAGTCCATCCCGATTCTCTCAAGGTTTCTCTTCTTTTTTATATATTTCATTAATGCCCACATAAACAGAATCGAAAGTAATAGAGATAGAAGCCCGAAAATCAGATAGCTCATTTGGGAAAAAGTAACTATCAACACCCTGAAGAGGATGAAAAAAAGAGTCGAAAATGTTCCAATGAAGGGTAATTGCAGATATGGCTTCATCAATGGCCCCAATTCTTTCCACCTGACATTGGAAATATCCTTCGCTGGTATCTTCCGTAAGGGATCAATTTCCTTAGACCTTCCCCTGAATTCGTCATGAATTCTA
>CAYRFL010000095.1:0-17091 GCA_964423515.1 uncultured archaeon
GAAAAGAAGCGCCTATGAGATTCCAGTAAAAGACTGGTTTGATAGGATTGGAGTGTAAGTATCGAGGGATATTCCCACCAACCTCTATTGCGGGAAAGGCCAAGGGTTTCGGCCCGAGGCTGGAACCGTAATATGTTGACTGGGACCGAGATATTCAGCTCGCAATTACTAACCGTCTCTGTCGCACATTATCGGCTCAACCGTTTGACGGATCGCATATGATATCACTTTCATTAGGATGGTAGGACGGCCAGAGCGGCAGGGCTCACCTGGTAACTTTCCGAACCCAGCAGTTAAGCCTGCCCGCGTTCCGAGCTGTACTGTGGTGCTAGCGCCCATGGGAAACTAGGTTCGCTGTCCACCATCCACTTTAATTTCTTTTATATTACAGAGCCAGCCTCGGTGGTGCTACGATTTTTGACAAGACACTCTCGATACTTCTCCCCCGGAGCGTTCATATCGGTCATGATATTCTCAGCAGTGCCGCTCAGAGAATAGAACACCTGGAGCTCGGGCGGAACGGCGTCCTGGTCTGCGATTCCATCACCCGAGAGATCGCCGGCGAGAGACTGAAGGACCAGCTGGAGGATGGAGGATACGGCATAGACATCTTCGAGATAAGCGGAGCCAACATCGAGAGCATGGAGGGTGCCAAACGTCTCATAGAGGAATCGAATGCGGAATTCACCATCGGGGTCGGCGGAGGACGGTCCATCGATGTGGCCAAGTATACTGCTTTCGAACACACGATCCCCTTTATATCCGTTCCCACGGCGGCATCCCACGACGGGATCGTCTCCGGCAGAGCGTCACTAAACAAGGGTGGGCGGGCAAAATCCATGGAGGCAAGGGCCCCCGTTGCGCTTCTCGCCGATACGAAGATCATAGCGAAATCCCCCTTCAGGCTACTGGCCGCCGGCTGCGGCGACGTGATATCCAACTACTCCGCGGTGCTGGACTGGGAGCTCAGCCACAGACTGACGGACGAGCATTTCTCTACATATGCGGCGACACTCTCCCGCATGAGCGCCAAGCTTCTCATACGGGAAGCGGATTCCATAAAGGAAGGCATAGAGGAGAGCGCATGGAAGGTCGTAAAGGCGCTCCTGGCGTCCGGGGTGGCCATGGCTATAGCCGGGTCCTCGAGACCGGCCAGCGGTGCCGAGCACATGTTCTCTCATGTGCTGGATAACATGCTGGACGAGCCGGCTCTCCACGGGGAGCAGTGCGCCATAGGCAGTATTATAATGATGTATCTGCACGGGGAGGACTGGACGTTCATGAAGAAGGCCATGAAAAAGATAGGAATTCCCACAACGTCCAGGGAGCTCGGCGTCGAGGAGGATGTGATTGTACGGGCCATCGTGGAGGCGCCCAACATAAGACCGGAGAGGTTCACCATACTCGCCAACGGGATCAGCGAGGAGGCAGCCAGGAAAGCTGCGGTGAAGACGGGAGTTATAGAAGGTTAGAGGGGAATGTGACTCTGTTCCTACGTGTTCAGCATCCAAATATCGTTAGATTGGCTCTTTTTTCATTGTGGGGCGTTTCATGAGGTGATCGTGGAATTTCCATAGCATCCACGTCTGCTTAAGGGGTGTAATTTCAAACCGTGTCATTTTGTCACCCTTTGCCATATCCCCCTACCCCCCTGTGGGATTTACCCGACCTTCAGACGTAATGTCACCACATTTGTAAGTAATAACAAATATAATAAGTAATTATTAATAAAGTAAGAATAATAACAATGACACGCACCTAGGAGAGCGATAGAGATGGAGATCACAGTCAGTTCCAGGGGTCAGATGTGCATACCTCGCAGTATCCGCAGAAAATACGAGATCGAAAGGGGAACGATACTTAATGTGGTGGACGAGGAGGACGGTATCAAGCTCATACCACCGGCGAAGCTCCGCAACCTTTGTGGAATTTGGGGGTTGGACCTGAATGCGGTGGAAGAAGAACTTGAGGAGGACAGAAAGAATTGGCGCTGAGGATCATCATCGATACCATGCACCTGATAGGTCTGCTCTCCGACGAGAGCTATATGCCCCTTGCGGATGCGATAGATGATGGAAAGGTGGAAGCGACGATCTCCGTTGTGAGCTTAACCGAACTGATCAAGATACTCGGCAAGCGGGATGAGAATAGAGTTAGAGCGATCGTATCCGGATTGAAGGCATCGAAAGTCCAGATATTACCTCTCGACACTGCCGCAGCGGAGAAGGCGGGGTACCTCCGGCTCAGGTACGATATCCCCACGGCGGATTCTCTAATCGGTTCCACCGGGATCGTCGTCGGGGCGAGCCACATCCTCACGAGCGATAGGCATTTCGCTTCTCTAAGATCGATGATCAAGGCCATCGGTAGGGACAAGCTGTTGAAGATGATCAAGAAATTGTGATTATGCTATAAATGTGTTGTAATATCGCCCGTTGCATCTCCTTGTGGACTCAAGGCAATATTTTTATATGGATATTAGCCTAACAAACGAACCAAGGATCATATGATAGCGAGGGATTGTTTTGCAGGACAGATTTATACTTGGACTGAAGATCCAGTTATATGGTCATCTGTTGATAATGATCGCCGGTCTTGCCTATCTTTTTCTGGCGATATTGTGGTTCGGCAACCTCATGGCCATTGAAGATATGGATCACGATTTGAATTCTTCCTTGATGAGAATTTTTTCCTATCTCGATATGATACTGTTGTTCAGCATGATCGCAGTATCCATTGCATTTACGATCCAATACAAATTTTTTCGAGAGGATGATTTGATCACGGAACATCTATTCTCCGCCAGGAAGATCACATTGGGTTCCATGACGGTTGCATATGTTGCATCGACAATCTCAATAATATGTTACTTTACGATTAAATATTATCTCCTGGTAATACTGATCGGAATATTTGCGATCACGATCGTGTCCGATCTTCTTCTGTTCATGATCATAAGAGGGAAAAAGCTTCTAACCTCGCACCATTATTATATGCACGATAAAGGATCGGATAATCTGTCATTTTGGATGAAGGGAGCTAGGAATTCGTTGATGGTCTCATCGATCACTATGTTGCTTGTGGTCTTTCTGATCGTCTCCTATTTTTCGGAGCAAAACCTACTGCCTAACTCCACACCCGATATAGGCATTAGTGTATGTTGTCTATTGGTCACGATCACCGTGGTGGGAGTGTCGGTGTCCATCATAGGCCCGACGGTCCTTATCAGAAGAGTGATAAAACACATGCAAAAAAACAGATCACCCGAAGTAGATGAATAGCGTCAATGCATCGTGTCAATGTCCCTTTCGTTTCCGGTATGCCGTGATCGTCGGCCGGAAGGGGCCGTGAGAAGACCACCGTGTGAATTCATTCTCAGAAATCGAAAAGCGTCCTCTGCTCCTGCTTCGCCCCCGTGCTTACCACTTCCTCCTCATCTTCCTTATCGCCTCCGATTTTCTTCCCCCGCTCTCTCCCGGCGTTCTTCCCATCCTCAGCATCCTGAAAAGGTGCGAATATCCCCTTCAGACCTATTACTTTCTCGAACATGAGCGACAAAGTGTTTATGTCTACAATCAATCCGTTCGGGAGCATTACGAACTCCTTGAAGGGATCATCCTCCCTCGTTGCACGGGTGGAGAACTCGTCGTTAAAGTAGCTCATCCGGAACATGTCCCGTATCTTTTTTGCCTTCTGTGATACGGTCCCCTGGCCAATGCCGAAATGATTGCATATCTCGCTTCTCGATACGCGATGTTCCGAGGAGGCGCCGAACAGGAAGTTGATCTGCCCCAGGGCATAGATGATGGCGGCGGCCCAGATATCGACCCTTCCCCTGAGAAATGGCACGTTCCTCTTCCTTGCCATTTTAGCCACGAGCTTCTCGCAGAGCTCCTTGTATTCGACATCGAGATACTCGTCGCAGAACCTGGCCGTCAGTTCGATTATCTGCTGCCTTCGCAGATCTATAAGCGCCTTGTTCCTCATCCTATCACACCTTCCGCATGACGAAGAACACCGAACACATCCCCTCGCCTCTCTCCCCGAAGATCGATATCTCCCGAGCCTCCCTCTCCAGCATCTTCTTCATGACCGGGTCCGGAGCGGCCGCATCGAACAAACCTTCGATCAATTCCTTCATGGGAGCGAAATATCTGAACCACCAGTCGTCCTTAGAAAGAGTGAACTCCCCCAATAGTTCGTATCCACACCGAGGTATCATTGCCCTTTTAACAGTATACCCGGCGGCATCGTCGTGCACCGCGAGAAAGCCCCCCGGCCTGAGAAGTTTCCCCCATTCCCGGAGGCCGTTCTCGAAACCCAGAAACGCTATGGATCCCTCGGCCCATATGACATCGAAGCTCTCCTTAGGGAACTCCATCTCGAGGAGCGAGCCCAACACGGTCTCCACACGGTTTGACAGGCCCTTCTCTCGGGTCATTCTCGCGAGCTCCAGAATCGCGTCCTCATCGACATCGAGCCCCACAATCTTCGCACCGCTGAGCCTGGCCAGTTCCAGGGTGGGAATGCCTCTGCCGCAGCCGATATCCAGTATCCGCTCCAACTTCCTCCCGGAGATCATGGAGAATGCCTTCCTCGTATACGGCAGAAAATTGCCTCTCATCCGGTCCTTTTCAAGCTGGAATTCCTCGGGATTCATACATATCACCGGCAATGTTTCGGATCGGTGTGGCATCACGGAAATGGATAGATGACGGCAAAGGAATAGAATAGATGAGCATTATAACTTATTAACCGCAATATTTCATCCGTCTGGAGATCATTCTCATCCGGGTTCCCTCCCTCATTCTCATCAGCACGGTTCTATAATTCACACAAATTCACACGACGAGCGACCCGTTCCTCCGGTCTTCCTTTATGACAAATCATTATATAGATTATTAGCGATTGTAACGGGGATGAGCAAGACTGTGAAGGTGAGAAGAAGAAGGAAGGCCGACATCTCCTCAGAAGAGTCCGAAAGGACCACGGGTGGAGTGGAATTCACACTGGATGGGAAGACTACCACGGACTCGAAGCGTACGGAGAGAACCGGGGGGCGGGACGATGGAGAGTTCGCGGCCCTGTGGGAACCGAACGGGGTCAACGAACCGAGATTTGCGGGCTCGCGGACCCACCACCACGGTCATCCGTTCATAGAGCATTATCCTCCCCGGATGTACTATCACCCATATCCCACTTCGGATACCCACAAGGGCCTTTTAAAGGCCGGGGCCATTCTGTCCTTCGTTGGCGCCGGATTTGCCTTGTTGTTAAGTATATACTTCCTATTCATGTTCGGCGCATTAGTACTTTCGGTACCCAAGGAAACCGATTCTTCAATGGCACCGGCGATGCTGATATTCATATTCCTCCCGTTGGTGATGATCTCCGGAGGGATTATGAGCCTGGTGGCGGGTATCAATGCCTGGAAGAGGAGAAAATGGAAGACCAGTCTGATAATCTCCATTATCGCCGCTGTGCTGTCATTCGGCCAGATATGGTCAATTTTGGCAGCCGTGTTCATTGGCATATCCAGGAAAGCCTTCAGGGATGAGAAAGAGACACTTTATCCCACGGCCCCTCCATATCCCCGGGATCCCTACGAACAATACAGATAATATGTCATCATTCCAACCAGTGAGTATTCCCGGACCACTCTGAACCGGGAGGGTGTTTTCGTCCTTCGCAAGAGAAGTGATACTTGATCCAATTCAGTGTCGGGCCTGCTTTTTCTCGATGCGTTTTAGGACCTTCCCGCTGGTCAGCTCCCTGATGGCATCCCGGGCGACCCACCGTGCCGCTTTTGAATCCTTTTTTATCAGCTCGCGTGAAAAGGTCACGGCCGCCTCATTGAGATCCATGTTCCGCTTGCCGATGTGACGAAGTGCCCAGCTCACCGCCTTCTTGACGAAGTTGCGCTCGTCGTTCGCTCCCTTCATTATGACCGGGAACAGCTCCGTAAATCGCTCATCCTCAGCCTCCCTGTCGTGCCATGCCAGACAGGCCAGCAGCGAGAAAGCGCACCTCTTGACGTATTCCTCTTCCCGTTCGGACCAGTCCCGGACCTTCTTCCAGGCCAGGGACGTTCTGTCGAAGAGGTTCATGCAGAGCTGGTCACACACGTCCCACGAGTCGAGATCGACCACCCATTCCTCCATCAGTTCCTCCGTTACCCGTTCCGGATCGGCAACCAGTGCCGCCACTATCCTTGCCTCCTCGATACCCGTCTTCCACAGTTCCAGCGCCAGTCCGTGGTCCGTTCCAACATCTTTTGCGAGCCTGCGCATATCGGGAACCCTCACCCCCAGTCTATTGCCGCCCTCCATCCCGAATCGAGCCATTCCCTCGACGTTCCCGGGATTTGCCTTCTCCCGCAATTTGGCCATTATTTCATCGACGTCAACCATTCATATACTCCCGATCGTTGAACCGCATGATCAATCCATGTACCTCACCGCTTCGGCCGGCGGTATCTTCGAGGCGCTCCTTGCGGGGGCCAGACTCGTTAGCAGCGTTCCCAGGATCGCGATGGCGGCTATGAATGCCAGATTGAGCCAGGGAATGAGGAAAGGCACGTCCGAAGCGAACATCTTCAGATACACCCGGTGAGCTATGCCGATGGCCATTGCAGCTCCCAGTATGCAGGCCAGGCACACCACGAAAACATTCTCGACGAGAAACGATCTGGTAACCATCCCCCTTGTGAAACCTATTGCCCTCACGATGCCGATCTCCCTCCTCCTCTCCGCCACCGAGCGTACCGTAATGATCGCGAGACCGGCGATTCCCACGACCAGACCGACCGCCATGTAACCCTGCATCAGCGTTACGATGGATCTCTCCGAGTCGAGGAACATGTTCACGTCGTCCATCATGACCTCCGCCCTCATTCCGTTGGCCATGAACTCCCGCTCCAGGTTTCTTGAGAGCCCTTGTATATCCACGCCCTCGGCCGCGTTCACCAGATACATGTTATCACGGGTAACACCGAAGAAAGAGGCAACCAGTTCCTGGCCGACGTATATTCCACGTATCTCTCGCACCATGAACGTCTCCAGTATACCCACCACCGTCAGGTTAGCGCTGCGGCCGTCCGGCGCCCGGACGGTCACGCTCTGACCCGCAACTATGCTGAAAGGCCCGAAGAAGGGGTCCCATTCCACCTCGGCGATGCTCCTGTCCATGACCGCAAGTGAGCTGTTCGATAACACCGCGTTCCATACGTCGTCCGCGCTCCAGTACCCCGGGGCAATGGAATGGAATTTAAAGCGGTTCTCATCCCCGAACTCCCGATCCACACCCAGTACCATCATTGGCACGGGTTCATCCTCGGTTCCGTTCTTCCGCACCTCGGCCCGGGCGGCTACCAGCGGAGTTATCTCCCGGAAATCCCCGATGTCCAGCACGGGTGATCGTTCGATCCTGTCCGTGATGTTCAAGACGGGGTTCAACGGATTCACGGTGCATACGATATCGTACCTGCCCGACTGCTTCTCAGGAGTGCGCCTGACGCTCTCCATTTCGAGATGGGTGAAGATGGCCTCCACCGACGTGGCGAAGATAACGAGGGTGAATATGACGAGTATCATACCGGTGCGGAAACGCTTCTTCAGCGGATAGGAAGTGCCTATTCTTATTACCGGAAGGTTCTTCCTCTTCCTGCCCAGGGAGAACAGGCGGTCCAGCGCCGAAAGGATTGGGGAGGAATTGAATACCAGCACCAGCACACCGCCGGGAACGAGCACGATCCCGGAACTGATGAACATCTCGGGCCCGGTCCCCTTGTACTCCAGAAGGGGATTGAGGGACCAGAACACCATCAACGCACCAGCTATCGTGAACACGATCCTGGGAGAGAGGTACTGGAAGAGGATGATTGCGAGTCCAATGACGCTGACCACGAATCCCCAAATGAGATACACGTCCGATTCCACGGCCGGGTCGAGATGGCGCATGATGCCGAAGACGGAGAGTACCGCACCGGCTGAGGACAGAAGGCAGCCAACGGGAACGAAAATCCTCCTTTTACCCCTGGTCAAGGGCTCGGGCAGCTTCCTTATGGCCCTCACGATGTTGATCTTGCTCACCAGCCAGGATGCGATGGCGATCACGGTGAGCGTGCTCAGAAGGCCAAGGACCGCCGAGAGCAGAATGCTCTCAACCTCGAAGTGGAATATCATGTCCGAACGAAGCTCCATGAAATAGAGTATCACGTAACTGATGCCCAGGCCGGAGAGGGCTCCCGCCGCCACCGCGAGGATGGAGTATATTGCCCCCTCGAGAAGGTAGGAGAGCATGAGCTTCCCCCTTCTCATGCCCACGGCCCGCGATATTCCCGACTCCGTTCGCCTCTCCTCCGCCAGCATTACGAATATCAGCATGATGAGAACGAGACCGGCCATTGCGACAAAGGCCCCCATTATGGTGAACACGTCACCGATGAACCCGCTCAATTCCCGGGCCAGGTCCAGAGAATCGCTCTTCATGGTATCCACGGTAAAGGCGGCGGGCGAACCGGACTCCGATGCGAGGACCTCCTGAGCGGTTCTCTTTACATTCTCCGTGTGGACATGCCCGTCCTCCACCCCGCCCCGGTTGGATATCTTGATGTAGTTGATGGCATCGGACATACCGAGCCTCGCCTGCAGCTCCTTTAAGGGAACGAACATTATGAATTCCTCGTTCATGTTCGCAAATCCGGAATCCGCGAGAACGTGGCGCAGCGTGAAATTGAGCTTACGCTCGCCGTAGAACACGGTAAGATCATCTCCGGAGGCGGCATCGAGCTCTGCGGCGCACCTGGCGTTCATCATGACCTCGCCGGGAGCGAGATCGTTCGCTTCGATGCTCTTGCCGCCCGGTGTATCGAAGGTGCTGCCTTCCTCACCGAAGGCGTTTTCCCGTGACGCGTCGAAACCGATCACGAGGGCCCGGGGTTCCGCATAGCCGGTGGAGGTGTCCATGACCGGCAGCCAGAGGAGTATGAGCGGAGCTGTGCCGTCCACCCTGTCCCCCGATCTTTCTTTCAGTCCTAGGGAAAGGTTGTCGTACACGGAGATATCGAAGAAACGATAGGTGCCGTTGGAATCGGGGCTTATCACGGCCTCGTCGATCTCGTGAAGGCGGTCGTACACGTCCTTCCGGAAGGTGTAGTACATGGTGTCCTGGATGACGAGGGAGCTGGATATGAGGGCGGTGCCGATCATGAGGCCCATGACGATCAGAAGGGAGGTACGCTTGCGCCGAAAGGCGTTCCTGGCTGCGATCTTGGCTATTACTCGCTGGGAGAGGGCCAGGGCCAGCAGTACGAGCAGAAACACGGCCGAGACGATCGCCAGGGGAAGCAGCATGGTCACCTACCTGTGTCGGATAAATGCGGGGGTTGTTGAAAAACCTTTTTGGTGAAGGGAGGACGGGGATAAGAAAAAGTGTTCAGCACAACCATTCAATATAAAGTTAAGCGGGCTCGATAGCGGGGGAGGGGTGCTGGGGTGGTGTACGCGGACGCGAGCCCGCCACAAAATAATATGAATGCATATAATTGGAATGTCCAACAGCACCGTCAGTATGGGGGCGGATGCGGATTTGAGCATCCGGCCCCATACATCTGTGTGCGATAATCCCGAGTCTGTGCCCACATACAATGTCGGGTAGCCCGCATTCCTCGATGGACCCAATGAGGCTCTGTAACCATAACGGACGTCTGCGTTACAAAAGTTTATAACGACCCATGCCGATATGATACAGGTATGGTGGTCGGACACTTCTGGAAGGGACGCGACAGGACGATGGTGGTTCTTGCTCTATTAATACTGTTACTCGTCCACCTCCCAACATACGATTCCGAAGGAGGTACGAGGTCCTGTGAGGGGGAGTCCCGGCGGGGAGTGGGTAGGACCATAGTGGTGGATGCGGGGGGGAACGGGGACACCACTAACCTCTACGATGCGGTGAAGATCGCTGTGGATGGGGATACGATATACGTCAGGGCGGGAGTCTATGATGAACAGCACATCTATATTGATAAAGTCATAACCATCACGGGAGAGGGGGAAAATCATACAATATCAACTACTCCGGGGGAGAATGATCTTTCTCTGAAACTTATCGTTAGGAAGAACTGGGTGAATATCTCAGGCCTTACCCTGGATACGTCCAACCGTTCCGGCGGTTGCATTGAACTCCGAGGTGCTGACAACTGCTCCATCAAGAACAATACCTTCATTTCCAAGGATTGTGCCGTTTCTGTGGAGCATTCTGAGAATGTCGTAATAATGGATAACGAAATTATCCGAACGAAACCACGACCGGAATACAGCCATGAGGGAGCACTGCATCTGGAAAGTTGTTCGAACTGCTCACTGGAACGTAATGTGATAGGGAACGGTGGGATATCGCTGTCGGATTCCACCTTTTGTGATCTGAAGATGAATGAGATGGAGGCCGGAGGGATCTCGCTGTTGGATTCCGCCTTTTGTGATCTGAAGATGAACGAGATGGAGGTTGAAGGGATAATAATCGAAGGTGAATCATCCCTCGCTTGGGAGTCACACAGCATAGAGCCATCGAATCTGGTATGCGGTAAGCCGATCCAGTATCTGAATGGAAAGACCGGAATAACCGTGCCTCCCGGTGCCGGGCAGATCATGGTGCTAAACTGTACGAATGTAACGGTGGAAGGTCAGGCGATCTCGAACTGCAGGTACGGGATCGAGATATTGTGTTCAACGAATGTAACGGTAAGAAACAATGATCTAATAAATAATAATCATTGCGGCATATCCCTCTCCGATAGTAGCTTCATTGTTATATTTAAGAACAGGATCGACAACTCCACCTACGGAATATCTCTGACCGATTCAGGACGTAATGGGGTATATGAAAACATTTTCACGGATAATGGGTGCGGAATTGAACTTGACTCATCAAACGGCAATGAAATAAATAATAATACTTTTTCAACAACATACAATGGAATATATCTCTACCTATCGGATAACAATACTATCGAGGCCAACTCAATACGCTGTGAACGAAGGGGTCTCTTGCTCTATTATTCTGTGAATAATACGTGTAGGAATAATGTATTCGAGAACGGAGGAATATATCTGTTCGGTGGAGATCGGGAGAACTGGATGACAAACAACATGTCCAACAATACGCTGGACGGCAGTCCCATATGCTGCTGGATCGGGGACGACAATCGAACCGTCCCTGGAGATGCCGGAGAGGTCCTCCTATTGAACTGCTCTAACATCACAGTGAGCGGTTTGCAGTTCAGTTCAGGGGGAATAACCCTTGCATTTTGCACGGGATGTAATGTCGAGAACAATTCCTTCCTCAAGGATTCACAGGAAGGCATAACAGCTTACGCCAGTGATGACATAATTATAATGAATAACTCATTCATCGAATGCAAGGAGGCCCACATATATGTTAGCGGTTCAGAGAACGCCACGATAATGAGAAACCATGTTGATTCGGGTGGAAGCAACGGGATCACCGTTCATTTTTCTGGAAATTCTACGATCATGGAAAACAAATGTTCATATAACGACTACACAGGTATATATTTTGCAGATAGTTCTAACTGTACGATAGCTAATAACATCTGTAATGGAAATTTGGATTCCGGTATGAAGGGGAGAAGTATTGCTGACTGCCGGTTCTACAACAACACATGCAATGATAATGATATTGACGGGGTAACGATCCATAGTCCGACGTATTATGTTCCTTATTTTCAGACCGATAATATATCAATTCAAAACAATACATTTTATGGGAATCGGAAAAACGCGATCTCCATTGACTCCTGCACGGGGATGAAATTGGCGGGCAATAAAATGCAGGATAGTGGCCTATCCATCGATAGCTCCTATATCGATTGGTCTGTCACCATAGATTCCCTGGAAATCGATTCATCGAACACGGTGAATGGAAAACCTATGATATTCTGGAAGAATGTCAGGGATGAAGAGGTTCCCTTCGGAGCGGGACAAGTGATATTGTATAACTGCACGGGCGTCGTTGTTACGGGGCAGACGCTGGAAAAGACCGCAATCGGCATTCACCTCATTTATTCGAGAAATTGTATGGTCGCTAACAACACATGCACAAACTATACGGAAGCGGGGATTTTCCTGGACGGTTCCATAGAGATTGCTATCATAGGTAATACATGCAATGGGAACATAATGAGATCGTCTACGAGTTCATCATACTACCCTTCAGATCATCGATCCTGTGGAATTCTCTTAAAGTATTCCAACACCAATACCTTAATCGATAATATCTGTATTGAAAACGGAAATGCAGGAATCTCGTGTAGCCAATCCAAGGATAACGTTATGGTCAACAATACGTGCTGTGGGAATGATGAGGACGGGATATCCCTCGGTTGGTACTATTATTATAACTTCGGAAAGGAGATTTCATTCATCAGGAATAACAAGTGCTGTTCAAACGGAGATGACGGAATTAACGTCCGATCGCAGAATGCTAACCTGTCGGGAAACAACTGCAGCGGGAACATGGCCCATGGCATTTCCATAGAACGGGATTGTAACCTAGATGTGTTGAACAACACATGCGATAGCAACAATATTTCTGGCATCTTTATAGATCGCTCCGGTAATTATGGTTACTCGGACGGTATCGGTCTCATCGAGAAAAACAGGTGCAGGTTCAACAACGGTTCCGGTATCGAGGTTGACGCTAAAAATGTCCGGATAGTGAATAATTCATGCCTGGACAACGTAATGAACGGTATGCACCTGGGCAGCAGGTCCAGCAAGGCTCACGTGCGTTCCAACCACTGCTCCTGGAACGGCATGAACGGCATTGAAATGGCTGGAGATGATGGCCGGATATCCGATAATAGAATCGAACACAACGGTCTATCCGGATTATTCTTCGGTGAAGTATCCGATAGCCGGATAACATCAAACATATTTGTTGAGAACGGCCGCTACGGCATCGAGGCCGATCTCAATTCATCGGATAATATGATCTACGGAAATCGATTTCACTCAAACGGCAACGGAACCCCACAGGCACTGGGCGATGGCTACAACAACCTCTGGTCCCACAACGGCTCGGGCAATTACTGGTCGGATTGGACCGGACCCGACGACGACTGGAATTACATCGTCGATCTGCCCTACCAGCTTGACGGCTATATCGGGAATGTGGACCCGCATCCCATAGCCAACGGCACGACTGCCAAGGCGGACGCGGGTAAAAACGTAACGGCCGTGGAGGGAAGCACCGTACACCTTGGTGCCGCCGATTCCTTCGCCGATAGAAGCAAGCTCAACTATACCTGGTCCTTCGAGTACGACGGACGGATGATCGGTCTGACTGGTCCCGAGGTGTCCTTCGAGTTCTCCAAACCCGGGAAATACCCCGTCATTCTGACAGTTTCCGATGAGAACGGTACCTCCTCGAACGATACCATGTTCGTAACAATAGAGGAATCGAAGGCCTACCTCGTCACCTGGGGTCTGGCCATCGGAGTTGCGCTCATAGTCATTCTGGTGATCGTCAGCAGGGTGAGACGGAAGGGTCGGAAGGGGGATGAGGAGGGGGACGCTCGTGATGGAGGGGATGTGTTGGGTGGTGGGGAAGGGTGATGGGGAACGGTTAGGAACATATCTTATGGTCAAATCCTTGCGGGGGTACCGTCCCAAACCCCCGCCCTGAGCCCTGCGCTGGCTCGTACTGGTGCATTTCCTTCGGAAACACACCTGTATCTTCCGGCGCCTAAGCTGTAAGATTCACTCCCCCCAGGCCTGCTCGGAATCGAACATTACTAAGATAGGTTCGATATTTGATAATTCATTGTTTGGTTTCGATCCCATGTTGGCTGGCACTCGCAGGCTCACTTATCTAATGAAAGCCAGCGACAATGAAAGGCCTTTACAAGCGTCCTGTACAATACCGCCTGCACCAGAACCCCGAACACTCCCTCCTCTCCATTCGCCCCTTTCTTCCGGTAAAAACATTTATCGTCTGCAAAGACCATATCCCGCTTGAGAACATGGCCCGCCGTCTCCCCTTCGCACCGGCAATGATCCTCGTGATATGCATCCTCGCCTCATCAGCCATGCCCGGCTGCACGGACGATGATGGTGGCAGCGGTGAGGAGACGGTGGAACCGGGCTTCATCATACAGTCGAACAGGACCAAGGGCCTCGCTCCAATGTCCGTATCCCTCGTACTCGTGAACGTCACCGGCCAGCTCGAAGCCTTCCGCTGGGAGTTCGGGGATGATGTGGCCGAGAGTTTCACCAACCCCTCCGAGGAGGTCACCCACACCTATTCCCGGGCCGGCAGGTACGCGGCCACCGTGGAGGTGGAGTTCGAGGGCTCCCAATTCATCAAGAGGTCCGTCATCATCCACGCCAGCTATCGAAGGACGGTAATTTCCACTCTTTCCATAACGGAGGAGGAGAGCTACTACGTTCCCATCGAGGATGCCGCCTCCGACGTGCGCCTGGAGCTCAGTTACCAGGGAGGTCAGGAAGTGGGCGGCATTTACCAGAACGGCATCGATATGTACCTCTATCTTCCCAACGGCTCCCTGTACGGCAGCACCGAGGAGCAGATACCCACCTCGGGAGATCACGTTAAAACGCTATCGGTGCCGTACCAGTACCTGGCCGCAGCCCTTTTCGAGGATTGGGAATGCACCTTCAAGGCGAAGAGCGGCCTCTCCGTTGAATACGACTACACCTGCGAAGTTGACTACTGATAGAAGGAGGAACGAACATAACGACGCCAATATTGCCGACAATGCCGATGCTGTCGATACTGCCGAACCCACCTATGCGGCCAAAGCAGCGGACAAATGCTCGATCTATCTCAGTGCGTACCATCGTACCGCTGATGATACTCTGCCTCGTGTTCGCCCCGGTCCTCCCACTGGCATTCTCCCGACTGCCGATGGAGGCTGCTGGAACGTCCGGGGTCCTCCCGAATGATGGCGTCCGGGCTGCTGGCGAGCTTCGGATAATCTGCATCAATATCGCCAGAGGCGACAGTACCCTCATCATCTCTCCCACCGGGACGACCATGCTCATGGACACGGGCCAGACCGGTGAAGAGGTGCTGAGCGTTCTGCGGGATGAAGGGATAACCACCATCGATTATCTCGTATCGACACATTATGACAGCGATCATATCGGCGGCACCGATAGGATAATCTCGGGGGAGGATTGGACGTACGGCACCTCCGACGACATCAACGTCACAACTGCCCTCGACCGCGGTGATGAGGATATGGGTTCCACGAGCTACATAGACGACTACTTCTATGCTCTTGAGGAGGCCGGCTGCGAGAGGCGGTCGCCCGCGGTTGGAGAGGAGATCGATCTTGGCGGAGGCACCACTGCCATGTGCGTATGCCTGAACGGTAATGTCCTGGGTGGGAATGAGGCCAGCTGGGAGCTGTCGGAGAACGCCATGAGCCTTGGTTTCCTGGTGAGCATGGGCGATTTCGATTTCCTCTCCTGTGGGGATCTCACGTGGGATGTGGAGGACCTGATGGTGGAGGGACTCTGGCCCTTGGAGATCGACCTTATCCACCTGAACCATCACGGCAGCGCTTCATCCACATCCTGGGACTACGTTGAGGCGGCATGGCCCGAGAACGCTGTTGTATCTGTGGGACGTACCAATTCCTACGGGCATCCGCACCAGGAGGTCCTGGACAACCTCAATTATGTGGAAGGGCCCTGCGGCGATCGGTGGTTCCGGAACATCTACATGACGGAAAGTGGTTCCGGGACGAACACTGCCGACAACCTCGTCGAGGTGGGTGATGATATCGATATCATCACAGATGGCTTGGAATATACGATCGACGGTGATCCCTACTATACCGACGAGCTTGATACGGACGGCGATGGAATGCCGGACGTATGGGAAGAACACGTGGGTCTCGACCGCCTGCTGGCGGATGATGCGGATGATGACCGGGACGACGACGGGCTTTCGGAGCTCGGGGAATGGGAATGGTGGACCTGCCCCACGGACGAGGACCAGGATGATGACGGTATGCCTGACGGCTGGGAGGTGGACAACGGCCTCGATCCGTGGAGGAGAGATGGGTACAGTGATCCCGACGGGGATGATCTGGAGAACCTCGAAGAGTACGAGGAGGGAACGGATCCCTTAGAGGCGGACACGGACGGTGACAGTATGCCTGACGGCTGGGAGCTGCATTATGGATTCGATCCCCTGGACCCTGGCGACGGCGAGCTGGACGCCGACCATGACAACATCACTAACGCGGAAGAATACCTCGGGGAAACGGATCCTCTGAAGGCCGACCAATCGGGTAATGGCGGAGATAATGGTACATCCGGGGGTGATGGAGGGGGAGATGGGAACGGGACCAACGGAAATACGAACGGTACGGGAAATCAAACTGGGAACGGGGCCGGAAGTGGGACCAACAATGGTACGGGAAATGGTACGGGCAACGGATCCGGCAATGGCGGTGCCGGTAACGGGACGGGTGGAGGAGGCCCGGACGATGAATTGAATAATTCGACGGTCGGTGATGAAATATACTGGACCAGCGGCAAGCTAGTATCCATGGCGGTGCTGGGTTTCACGGTACTGCTGGCGCTGGTGGTCATATTATTCTTCATAAAGGGCAGGAAGGATGAATGAGGGTCCCTAGGGACCGTATTTCAACCTGCGTGCAATTTGGGCGATATTCGTGAATGAGTGCGATCCGACGATCATCTGGGAAAGGGTGAGGGAGAGAACGGAAGAGGCCACCTCGGACATATGCAGGGCTCTCGGACTGTATCGGGGCGAGGACGCCTTCGTGGTGTTCGATACCGAGACCACGGGTTTCTCTCCGGCAAGGGGCGCCAGGATCATCGAAGTGGCATTTCACGAGTACCGGATCCGTGATGGAGGGCTGGAGGAGCAGGGAGATTTTGTCAGCCATATCGATCCCCGGATGCCCATACCATACAGGATAACCGAGCTGACGAGGATCACCGAAGAGCATGTAAGGGGCAAGCCCCTTATAGGGGATGTGATACCCGATATTAGCGCATTCATCGGGAA
>CAYRFL010000096.1:0-17059 GCA_964423515.1 uncultured archaeon
TCCTGGATTGGATGGTGCTGAGCATGTTGATGCTCCTTCTGGGACTCGTTTACTTCGGCGAGGGATTCGGATTCATCTATCTTTTGGTCGTTGGAGGGTTCTTCGGAAACCTGATGCTGCTGAACTACATGATACGGTCGGAATAGGCACAGGTTGAAAGGAATTATGCCGATCATTTCGTTCCTTCGCCGGAATTGCCCCAACATCGGAGGAGAATCCAGGACGACCCATTCGATGATAGCGGGGGTCAAGTTAATCATCAAACCAAAAGTAATAAAAAGACCGTGGATGAATACGTGATTGTGACGGAGTTGCTGTCCGTATGATCACGGGATCCGGTGCTTTCGGGTGCCTTTCCGAAATACGATCCGCACCGCCGGGCCGTTTGATATTGATTGAATCATATTCTGACATCGAGAACAGAATCACGGGGAATCGAATATGGAACGATTCAATGCCCTTGGCATAACCTGCCTCCTTACCCTCTCTGCGGTATTTCTATTCGTAATCGCAATGAATTCTGCAAATGCGGAGAATTACTTCTCTATTGATACGATAAAGGTAAACCGGAAGGCGGTATCCCATCTTTCGCTGGTTCCGGGAAAGGACACGATATTTGCGGTGGTTATCCGGAACCAAGAACCCTCCATGAGCAGCATAATCATATACGATTTGGAAGGGAACGTGCTGAGCGAGAATGATCTGACGGAGCAGTTGTTCTGCATGGACGTTAGCGCCGATGGCGCCCGGGCCGCCGCCGGTAGCACCGGTCACGGCGGAAATTCCACGCTATTTATCATCAGCCCCGTAGACGGGGATTCCCTTCGCAAGATGAGCGTGGGGCACGGAGGACTCTACGCCCTGAGCTTTTCCGTTGACGGCACATACCTGGCGGTGGGAACGGGGGACGGCACCCTCATCATATACGACACGGCGTCCTATGAAGTACACCGCGAGATCGACCTGGGCGATCCCGTCCTTGCCGCGCAGTTCTCACCGGACGGAAACACCATTGCCGCCGGGACCTCGAAGGGAGAATTGGTCCTTTACGATATGAACAGCGGGAACGAGGAAAGGAAGAACGTCTTCACCGATTACATCAACTCCGTACTGTGGGTCAACTCCACCAGGATAGTCGCCTGCGGCGCCGAAGGTATCCTGAAGGTATTGGATCCCGACCTGGACCAGCTTGGGGTGCTCAACGCTCACAACAAGGAGGTCTTCTGCACCTGTGGTCACGTGGGGGAAAGGTACGTGTTCTCCGGGGGAAAGGACGGGAAGCTGGTGGTCTGGGACATGACGGACCTCTCGGTGGAATCCGAGCACGGGAGCGCGGAATACTGGGTGTACTGCTGCGATTCCAGTTCTGACGGCCGATATCTCTGTTACGGGACCTCGAAGTCCGACATATTCGTCTTTGCCATCGATCCGGATTCGGACGGTTACCCGCTCAAAAGCGATGCATTTCCCCAGGATCCCGCAGCGTCGTCGGACAGCGACGGGGATGGCTATCCCGACGGGTGGAATCCCGGGAAGGGCCAGAAAGACTCCACTGGTGGAATAACCCACATCGATTCGTACCCCCAGGACCCCGCAGCCAGCCTCGATGGGGACGGCGACGGTGTTCCCGATGCCTGGAATACAGGCAAAAGTCCATCGGATTCCACCTCGAACCTGACTGAGCTGGACGCCTTTCCCGATGATGCTGCCGCCAGCATCGACAGCGACGGTGACGGAGCGCCGGAAAGCTGGAATCCGGGTTTCTCCAGGAGCGATTCCACCACGGGCCTCGCTCTGGACGAGTTCCCGGACGATCCCGGGGAATGGGCCGATTCGGATTGGCCCATGGCCGACGGGTTGGGCGACAACGGGGATTGGCTGCCGGGCATCAACAATTATTTCTTCTATCTGGTGGACTTCATATTCGTCATAGTTATAGCGGTATTCACGATAAGATGGTACATGAAGAGAACGGAGGAATCCGAACTCGTGGAATTCCGGCCTTCCGGGGAATCCGAAAGGGTCGAGGTCAGGGCCATTTCGCTTGGCGAGGACGCTTCGATGCCTGGCAAGCCGGTAAAGGGGGCCATCAGGGAGATAATCCCCAACTACGTGATGACGCACAAGGTTGGTGCCGGAGCCTTCGCAACGGTATATGCAGCCAAGGGATTGGAGGTGGACCGGGTCGCGGTGAAGCTGCCGAAGATGCTGGAGGAGACCCTCGATTCCTCGGTCTACGACAAGTTCGAGGCGGAGTCCAGCATATGGAAGAAGCTCGGCCACGGAAATATTGTCAAGATCCACGAGACCGGCCTCGAGCCAATACCATACATCGTCATGGAGCTCATGGAGGGAGGCAGCCTCCGCCAGCTCATGGACAGGCGCAGGCTCACCGTCCACGAGTCCGTCAGGATCATGCTCGGCATCCTGGACGCCCTCTCGTACGCCCACCGGATGGCCACGGTACACCGGGACATCAAACCCGAGAATGTCCTGTTCACCGCGGACGGCGTACCTAAAATAACGGACTGGGGCATCGGCAAGCTCATGGTCTCGGAGAGCATGACGCAGACGTCCGGGTCCAAGGGAACGCTGTTCTACAGCGCACCGGAGCAGGTGAGCAAGAAGGAATACGGAGAGGTGGACTGGGCCTGCGACCTGTTCCAGGCGGGGATCGTTTTCTACGAGATGCTCACCGGTGAGAACCCGTTCAGGGCAGAGGACTCCGCGGAGGTAATAGCGAAGATCCTCTACGGGGAGGTGAGCCCGCCAAGCTCGAGAAATCCGGACGTGCCCAGGGTGCTCGATATCATCGTCATGAAGTCGCTGGAGAAGGCGAAGCGGAAGAGGTGGAGGAGCGCCGACGTGATGTACGACAGGCTCAGGGAGCTGGAGATGGAGGATTAGGGTAGGCGGGGACCATCCGATCCGTGTAGGTCCACCAGCAAAGAAGGGAATGCATGTGAAACGTAGCGACGCGACTAAGATAATTTTTATTGTGGCCTTTATAATAATTACAATTATTGCCCTAATTTCCTCCAATCGCTTTAGAGGCCGAGAATCGAAATTAGATGTAGTTTATTTTTTATCAGAATGTAGTATTAATGAATCTTTTAATAATCATAACTATTCGACTTCATTTATTAATGGACCAAATTCTACTATAATATTAAATGAATCAAAAATTTTAATGAATATCGATATCAGAACGGGTTATTTAACATATGTTTGCGGAGTAGCTCATAGAATAGATTCATATAAATTATTTATAAAAAGTAACCAATCAGTTTTCTATAAACAAACCGAATTAAAATATATTTTCTTTTTTATGATTTTTCTAACAGAAGATGGAAATTACGAATTATTATCTGGAATAAAAACATTATGGCGCTCGGGTTGGTTTATGGATGATCCAAACTTTTACAGTCACAAGAGATTGGCCCATGAAAAAGCATTTGAACATACCATGGAAGTCATCTCATATTTTGGAGTAAAACCTATAGAGAATTTATCTTTTCAAGAATTTTATGAGGACTATGATTAACCCCAAATTTTTATATCCTTTTTATGAAATTAAATTACATCCGATAAAAATCCTAATAACCCCCCCGTACCTTCATCCATTTCCCCTCCTTTTCCGTGATTTACCGCAGTGAAGTTCAACTTATCGACCTCGTATGACCAATCCCCGTTCCCGTCATATCCCCGCAATCCCTATACCGGGCAAAACCCATATACTAAGAGAAGGATAGCTCCGGGCGAGCATAAAGGGGAATTCTAATGAGCACCATCAGGAACTTCTTCCAGCCCTCGTCCGTCGCCGTGATAGGGGCCTCGGCCGTGGAGGGAAAGATAGGAAAACTTGTACTGGATAATATCATCCACGGCTCCGTGGAGTCGAAGACGAGTGGAGAAAAAAAGGGGTTCGAGGGGGCCATATATCCCATCAATCCGAATGCATCCACCATCTCGGGCCTCCCGGCGTACTCATCCGTCCTGGACGCTCCGGGATCCATCGACCTCGCCATATTCTGCATACCTCCCGGAGCCGTGAAGAAGGCCATGGAGGAGTGCGGACGTAAGGGCATACGCTCGGTGGTGATCATCACGGCCGGCTTCTCCGAGGTGGGCGATGCCGGAAGGGAGACCGAGAGGGATATCCTCGATATCGCCGCCGCCCACGGGATACGCATAATAGGTCCCAACTGCCTCGGCGTCATGAGCACCTACGGCAGCCTCAACGCCAGCTTCGGCGATGCCATGCCTCAGAAGGGGCCCCTCTCCTTCGTATCCCAGAGCGGAGCGCTTTGCACTTCGGTGATCAACTACTCCTTCGAGGAACACCTGGGCTTCTCCAACTTCGTGAGCATCGGGAACAAGGCGGACGTGGACGACGCCGACCTCCTTGCGTACTTCGCCGAGGACGAGAACACGAGATGCATCATGTTCTACATCGAATCCCTCGCGGACGCCAGGAAGTTCTACGAGACCGCCAGGCGGGTCGTCCGGAAAAAACCGGTGGTGGCCTTCAAGTCGGGGTACACCGAGGAGGGAGCGAAGGCCACATCCTCGCACACGGGCAGCATCGCCGGCGCCGACGTGGCATACGAGGCAGCCTTCAGGCAGGCGGGCGTGCTGAGAGCGAGGACACTCAGCCAGCTCTTCGACTCGGCAAGGGCTCTCGCCTACCAACCGGTTCCCCGCGGGGAGAACATCGTCATTCTCACCAATGCCGGGGGGCCGGGCGTGCTGGCATCGGACGAGGCCTACAGCCTGGGCATGAACCTCGCAGTGCTTTCAAAGGATACGGTAAGCCACCTGAACGAGGTTTGCCCGCCCACTTGGAGCCACCGCAATCCGGTGGACATCATCGGCGACGCCACGGCCGAAAGGTACGAGAGGTCCCTTCGAGCGCTCATGGAGGCGGAGGAGGTGGACGGAATAATACTCCTTCTATCCCCGTCCGGAAGGACGGACCCCCTGGATATCGCAAAGAGGATAGTCAGCGTTTGCCGGGATTTCAACAAGCCCGTGACGGCCTCCTTCGTGGGGATAGTATCCCATGAATCCGAGAACTACCTCGATTCCCACGGGATACCCGAGATAGAATACCCCGAAAGGGCCGTCATCGCCATGCATGCGCTGGTGGAACGGATGCGCTTTCTGAAAAAGGAGGGGTTGATGTGAGCGGGGTGGGAGAGAATGACGGGAATGGTGGAAATGACAAGAATGGGGAAAATAACGGGAACTGGAAGGAGATCGCGGACATTATCGGAAAGGCGGCCTCGGAGAGAAGATCGGTATTCGACCTGGAGGAGTCCCGTACCATCATGGAACTGGCTGGCGTGCCCTTCAACGGCTGCGGCCTTGCCAGGAGCCCCGAGGAGGCTGTGGAACTTGCGGCTTCCATTGGCTACCCGGTGGTGATGAAGATAGTATCGCCCCAGGTGATACACAAGACCGAGGTCGGCGGCGTCCGGGTGGGCATATCCTCGGGCCGGGAGGTTAGACGCACATTCTGCGAGATAGTGGACGGCGTCCGCAAGAAAGTTGACGATGCAGAGATCCAGGGGATACTCATCGAGGAGATGGTGAGCGGTACCGAGCTCATCGTGGGAACCACCACCGACCCCCAGTTCGGACACATGCTCATGTTCGGCATAGGAGGCATATTCGTGGAGGTTTACAGGGACGTGAGCTTCCGCCTCATACCCATAAACCGGGGGGACGCCGCGGACATGATGTCGGAGATAAGGGGAAAGCAGATCCTCGATGGGATGCGGGGCCTTCCGGGCGCCGACAGGGAAGAGGTAACTGGGATACTCCTTGCCATATCCGGACTGGTGGAGAGGAACCCCCTCATCAAGGAGCTTGACATCAATCCTCTGCTGATCGCAAAGAGAGGCGTGGTGGCGGTGGACGCGAGGATACTTCTCGACGAGGATAAGTTCTAGGTCAATTTCAAATCGCAAGGGATGTTATGACCGATGTAAAACAGATAACCAAATCCAAGATAATATGCACGTTGGGTCCTGCCTCGGATTCGCCCGAGATGATAGAACGGCTCTCGGGCCTCGGCATGGACTGCTCCAGGAAAAATTTCTCGCACGATACTGACGAGTACAAGAAAAACCTCTTCGAGCAGATAAGGAAGGCGGTGCCGGGACTCGCCATCCTCTGTGGAATACAGGGGCCCAAGATACGCATCTGGCGGGTGAGGGAAGGCGGCGCGGTGCTCCGTTCAGGCGACGAGATCACGGTCACCTCCGAGGACGTGGTGGACGACGAGAACCGGATATCCGTCATGTACGACAGGCTCAGGGAGCTGGAGATGGAGGATTATGGGGATTTTAAGGGTAAGTCGATACGGGCATAAATTGTGGATCTGGAATGCGGGCGTTCCATGCGATGTGGATTTGATACGGGGGGAGAGCCGGCTCATGGACCTGGAATTCGGCAGTGGACCTGCTCCAGCAACACCGAGTGCCTTTTACACCCAAAGAGGAATAGCCAACGATAATGCGGCGTAATGAAAAAACTCAAAACATCGGCTTTTTCATTTTACTTTCACTGTCCCCCCTCCTTGCTAGCTTTATATACCTCCGTCAATTTCTTTATCCACAGTAGGTCTTTAGGTCCGGGAAGAATGGATTCCGGCCACAGAAGCCGTTACATTGGAGGATGAGAGAATGGATACAAACATCTGGAAACCGAATCCCTTTCTTGAGAGCGAATCCGGGGGGAAATGGTTCGGTAAGTTGAACGTCCGGACGGAATGTCAGCGAGCATTGCGGGAGATGTTCTTGGGAAACGGGCAAAGCGGTATATGGGTAATCCTCCTGGGAGAGAGCGGCCTCGGCCGGAGCCATACCCTGCTATGGGCGGAAAACATGTTGAAGAGCTCTCCACGGGGTGGAGTTGAACTCGTCATATTACGCCCGGGGGACAGCTACGTCAAGCTGGAGGACCTTTTCGAAAGGGAGTATCCGGACCTTTCAAGAGAACAGATCTACCGGTTCCTCCGTAACGATGATAGAAAATACTTCATAATCTGCGATTACCCATACAGGTACGTCACGGGTGATCTTGATGCGACCCTTCGGACGCTGCTGTCCGTTCGCGACTATCCGAACATATCCGTGATGCTCTCGCTAACGCCGTCACAACTCGCTTCAATACGCGCACATGATGAACTGCTCGGGCATACGGCATTTGTACATCTCGATCCTTTGAGGAAGGAGGAGACGGCCCAGCTCCTGAGGAAGCGCGGTCATACCGCCTATGGCTCCTGTAGGGCCACCGAGCAGAGCTGTTTTCCATCATTCGATGCCCTAACCGAGGACAGGACGCCCATCCTCTCCCGGGAGGCCATCGAGTATATCCACGCGGTTTCCGGCGGAAGTCCCCGGCTCGTCCTCATCGCGGCATCGACACTGTATGACAAGGCAAGGGAGAACGGCTGCAGCATCATCGATGGCGACCTAATCCAACTTGTATCGGCTCAGACCGGTTATCTCATCGAGGAAAGGGGCTGCGTGCTGCGTTCGGGGCTCTCTCTCCTTCTGAGGACCATGCTCGAACGCTTCGGCTTGCTGCATGACGGCAGGATCGCTTCGGATCCCGGAACAGTTGCGCAGATCGGTCGCGAGGACTCGGAAACGAGCGTTCTGGAACATTCCATACTGAACCACATGTACGAAAGATTCGGATGGGACTTCAACGTGACCCGGTTGAGGCTCAGGACCCTGGTGAGAATGAAACTGCTCATCGAGGAGCTCAGTCCCACCAGGGGATGGTTCAAACAGTACACGGTACGAGGATAAAGTTAGTATACGACCTTGGATCCCGGTCCGGTTCCCGGGAAAAATCCCTGACTAGGTAGGCGGGCTCAATCCCAGATCTTCTTTGCCCTTCGAAGCTCCTTATCCTTCTTCTTCTCTTTCTCCCTCTCCTCTACTTTCCTCTCCTTATTCTCCTCCGCCTCCCTCTTCAACTCCTCCTCAACAAGTTTTTCCCGCTTGGCGATATGCTTCAGCTTGTGATGCTCGCACTCGATACGGCTGCCGGGATGAATGGGGCAGAAGATGCCCTTCCTGCATACGGGGCAGTCCTCGGGTTTGGGATAGCTGATGGTCTTTCTGAGTCGTCCGTATTTCCTCCGGGGCAGGGGATCACTTCACATGATGCTTGTTTTGGCAGGGAATTGATATGTCATATTTGCGAAAAGGCGCTCTCTCGGTGCGGCATGCAAACATCCGGCATCACCGAACCATGCGCAAGAGAGACTGAAACCTGTTCTAACCGTCACAAGATTTCGGTATCACGCTCCGATACGGGCGAAAACATATATAAAAGTAAAAGTGTAATTCTCCTCTCCAATTCACCGTCGGTCTATCGGAGGTAATTTTGTCATGACAAGGATCAGCAACCTGAAATTCAGCCTCGGGAACATCACACTTTTCATCGGACTGCTTCTGCTCATCGGTGATTTCATATTCATGGTGTATACCTATTCCGACCTCGACCGGACCGGCGTGGTGGCCGCCTTCGGAGGCCTCGGAGGAGCTATCGCGTGCATCTCGATGGGTCTCATAGCAATCAACATCGACAGGAAATACGGTGAGAAGGGGGTAATGGTGGGAAACAGGGAAAAACATCTCATCAAGGCGGTCTCAAAGGGAAAGAAGGTGATCCTGTACGTCGATGAGAAACCTCAGCTGGAATTCTCTGCGAAGTACAGGAGGACGAAGAAGGCTTCGACGACCATCGGCGATGATGAGAAACACAAGGTGGAAGTGGAGGTCAGGGTATCTCAGCTCACCGGGGACGTGGATAAATGGGTCTACGTGGACGGCGGACTGGTACTCAAGGATGAGAAACCGCTCTGGTGACGATGACAATGTCGTCGATCGATCACCGTGTCGCTCCGCGAGCATCGTTCTAGGTGCCACACATGGACGAGGTAATGTCAAGTGGGCTCCGCAGGGCTGCGGACATCATCCGCTCCTCCACGGGCACGGTTGCGCTCACTGGGGCGGGCATATCCGTGGAGAGCCATATCCCGCCGTTCAGGGGTGAGAACGGACTATGGCAGAGGTACGATCCGGAGGAATATGCACACATTCGGAGCTTCACACGGGAGCCCGAGAAGGTCTGGGTCATGCTCAAGGAACTCGTTGACACCTGCCTGAACGCCGAACCCAACCGAGCCCATGTCGCCCTTGCCGAGATGGAGAAGAGAGGAATCCTGAAGGGGATTATAACGCAGAACATAGACGGTCTGCATCAGCGGGCAGGGAGCAGAGAGGTGGTGGAGTTCCACGGCGGCAACAATACCATGTCCTGTCTAACGTGCCGAAAGAAGTGCCGGACGGAGGAGGTTTCGCTGGCGGTGATCCCTCCCAGATGCGAATGCGGGGGGCTTCTCCGGCCCGATTTCGTTTTCTTCGGGGAACAGATACCCCCCGAGAACCTCTACAGGGCAATGGAACTCTCCAGGAATTGCGGGGTAATGCTCATCATCGGTACGACGGGACTCGTGGTTCCGGCCGCCCAGATGCCCCAGATGGCCAGATCGGCCGGGGCCGCACTCATCGAGATAAACCCGGGGCACAGTGCCTATGCCGGGATGGTGGACGTTTTTCTCAAGGGCAAGGCGGGCGACGTTATGGAAGGCATCGTCGGCCTGCTGTGAGTTGGGGACGACATCTTCAACGGATAGTCAAAGGCGGAGGGGAGATCATAACCTCTGATCATGAACTCCACCAATGAATTGTCTCGCCTGGCTACAGCATCTACGGTTGTGTTTTATTAAAGCACTTCCGGGTTCTTGCAGTATTCCGGTCTCTTTCCAGCGAGAACGTCCAGGATCCCCTGGGCCGTCATTGTACCGGCCCGGATCTGGGCCTCCCTGGTACTGGCTCCCAGATGGGGTGTGAAGATTATATTCGGCATGGACAGCAGCGGATTGTCGGCCGGAGTGGGTTCCTTTTCGAACACGTCCACGGCCGCACCTGCGATCTCACCCGACTCAAGCGCCCTGCACAGCGCTCCCTCGTCCACCACACCTCCCCTGGCGCAATTGATGAGAACGGCGCTCTTCTTCATTTTCCGGAACTGATCGTCAGATATCATTCCCGCGGTGAGATCCGTCCGGGGAAGGTGCAGCGAGAGGTAATCGCTCCGCTCCACGAGGTCCTCGAAGGTGACGTATTCGGCACCGATATCGTTCTCGAAGGCCAGGTCCCGATTCCTCCTGTAATAGATTATCTTCATACCGAAGGCCCTCGTAAGCCGCGCCGTTTCCTGCCCGATGTTACCGCATCCGAGAAGGCCCAGCGTCTTGCCGTGAAGCTCCGTACCTCCGAGCCGGGATTTCTCCCATCGCCCCTCCTTCATTGTGTTGCTCCCCTCCACGATATGTCTGGCAAATGCCAGCATGTGACCCACGGACAGCTCCGCCACGGAGATGGTGCAGCCGGTAGGTGCAAAGACCACCGGGATCCCCAGCTCGGTGGCCCGGGCAACGTCGATATTGTCCGTGCCCACGCCGGCTCGTCCCAGTACCTTGAGGTTCTTCCCGTTTTCGAATATTCGCGGATCGTGAACCTTCGTTGCGCTTCTCACGAGGAGGGCATCGTATTCCTCGATAACCTCTACGAGATCTTCCATTTCGTAATGATGGGCCGTCACCTCATGCTCCCGCGAGAGCATGTCCACGGCCTCGACGGCCATTTTATCATTGATGAGTACCTTCATCGTTATCACCGGCAGGGTCAAATCCCACCGAAAAGATAAAACTATCGGACCCTTTATCCCGGGCGGCACATATTCCACAATTTCATGCATCTGAACCGCCTTTTCAGAACGGTTACAATACGCCGCCGTATTGATACGACACATGAGATAGAAAATGATAAATAGTTATAAATAAAATCATTCCATGTTCTTGTCCACCAAAATCGGTTCCATCAAATTGGTCGATTAATAAATATGGAATACCGGTTGAGAATGGGAGAATAAATTCAATGCGATCCCCAAAGGATGGTATAATCGGAGGAATTGATAATGGAAGCTTTTAAGATCGTCGTGCTCGCCATAATCGGCTTCTTGCTCCTGGCGGGTCTTGCCTTTGCCGTTTCGAGTATTCTTGTAAGCAGCGAGTTCACCGAAGCTGAGGATGTGGAGCCCTGGATCAAAGCCGAGGCATCACCCGAAATAAAGATGGCCGACTCGGATTTCTGGGACGATGACAACGATGGGATCTTCGACGAGGATGATGAAGAAGCAATGCCGGACAAGCTGAGCGATATAGAGGAGAACTATATCTACGGCACCAATGCGACCAACCCGGATACCGACGGCGATGGAATGCTGGACGGATGGGAGGCCTTCTACATGGTCAAGAACCCCGTGACCGGCAGATATACCATCGATCCGAACGTGCCCGACGGTGGTTCGAATCCCGACGGGGACGGACTGGACCTCAGCCGTTCCGGCATACTCAACGCTCATTTCTCTACGGCTGCGGCCTGGGACGGCGGAGAGAACTTCACCAACCTGGAGGAATACTGCGGCGGCAAGATCGAGAACCTCATCGAGGATGTCGACGACCTGCTGGGTGTCCAGAGGGAACAGCTGCTCAAGGATATCGCCTCGAAGGGTGGTTTCCACCTCTGCGTGAACGAGATCAATCCCATCACCAAAGCTAACTTTTCCTACGAGGAATACAATCCCTGGCAGCAGAAACACAGCAAGAACCCGATATTCGTCACCACCAATCCCTCGAACAAGGATTCGGACCACGACGGCATGGGGGACTATTACGAGCTCTACCACGGGGGAACGGAGAGGCCCGACGCCATCTGGGGAGGCGCCTCGGCATGGGCCGGAGAGACCATGTTCAAGTACAATGAGAGCAGGAAGAGCTACGACGAGTTCGTGTTCACCTATACTCTCAATCCTCTGGATCCCACCGATGCGGACCAGGACATAGACATTTGCCTCATACACCCCTACAATCACGTGCCCCTTGGCGGAGGAAGAGAGGTGGGAGGCGCATTCGTGGGAGGCAAGGAGTTCCGACCCGACGGCCTCACGAACTACGAGGAGTACGATGCGGGAACGGACCCCCTCAGCTGGGATACCGACGGGGATACCTTCGAGCGCCCGGACGGGAGCGAGCTCGCCTTCGACGACGGGTGGGAGGTCACTTCGGACGAGAACACAACCCCCACCAACCCGGACAGCGACGGGGACGGGATGTGGGACGGATGGGAGACCTATTACGGTCTCGATCCCCTCAACGCATCGGACCGATTCCTCGATCTGGACGGCGACGGCCTGCCGAACTACCTGGAGTTCGCATATCCCGCTCCCGATCAGAAATGGTGGGATTCCACCGACCCCCTGAATCCGGATACCGATGGGGACGGCATCCCCGACGGGTGGGAGGCCTACAATTCCATACTCATCAGACACAAGTCCCAGTTCGAACCCACGGACTTCCAGTATTACGAGACCAGTCTCGATCCCACCATACCCGATTCGGACAAGGATGTGGACACGGAATGGGTAGATTACAACAGCAACGGGATAATAGATCCCGGCGAGTTCGAGGAGGACCCCGACAACGTGACGAACCTCATCGAGTTCAAGGGCACGAAGCCCTATCCCTTCGGCACCGATCCCAACGATGCCGATACCGATGACGACGGCCTGACCGACGGTGAGGAGCTCATCGAGGGATTCCCGGGGGAGCTCATCGACGGTATCTATTATACCGTACAGGACTTCGTTGGAGTATATTATACCAATGCGTCCAACCCCGATACGGACATGGATTACGATACGAGGGACAAGTCGAAGAAGCTCGACGACTGGGAGGAGGTGAACGGACAGACCCACGACGGGAACGTGACGTTCCCCGCCACCAATGCGTCCAACCCGGATACGGACCTTGACGGGCTGAACGACGTGGAGGAGGTTTTCGGACTCTGGATGGACGATTTCGGAAAGGTATATCCGAATCCCACCAACAAGGACTCCGACTTCGACGGCCTGGCCGACGCGGAGGAGGTGTATTCCACCTACGGCTTCATCACCCATCCCGTCCTTCCCGACACGGATTTCGACCAGCTCCTGGACGGACAGGAGGTTCTGACCGATTTCTATCCGTACCGGGACGACCGCAACGATGATAAGATCGATGCCTCCGATCCCAGGAACCCGGATACTGACGACGACGGCCTGTCCGACGGCTGGGAGGCGCTTCACGGCTCAACGAGGAGGATCGAGTTCATCAAGTTCTACACCGAGTTCCACGGCAGGAACGTATGGTTCGACGAGCAGTATGCCTCGAACCACTACGAGAGACCCTTCACTGGAAGCTGGGAGAGCTTCCTCGATATCGACGGGGACGGCCTTGTCGACCAGGAACTCCCCCCGGTTTTCGTTATTAATCCACTCTACCCCTACGACGGCCAGGACGACGCGGACAACGACGGACTGACCAACAGGCAGGAGGAGGACAATACCACCGACCCGCTGGACCCGGATACGGACCGCGACGGGCTACCTGACGGCTGGGAGATCAAGTACAGGGTATGGGTCTACAAGCCTACCACCGGGAAGTGGGGATGGCATCTCGACCCCACCCAGAAGAATTCCATGGGTATCGAGAAGGACGACGTCGTGGAGCTCCAGGTATGGGACATGGAGAGCGGCAACGCCATCAACGTGGAGGTCTCCGGAAAGATACAGGTCAGAAGGTGGAACGAGGAGAAGGGCGAGATAGAGGACGTGGTGGAGGAGATGACCGATGCCTACTGGTCGCTGGATTACCAGGGTCAGATATGGTATCCCGACGGCGTCTACTACTACGTCGTCGACAAGGAGGAGATCGACCCGGAGACCGGTGACCCGCCGCTGAAGGAATACTATCATCCGCTCACCACCCAGGCAGAGTACGACTTCGGGGAATGGGATCCGATAAACGGCATCGACACGACGCTCAACCCGAACAATTTCGACGTGGACAGGGACGGCATGCCGGACGGCGTGGAGGTATGGTACATGGATGCGCCGTACAATCAATCCGACAGGTCGCCCTTCGAGGACAATGACACGCTGGGCCGCGGCTGGGAAGCTATATTCAATCTCTCCGCGGAGCTGTACGATACGGATTACAAGCCGGTGGGACATCAACTGGCCCCCGAACTCTACAAGGGCAAGTTCTGGTCCAGCAGGAAGGATTCCGACAGCAACGGCATTCTGGACGGTGACGAGGATTACGACGGCGACGGCTGGAACAATTCCGCCGAGTACCGCGGAAGGAGCGATCCGACGGACGCCGAATCCGTGCCGAACCACGATCCGTATCACGTCCCGAGCAGAAGGTCCGGGGGTGGGGACGACGGCGAAGAAACGGAAGGTGCGAAAGCTCCTAAGTTGGAGGTCCCGGTGGATCCGGTGGAGGAAAGCACCATGGAAGCCTTCCAGACCGAGGTGAAGAAGGCCGATGTGCTGGTGCTCAAGAAGAAGGAGACTAACACGTTCTAGCACTATCGTTAGGATAGACTCTCTTGGGTAGGAGGGCCTGCGACGTAGGAAACGCAGGCCCGACACCAAATTCAATTTTATTATTTACTTGTTTATCCACGAGAGCGAAAGCTCTCGCGGTCGGTGCCCACTGCGTTCCGGTTCCCGTTATACTCCGGCGCATCGAATGATGCGCCTGTACCTTCGGCAGGTAAGCCTACAGGTCCATCAGAGATGCCCCTGCATCCGCAGGGACGTCACCCTGCGGACAGATGCCGACCTTGCGGCCAGTGGTCTTTCTTTTTCATTATTATATTTTGTAAAAGAGCCTGTTGGCTTACGCTCCAGGCCCTTTTACCATAAGAGAGCACATCTAACGATTTTAGATATACCATGTCTACCTCCCGTACCACCAAATCACATCCCACTCGGACCTCACTCCGAGCCAAAACCGATAAATTATAAATACAAGAATAATCATAATAGAGGCCAGTGATGTCAATGAAGTCCTTAAATACGCATATTAGAAAGAGATTATCGAAGAATATCGACGGAGATATTCTCGGAATGCCGTTGTATCTCTTCATCGTCATCGTCGTGACCGTGATCGGCCTTGGTATTCTCCTGGCCTGGTTGGCGCTCATCGATGATCCACCCACGACCCTGGAGGCGAAGGTGACACCCATAACGATCTACATCTACGACGACGGGGCCCACGGGGACGGTGCGGCGGGTGACGACATCTATGCGAATAACGCCCTCGATATCACGGTCATTGTGAAAGATAACAATGGGGATAAGGTCAACGGCGCATCCGTATCCCTGGACGGAATGAGCATCGAGGACGGAGCCGGTGGGAGAGTTGAAGGCACGACCGTTGACGGTAAGATAGTCTTCAACGGCCTCCAGATACTGGACCAGCCGGGGACCGACGGTACGATAACCGTGACAGTGAAGAAAGGTGAGCAATCCGACACGGCGGTTATCACCGTCAGATGGAAATAATCTTTTTTCGGCTGTTCATCATTCATTAATAGAACTGCGATCGTGTTTCCCATGAAACGATCTTCTCTATACAGGGACGAGCGGGGTGAGCTGGAGCTGCCCATGAAACTCATTATATCGGCCATCATCCTCGCCATCATCCTGCCGGCTGTGTTCGGCGCCCTGTACGTCTACCAGAAGAACCAGATGGAGCTGAACATGGAGCTGCAGGTGGATGCCATCGTTGACAAGATCCACCTGGCGCACAAGAGGGGAAACAATTCATCACTTTCGCTGGAGGTGGACCTCCCGGGCAAGCTGATGAGTGGCTGGAGCTACGTAAAGCTCGGGGATAACATCGAGCCCATCGGCCCGAATAACCCCGGCGGCGAGTTCGCAACGCGTATCCGCTTCAAGGTAAAGGGCGAGGCCATGAGCACCAAGAACGTGGACTGTCTTGTGACCAACGACGCCCGCAACGGCCCCCTGGTCCTCGAGGAGAGGGCACATTTCAAACTGAAATTCACCCACCTAGAGATAAACAAGGTATCCTTCGTGTCCGTTCGGGACATAACCTATAGCTAACGATAAAATCGAGGAAAATATATTAATCCAGATAGAGAATGGAAATTGGAGTTATCGTCATGATGTTCGTTACGTTTCTTGAGACCCTTCCCGGGAAGAACACCACCGCCATAAAGATGCTGAAGAACCCCGTCACCCCCTCGGGCGTGAAGATAATTAGGAGCCTTGGCATGTTCGGTCAGCCGGACGCCATGATCATCTTCGAGGCGGAAAGCGAGAAATGCGCCTCGGACTTCGTGGTCCAGTTCACCGAGGTCGCCCGTATAAAGACCTCGCTGGCATTCCCCATGGAGAGCATGCGCTGGACTCAATGATTACCAGTACCGGCCCCCACCGCGGGCGCCCCCTCCTCCTTCTTCACCCAGATGTTGGCATAGTCTATAAGGACGCTCCGGTTACCCACGATGATATCC
Source organism: uncultured archaeon (assembly GCA_964423515.1). GTDB lineage: Archaea > Thermoplasmatota > Penumbrarchaeia > JASLWR01 > JASLWR01 > CAYRFL01. The sequence goes on from CAYRFL010000096.1 coordinate 16,521, forward strand.
TTCTCCTCCCTGTGGGGTATGGTGAAACCGTACCAGTAGATCACCATCCCGGGGCCGTATATCTTCCGATACGGCTTCAGCTGATTTCGCATGTCCTCCTTCAGCTTCCACTTGTCACCGTAACTGGCCTTCGACTCCACCCATTCCAGCTCCTGTCCCTTGTATATCAGGGGCTGCTTCAGCTTGAAATCGGGGGTCTTCTCCTTGCCCATCTTCCGTAGGTCGTTCTCGCGGTAGTACTCCGCGCCCATGTCGTTGAGCCAGCTCGATATCTCCGCCTCGGCCATCACGCCCCTTTCCCTCTGTATCCTGTTGCCCTTCTCCGAGTAGATAATATCGTTCTCCACGACCTCCTCCATCTCCCTTCGAAGGCGCGGATCCTCGATCTGAGAGCGGTCGCGCACGTAGGAGTTGTAGACCTTCTTGCCCAGACCGTGATGTGAAAGGATCAGCTTTGCTGTCAGCACGGGAGAGAAGTAATTGGACCTGGCAAGGCTCAGAAGGGGCTCCCCCCTCTTCCACTGGCGGTACATGCCTGC
>CAYRFL010000097.1:0-12912 GCA_964423515.1 uncultured archaeon
GTTTTCTATTCTCAGGTTCGTTATATATTATTTTCCATTACTGATATCCGTTCCCTAGTTCCATTCCAGATATATACTGCAGGATTTCAACATCCACATTCATCAACCAAGGGGGGGCTTGTGCCCCCCCTTTTTTAATATTAATGTCACTTATTTATCTTATTTGGTATCGGGCCGCCGTTGGCTGTCGCTCGGCGGCCCTCTTATCTGTTGTCGAATGGAAATATCGTTACTCTAATGAGAGCGGGGAGCGATCACACTACCTTAACGTAAAAACCAACAGAAAAAGAAGATGAAGGCCCGGTGGCGGGGGCCTTCATTATTTTCAATTACTTGCGTCTGCCCGTGACCTTCTTGGCCACGATGGTCACCATGGCAAGGGCCATCAGCGCGAATATCGGGTCGAAACCCGGTATATAGATACCTTTATCCCGTATGAACAGGAAGTATTCGTGGGACTCGGGGGTGGCGCCCTGCAGCACGCTTGTCTCCGATTTCACCACGACCTTGATGGAGTTAACTCGATTCCGATATAGGGTCCAATCCTGGGAACCGGTAACGGATATGGGTATGATGTCTTCCTTGCCCTCTTCGATGGAGATCATGGGGGTGCCAAGGGAGACTACCCATCCATCGTTTGTCATTTTCTCTTGAGCATCTTCGTCGATCTTTACTCTGATTCGGTCCCTCGAATTTCCCTCGTTCCTGATCTTGAGCTGATACATGAATTTATCGCCAGGGGATATCTCCGAGTAAGGCTCATCGCATATCACACTCACCTGATAGTAGGGATTGATGCTGATGATCCCATCGGTTGGTGGGATGTTGAAGGAGAGTGCGCCCGGGATGGTCCTCGCTCGACCGGTGACCGAAACCTCCCCGCTCTGGGTGAAGGACGTGAAGTTTGGTACCCTGACGACGACCGTGAAGGGCTGTGCCGAACCGGTCTCCGTTGCTGCGAATTTGATACTGCTTGGACTTACCGTTGCAGGCCATCCGGCAGAGGCCTGAAGAGTAACCTCGATCAGCTGGACATTCTGTCCAGGGCCGATCATGGCCACAGAAACCATTCCCGTGAATGTAACTATTCCCGACTGGCCCGGTCCGACATCGGCCTTCTGCTCTGGGTTGTCCAGGGCGATCTGGGCCGTGACCTGTGCCGCCTCGGCGGAATCGGGCACTTCGATGAGCATTACGAAGAACGCTCCCAACAGAATCGCTGTCATCAGTGAAATCCTCAATAGCGCGTGTCTCATTATTGCCACCTTCCATACTGGATATCGACTTCCTAATCTTTGGTTTTTTATATATTTCTTTCTCCTATTAATACCATCCCGAAATCCATGGGATGTCTCTACGGAACGGTCCTCTTCCCGTTCTCTGTTATGATCATGGCCCTGAGTATATTAATCGCTATTTGTACGCCGCTTGCCAACATATTTAAATCTTTCTGATGAGGTCCCAGGTACGCGTAGATCCGGGCCGGATAATACACCCTTATTTTCCATGGATACCATCGAGGTAGGGAGATAATTTCCACAAATTATATATCGTGTAGGCTCAGCTAGACTGTACCATGGCGTTGGCATCCGGCTCCCTTCAGGGATCACCACTCCAGGTCAAGCGTTTCTGCAATGCCAAGGTGTTCCACCGTAAGGCCGAAAAAGGCCTTGCTGGAAACCTAATGGAGGACACGCTGGGAGCCATGGAAGACCTCTACATTTGTGCCCATACCGTCCTGGACATCCTCTGTGAAGTGTTGAAAGTAAAACGGGAGGATGTCCTTGAGACCCGAAAGGAGCTTCCGGACGAGGACGATACCCTCCTCCTTCTAAAGGCCGAGACGCTGGCGGCCTCCAGGATCTACGAGAGGCGGTTCGGGAAAGAACCACCCGGTGCAAGGGACATCGTGCCCCTCACCATGATGAGAAGGGACGCTCACGACTCTCTGTCCTTTCCCACCAGGGAATTGCTGGGCCGCTTTCTGGAGAATCAGCACCAACTGCTGGATGTCGTATCGGAGGACGTCTTCGAGCTTCCCACGGAGCTCGTGGATTACCATCTGCTCATCGTTAATAATGGTATCCGCAGGATAATGACAGGGTGTCTCGACGACATCCTCGCCGGTGAATACACGGAAGCCATCAAGAAGAGCTCCCTGGCCTTTTCCATCTCCCTGGAGGAGCAGAGACAGCGTCTCAACTACCTCATGGAGCGCCAGGAGCTGTCCACGGCCATGTTCTTCCTGGACTCCCCCGAGACCCTCTACTACAAACTTCAGGACTATTCCTTCATACTCATGGCCCTGCAGGTGGACCTCGGGAAGTACAGGCAGTTCGAGAAGATAGTCCCCACCACCATGATCAGCGAGGACGGCGATCGTGGAACCTCCATCACCATCTCCGATTTCGTGCACGAGCAGTGGATAACGTCCAAATGGGCCAGGTACTGCTTCAGCTTCGTATGCGAGACGGTTCTCCTGTGGCAGAACATGGACCTGAGAAAGCCTTGAGATCCCGGGATGAAATGGGATGACCCGGAATGAGAAGCGGGACCGCTCTACATCTCTCCCGGAAGAACTAGCTTTGCGGCATTTATCTCCACCGGAAGCCCCAGGGCCGTCGCCACGGGCAGGCATTTCGTTCTCAGGAGAAAGGCAGTAGGAAGCGGGATCGCCTCGGAAAGGGCCTCGAAATTTGCCATTCCCTTGGATAATATGATATCCGCGGAATCCATCCATTTCCGGAGGTCATTCGGCATGTCCCGCAGGTCCAGTCCCACTGCGAACTTGCCCGTTGTGAGCACATCGTCCGCCACTTCGTCCAATCCCAGAAGGCCCACGTCCTCCATTGTGGCGTCCGTAAGAATTGCCTCCCCCTTAACCACCAATCCCAGGGTGCAGCCGAGAGCCTTGAGCTCCTCCATGAGCAGACCGTCGAGGACCACCTCACCGCAATTGTCCGTGAGGTAGAGTATCCTCTTACCCTCTCCCAGATACTCTCGTATCCCCGAAAGGTCGCTGTAGCCCAGACCCTCGGCCAGGAGGTCATCGAATCGGTCCCGCAAACACTCGGGAGAATGCCATCTATCGGATATGCCGAAATCCATGACGTTCCCCACGATGGCCACAGTCAAGGCTGCCTCGAGCCGGTCGCTGCCCTTCTCGATGAAGGTCCTTGCCCGTGGAAGCAGCTCCATTACAACCCTGTTGCTCTCCTCCTTCATCTCCTTGTAAGGATCGAAGCCCAGCATCTCGTGGCTCTTCCGGTGGACCAGTGTGGCAACCTCCGCCGAGCAGCGCTCCGGGCCGTATTCGCGGGCCAGTATCCGGAGGCATTCCCCGAGAATGGACGGGCCTCTCTCAGGGTCCTTTAGCTCGGACTGGTATCGTATCCTCTCCAGAAGACATGGGACGCAACGTGTTGTGATCTTCATCGGGACAAACCTCCGCCGGGAAATGCACGTCATTATATTAAAATAGACCATTTGTTTTCGATATCGGAAATGTAAAAGATCATATGGCGAAAAGAACTACCTGTGGCCCCCCGATAGTCCAGGACCGTTCCGGATGACATACGGATAGACGGAGGGTGGCTCAAGGACAGAGCGGACCGCTCACGGCACAAGGACGGTGAGCCGTCCAGGCAATATCTCCACGTCGAAGGTCTTTGCGGCATAATATTCTCCGTCCAGCTGGGCGGGTATCTCGATCGGTGAACTTATGCGTACTTTCCTGCTCTTTCGATAGCGGATCTCAGGGAGGTCTATGACCTTGCCCTTCTTCACCTTTCCAAGATGCCAGAAGAACCGAGGTTTCGATATATGCTCTATGGAGACCGTCGTGAGATCTCCGCTGGACATGTCGGCCATGGGAGCGATCGTGAAATCTCCCCCGAAGGTGGTTCCGTTGGCGATGCAGACCAGGAAGAACCTGTGGCGATAGACCTTTCCGTCGATGTCCACCTCCAGCTCCAGGCTCCTGTACCGCATAATGCAGTGAAGCAATGCCCTGTGATAGAGGGAGCTTCCCCCCGCGAGGCCCCGCTTCAATCTAAGTTGATGCATCCTGTGGCCCACCGCCGCATCGAAGCCCACGCCCATTATGTTCAGGAAGTAGCGATGGTTGCATCTGCCCACGTCCACCAGCCTTCTCCTCCCGCTCAACATCACCTCGATACAATCGTCCGCACTGTCGGTGATGGACAGGCATTTGACAGCATCATTTCCCGATCCCGTGGGAAGTATGGCCAGGGGAACGCTCGTATTGCTGCTCATCATCCCGCTCACCACCTCGTTCACGGTGCCGTCCCCGCCAACCGCCAATATCACATCGCTATCCCCGGATACCTTACGGGCAATTGCTTTGCCGTGGCCCTGGGATCTCGTTGAGTACTGTCTGACGTCGATCCCCCTCTCGGTTAATTTCCCGGCTATATGCCTAACAATATCCGCACCGTTGCGGCATCCGGCAAGGGGATTGAATATGATGCTATGGCTCATCGTCATCACCTTTAGTAGTGGCCGGCGAGCTGTCATGTCCGATACTTTCATTATCATTTACATTTACACACGTCGTGTCCTTTCTGAGAAAGGGATACCATGGCTTTACGCCCCTGCACATATAGTAGAGGAACGCGATGATCGAGGCAGCGATCAGGGAAAAGAACAGGAACAGGGTGACCGGATCGGGCAATTCAAGACCCTCATGCAGCGAGAAGCGATCTCGGCTGAGCGGCCAGAAATAAGCGGTGCCCATATCGTATTCCGCACGGTTGAAGGAGGCATTTGGAAACAGGTACTCGAGAGAGGATTTGGGAAGATTGAACGCGTCCAGGAGAAGATGGTTGAATATCCCCAGAAGAGTGGGGACCACTAGATTCCGCCTGAGAACTAGGTAGAGCACCAGAGCAAGAACGAGCCCCAGGAGAGGAGCAATAAGAAGAGAATGGGTGAAAACCCGGTGATAATCCCGGAAATATCCAATGCCGAAAAGTCCCACAATAAAGTCCACATCGGACAGCAGGGAACCGAGAAGTAGTGCCATCATCTCGTATCTTTCGAACCTGAGCTTGCGGCCCAGTACGAAACCGAACATGTAATGGGTGAACCAATCCATTCCCGACCTCATCGTTTTACCCGTAATTATTCTTTCCCCAGTGGAGTGAAGAATGCACAACGAAAAAGTGAGCGGAGAATAACGGGGTTTCGGGTCCGATAGAGGTGCTGATGATAGGCCCCATTGATGGGGAAAAAAGAAAATACTAGTTCGTCATAAGGGCGATTCCGAACGGAGGAGCGGCCATGGAAGAATCGCTCGTAACGATAATGGTCTACAACGAGGACGGAGAAATCGTCAGCAAGGTCGATTCAGCTTTGGGGGGGACCAGGGAATATCGAGCCAGCACCTATGGCGAGATGTTGGTGGAGATGATCAATGACCTTCTCGAGGAATTCGAGGACACACTTCTGGATTGACGATGCTTTCATCTCCGGATCAAGGGGACGTGAATTTCCCTGCGGCATCGGGGAGTCCGGTTGACTCCGATCGTCCATTCTCCAAAGAGAGAAAAAACCCTTTTTTCATCTTCTAGGAAATTCAAACTAGCCAGTCGTTTACTCCTTTATATAGGCTCAGTTCCTGCTTTAGTGACCGAAGGTCGCTCATCCCGAAGGGATAATGGGGGGGGCGGCTCCGCATTTTCGGAGAAAATGTGGTTTTTCATCATAACCGACTTATACCATTTCACCGTATTCTCAACCCTCCATGAACCACAGGTCTGAATCCCGGAAGGCCGAGCCTGATGGTATCGGCTACTACGAATACCTGGAGAAATTCGGCGTTGACCTCTCGCTGGACAGGATTCGCCATCTTCTCCGCTGGCTGGGGGATCCGCATCTAGATTACAGAACGGTATTGATCGGTGGGACCAACGGAAAAGGATCGGTCTCCGCGATGCTAGCGGAGATACTCGGGAGGGCCGGGTATCGATGCGGCCTCTATCTATCACCCCACGTCTTCTGCCTGAACGAACGCGTGAGCATCAACGGAGAGAACATACCTCTCGAGGACATGGACTCCCTTTTCCTGGATATCCGCGATGCCAGCCGAAAGGGAGAGATAGAGATCACACAGTTCGAGGCGTTGACGACCCTTGCACTTCTGCATTTCAGGGAGAAGAACGTGGATATTGCAGTGCTTGAGGTGGGCCTGGGAGGACGGTTCGACGCAACGAATGCGGCCGAGCCCGAGCTCTCCGTGATTACCAACGTATCCCTGGACCATACCGACCTTCTGGGAAGCACCGTGGAGAATATCGCCTTCGAGAAGATGGGTATATTGAGAGATAACAGACCGTCGATAATAGGCCAGGAACCGGATGCACCAGGGTACGAATATCTCCTGAGAGAGAGCGAGACCCGGACGGAGAGAACTATTGCGTTGGGAAGGGACTTTCGGACAGTGATAGAGGAGGATACCGGCCATTGGACCCGGTTCGATATTGAGCTGCACGGTGATGGAACGGATTCCGCGTTCGGCTTCCGGAAGATCACCGGACTCCGGGTGAACGGGCCGTGGTATCAGGCACACAATGCGTCCCTGGCCGTACTGGGGGCGGCTCTGTTGATGAGGGAGGATGGGATAACGCTGCCCGGGGAGCTCGTCAGAGAGTCCATATCCGATTTCTCTCTGACCGCCCGGTTCCAGATAGTCCACGAGGAACCCATGATCATCCTGGACTGCGCGCACAATCCTGACGGAATGGAGCGCTTGATATCATCCGTCCTGAGGATATGGACGGAGAGAGAGAAGATAAGAGCAGCGAGGGAACCCCATTCCCCCGGTAAGATAAATTGGTTGTGTGCCTTCATGGCCAATAAGGACATCCCTGCCATGCTGACACCTATATACGAGGCGGCCACCAACGTGTACATATCGCAGCTGCCCATGGAGAGGAGCGCGCGGGTTCCCGAGCTTGCGGAAATGGCGGGGACGGCATTCGACGATGTGCAGAAGGAAATGCGGAGGCACGGGGAGAAGAGCAGAAAGAGGATAAAACAATTCGGCGTCTTCTCCGATACCGATCTCGCGGTGGACGGAGCATTGATGGCGACGACGAGGAAGGACATTCTGGTGGTGGCGGGCTCCATCTATTCCCTTGCCCACTTCACCGAAAGGCTGAAATTCCATCTCCCGGAGCTTTCCCTACTTGAACACTAGAACCAATACGATCGACAAGAAGGCCACGGTTTACCCTCGGGGTGAGTATTATGAAAAGGGATTATAAGGAAGTCCGCGATGGGGACGAGCCCCCGTCGTGTAAGAAAAAAACCGAAGAGGGATTCGGAGCACATCCGCTCTTCGAGATAGCTCCCTTGATGAAAGTGGATGCACGTGCTTACCTGGCTGCAACGGGTGCTACGCCGGAAGGGATCGCTCTGATGACCGACAAGTTCCTACAATCGGTCATCGAGGTTCCCGATCTCACGTCCCGCGAGGCGCTGATCCTAAAACAGGAGATGCTATCGCTGGGAGGTGAGGCTTCCGTAAGCGGGTCCGCCCTGAGGGACCTGGACCTGATGGGGGACGTGCTTCTTGCAGGAACCCGCAAACAGTACGGCAGCCTCGTGGAGAAGTTGAAGCAGCAGCCATTCGACCTGCCCGCAGTCGGAAGGGGTCTCGGGTCCCTTCTGGACGGGGGGCGACCCTGGTGCCGGATAGCATTCACTGCCAGGGGAAGGAAGCTCGATCTTCCCCCGGCCAGGGTGATGGGAGTTCTCAACGTCACACCCGATTCGTTCTCGGACGGCGGAAGGTTCATCGATACGGAGAATGCGGTGGAGCAGGGCCTGAGGATGGCCAGGGAGGGTGCCGACTTCATTGATGTAGGGGGCGAATCCACGAGACCTTTCTCGGAGCCCCTATCGGCTGCCGAGGAAAAGGAAAGGGTGATCCCGGTGATCGAGGAGATCCGCCGCAGGACCGAATGTCTTATATCGGTGGACACCTACAAGAGCGACGTGGCTGCCGAAGCCCTCGAAGCGGGGGCCCACATCGTGAACGACGTCTACGCGATGAGATACAGCGAGGACATGGCCGAGGTGGTAAGGCAGTACGATGCCGGGATAGTACTCATGCACATGAAGGGAACCCCCCAGGACATGCAGATAGAGCCCGACTACGATAACATGCTAAAGGAGGTGTATCTCTTCCTGCGGGAGAGGGGGGAGGCAGCCCTTGAGGCGGGTATACCTGCTGAAAATATCATGGTCGACCCTGGCATCGGATTCGGAAAGCGGTTGTGCGACAACCTCGAGATAGTAAGGAATGCCGGGGCGTTCTCCTCCCTCGGGTACCCGGTGCTGATCGGGCCGTCCAGAAAGGGTTTCATAGGGCAGATAACCGGAAGGCCGGTAACGGAGCGCCTCTCCGGAACCGTGGCAGTGTCCGCACTTGCGGCCTGTGCGGGCGCCCACGTGCTCAGGATTCATGATGTGGAGGAGGTCCTCTCCGGAATACGGATGGCCGAAGCGGTGCGCAACCACGTCGAGCATCGCTAGCGATGGCGGGAACGGATTGTGTTGGTCGACACCAAGAAGATGGTCCGTCCTATGATCGATAGAGATGAATCGGCTCTTTTTAGCCGGGATCGTGGTACTTCTGCTTCGTTAAAGGTGTGGCATCACCATTCTACCGTTTCTCTCAATCATGGTGGGAACGTAGCTCAACACAGCCAAAAACCTTTTAATACCATTAATTAGAATAAAGAGAGGTTCACTCCCCCATTTAGCAGTAAAAAAGGGAGTGAGGTGTGATTTCACAGAATCTTACGTTCATCGCCTGATTCCGGATAATATTCCACAAGAGGGACTGAAATGAGTGAGAGCCATTCCCGCACAAGGGCCAAGGGCGCCATTATGATCATGTTCACAATCCTGGCCTCCATCGGCATAGCTGCACTGGTCTACAGCCATCCAACAGAGGACGCAGGGAGAACGATCCATCCGCCCGCTGCCCCGGTCAATCCCAATCCCTCGAACAACGCCAAGGGCATCATGGGTGAATCCATTACCCTTATGTGGATCCCACAGGAGAGATATCGTGGGGACCATACGAGCATTGACCAGAGCTGGGTGAAGGTATCAACCGAGGGACCCGTATACAGCGACGATGCACATGCTAACGTTTTCAATGGGGCGGTGATGGGAACCGCACTCGACGTTCCCATAGAGATGGGACGGACGTACTACTGGGCGGTAAAATGCCACGACGAAGATGGCTGGGGTCCATACTCGAACTGGAAATTTTTTACAAATTCGTATCCGACGGCGGAAATTCTTACGGTGAGACCAAATCCTGCCAGGGAGGGTGTGGATGTAGAGTTTCGTGGTAAGGGGGAGGATTCAGTGGATCAAGATGCGATAATCGCCTATGAGTGGAAATCCTCCCTTCAGCGAGAGGTCATTTCTGAGGAGAAGAACTTCTTTATCGACGATCTTGACATCGGAACCCACGAGATAACGTTGAGGGTCCAGGATAATCAGGGATTATGGTCGCAGATCACGGATGAATCCACCATAACTGTGAAGGTGAACGCCAACAGCCCGCCCACGGAGCCCAAGGACATCCAGCCTGTGGAGACCCATTCCCTTAGCCCGGATATCGTGTGGTATCCGTCCTCGGACGAGGAAGGGGACGAGATAACCTATCAGCTCACCATCGGCACCTCTCCACAGGGAAGCGACGTTGTTGACGTATCCACTACCCAGACCTTCTACTACCTCCACGACAGGGAACTTCAGTACTCCAGCAGCTACAAGAACGGGAAGAGCGAGAACATATACTACCTCTATATACGCGCCGACGACGGTTTCAACGGCGTATCGGACACGGTGGAGCACAGGTTCAAGGTCATCAACCATATGACGCTGGCACCGGAGATCGAGATAAAACCGGAATCCCCCTCCATAACGGGAGACCTGAATCTCGAGATCGTGGAAAAGGGCAAGGATCCAGACGGCGACGGGGTAAAACATACCGTACAGTGGTACATGGACGACAACCTGATGAGGGAATACGAGAACGATTACCGGATACCAAAGAGCAGGCTCGAGGCGGGACAGAGATGGGAAGCCAGGGTAACGCCCAACGATGGTATAACCGACGGTATAACCGCCGTATCCGTTGTGGAGATTATCAACACTCCGCCTGAAGTCAAGATCAGTCATCCCAAGGAGGGCCTTGTGATGGATGAGGACATGGCCCTTCTCCTGGATGCCATCAACACCACCGACATAGACCCCAAGGACAAGGATAAGCTCACCTTCGCCTGGCGTTCCGACCGCGACGGGGAGCTCGATACGGGGGGCCGGGTTACGGTTAAAGGACTTTCCATCGGGATACACGTCATTACGTTACAGATCAGCGACGGGAAGAACACTGTCGAGAGGTCCGTGACCATCGTGGTGGAGGAGGCGAAGACACCGGTGATAGTCGCCAAGGTGCAGAAGATGTCCGACACCCTCTACGTCGGAGACGAGGCCACCATAAACGTATGGATAAAGAACGAGGGCAACGGCAAGGCCAAGGACATCAACATGATCCTCTTCAACGACAAGAACGGCGATCTGGAGATCCAGGCACCGGAGAAGAAGGGAAGCCGTCTCATCACGGAACTGGACGCAAACCAGGAGAGGACCATCGCTTTCACCTGGATCGTCGAGACGAACCCGAACAACATACTGGTTCAGATCGACGGTAAGAACCTGCGCGGAGGTACTATCACAACCATCACCGCCGACACTCAGGGCGGCGATCCGTCCTCCTCCGGCAGTACTTCCTGGAAGTCCCAGGAGAGCTCCACCGGGGACAGGGGCGGCCTCAAGATGGAATGGTATTACTGGCTGATCATCATAGGAGTCGTGATATTCGGCCTGGGCATAGCGGCTGTTTTGATCTACAACAAATCAACCTCCTACGATGAGGAGGACGAGCTGGACGAGGGCCACGTCGAACCCGCCTACGGCGCCAGTTCGTATTCGGACCCCTACGCCCAGCAGCTGCAGCAGCAGCTCAGCCAGCTGCAGAGCATCATAAGCACCTACATGCCGCAGTATGCTTCCTACGCCTACGGGGCGGGAGCCTACCCCGCGCTGCCTCCCGCGGGGGTCGACTCTGCGCCGCAAGCCATGCAGATGCCCGCACTACCCCCGGGTCCCATGATGCCCTACCAGAGCTACTCTCATCAGCCCATTTACAGTCCCTTCCAGACGATGTCACCCCAGGCACCCCTGGCACTCCCGCCCGCTCCGTCCGACGCGATCGCGCAGGGCCAGGGCCAGCCACCCGGTGGTGCGGGCGAGTACGAGAGACCCGGTTACGGGTACGCGGCGTATTCACCCTACGCGGCACCCACCGCCCCGACCCCGGGAGCGTTCCAGCCAACGCAGCCCGATTACTCCTTCTCACCCGAGTACCAATCGTACCAGCAGCCTTTCATGGCTCCGGGAGCGGGATACGGTGAGCAAGGGGCCGGACCAGTCACACCCCCGGGACACGCAATGCCGCCAAGGCCGCCCAGACCGCCAAGGATCGTGCAGCAGCCCGGCCCAGACGCCCAGATGCCCGGGCCAGGACAGAAGGGACGAGCCCCGGAGGCCGATCCGGAGAACCTTCCGACCCTTTCCACCATATTCGAGGATAGGGGGATGGAGTACCCCGGCAGCAGTATGGAGTATTCTGACAGCAGCTTGGGAACCTCCGATACCCTGATACCCGAGATACCGAAGCCCAGCATCATTACTCCCAAGATACTTTGTCACATATGCCGGGCCCCGGTGAAGGTGACGTCGGACGAAAGGCCCTTCATCACCAGCTGCGACAGCTGCGGGGCCGCGGTGGAGGTCAGCTGAGGCGATTGGAGAAAAAAGGTTTATTTATCAGCGCAGGAATCGGGGAGAGCGAATGTCCGGAGAGAAGAAAGGGAAATTTTCAGTGCCGAAGGTACTTTTTTTACTGCTCATGATACTTGGTGTGGGCATCTACGTGGCCACCACGATACTCGCAATGCAGTACGACGATAAGAGCTTTTCAGCAGCGGCCACGGACATCGGCAGGTATTCCTTCACCATATTGCTTTTCTTCTTTGGCCTGCTTGGATATCTCCTCTTCCGGGCAAGGGAAAAGGAGTCGGAACTGGAGGACTAGGCGAGCTACAACTAGTTCGTATCCGATCACATCCCGTAAAATTCTCTCATCATACCGTTATTGGAGCGAATGGTCTTACCAATTTCTGCCCTCGAGGACCATCATCGATAGACAACTACCAACGGTTTCGCTCTTTGGTCCGCTTCCATCTCCGGCTCATCGAGTATCCCGACACCGTTCATCCGTAGCGTGTGAGAGATGGACGAACAGGTTCCGTTCATCAACATGCAATGATACGTCCTTCCCTCTGTCGTCACTCGGAGAAGGGGGAGGGTCATGAACATCCGTGTGGGGAGGAGGGCGGCTGACTCGATCTCGTCGAAGGAGATGTCCTTCGAATACGGATGCATTCCGAACAAGAATACGATCAAAACGAAGGTGGATATAAATCCGAGAAAGTATTTTAGAAATGCCAATTCAGGAAAAATCCCATGTGATGGAAGAATGAACAGAATAAGTACATGCAACATTAGTAATAGTCCAATAATAACCAGCATGGAGATGAAATTCATGCAGAGTACCAGTGTCCTGAAACAGATCCTTTTGTCAGTGATTATCACGTTTCCCTTCTTTGCGAAATACCAGTGATAGAACCTGGGTTTCTCACGGCATTTCTTCGAGATGAATACATTGCCGGATGAGGCATAGAGTATCCGGTCCTGTGAGTATTGATCCCTGATGAGGGTCTTTGCACGACCCAGACCGCT
>CAYRFL010000097.1:13012-17021 GCA_964423515.1 uncultured archaeon
TCGATCGTTATGATCCAATCACTCCGGATCAGCGAATAGTACATTAGACTTGCAGGAGGAAATAGAGATGTCATCGAAAGTAGTAAAGGGATTCGTGTTACTGTTATTTTCCGCCATGATCATATCTACATTGAGCATGGACCAATTCTCGGGTGATTTAAATGAACGCAATTCCATAAAAACTTCCATCCGGGAACCGCCCTCGGGGATTTCGATGCGGCATACAGAAACTGCCAGGAACGGCAACGGCACCCGGGAAGATTTCGAAGATGAGATCAATGTCAATGCATGGAGCAGCTTTTCGTCGGATCCCGTGAATGGTACCAATGAGAGAAGCAATTATAACGGATTCAACTCCAGCACTTACAGCTGGAGGATGGACACTGTCGGCGAGGACTCACAGCTCAACGAACTGGTGTTGCACCTCGGCCTGATCGATGCGGAAAGACTGAACCTTTCCTTCGCGACCAGGGAATACGGCTCGGACAACCAGGATATGATGCCCGCTTCCTTCCAGGGACACACTGACGCCGACGGCATCGCCGTTAGCAACGACGGAGAGAACTGGTACCGGCTGTGGCAGTATCCGGGCGATGTGGATGCGTGGACGGAGTTCGACATCAACATCACTGCCGTATCCCCCCAGCTGGAAATGGACCCCATGGAGGACCTGTATATCAAGTTCCAGCAGTACGGCGGCGGTGAGATACCCGATGACGGAATCCTGTGGGACGAGATATATCTCGAGGGAAACGAGGAGATCGAATTCATCTTCGACGTACCGGAACTCGATGTGGATTTGGGGATCTCAAACGATGTCGTTTTCTGTACGGGCCAGGGTGACGGCGATAACGAAACGGCGGTGGTGACGGTAACGATCAGCGGAAAGGGGGAGGAGGGATGGACATCGGGTGAAATGGTTCGTCTGCGATTGGTGGCCGATCCGGATCTGGAGATCTCGGACTATAGCCTCGCGGAGGTGGAGGGGAACATATACTCATCGACGATCGGAGACATCATGCCGCAGGATGAGAAGGAGCGTACCTTCTGCATCGGTTCCCCAGTTCCATTCAACGGTAGCATCGGCGAGTTCTCCATCAGGTACGGCACCTGGGACGGAGATTTAATGGATTGGACCGTCGTGGGAGGTGATGTCTTCCTGAAGGCGAGGGGCGTCACCGATGTCGACCTCGAGATGGACGATGGTCTTGGCGGAGAACTGCTCATCGCAAACAAGCGGCCCGGAACCAACCTGACCGTAATCGCCTACGACCAGGACGGCGAGGAAATGCCCCCGCAGGACTTCCGCTGGGAAACCTCGATATGGGGAGTTTATCTGGTAGATGACGATCTCAACACTGCTAACTTAATCGCCCCGGCGGATACTCTGGGAGAGACGGTTACTCTGACGGCCACCCACGATGTAACGGACATGGAGTTCATTTGGGACATCAACATAACGCACGGGCCTCCCTCCGCAATAGAGACTGAGCTGTTCGATCCCTATGTGATCGGAGAGATGGGTATCATCTTCACCGAGGTAGTGGACGCCTATGAGAACCCTGCTTTGTCGTACCGGGGTACCATGACCCTCATCGCGGAGGCGGGAGTGGTCGAGGTGGATGGGGGGAACGAATACAACTTCACCGAGGAGGACAAGGCCAGTCGCGCATTTATCGTAACGCCTCAGACGTGGGGGCTTAATTCAACAACGGTGGTCTTCGTCGATGAGGACGAGGGCATCAGCAGCACACCGATAACCATCAGGGTCATTGCGGGCCCGGTTAGAAATCTGACCATCGAGTTCGACTGGGAAGCCATGGGCTGGGACGACGCCAATGGGACCTACCATGCGGGCGATCCTCTGTACCTAAAGGTGAGAGGACGCGACAGGTTCGGAAATCCGTCGGAGTATTACACGAAGCCGCTCGTGGTCACCCACGACAGCATTGCTATGGACGAACTCGAACCCGAGCCGTGGCAGTCCCAGGCAGGGGATGTCATCCTCCAGATGACACACGGAGTAGCAAAGAACTACCCGGACAACCCGCTCAGGTTCTTCAAGGCAGGACCGGTGACCCTAACCATCCTGTCGAAGGTGGACTTCTCAGTCAACGGCACGTTTACGTTCGTCGTGAACGCCTCCTACATCAGTAGGCTCGTATCGGAGCCCGGGGGTGCCGATGACGATCCGGTTGACGTCAAGGTTGGACAGGAGCAGTATTTCGGACTAATCGCTGAGGACGAGTACGGAAACGAGGTCACGCCCGTTCATGCGAACTGGTCGGCGGACGACAGCATCAATACCATAGGCGGGGGAACGATCATGGATGTCCCCGGCCTGTTCCGGGCCATTGAATATTTCGGTCCCGAGGATGCCGACGGCGTTCTCCGGGACGGCAGGGACAAGGTCACCTATAGCTACATCGAAGGTTCCGTTCACGTCACCGCAACCGGTCCGAGGGGCCAAAGCATCGATCTGGACATACCGGTCCGTGTGCTCAACGATCACGACGTGTGGATCGACAAGAAAGATATCGAACCCTCGCAGGTGCTCGCCGGGAACGAATTGAGCATGAAGGTACCGATACATTACGACATACCGCCCGAGGCTATCGGAAGCGACACCTATGAAATGGAGATCAGGTCCACTTTCATCGACGATACCGGGAATGAGATCGTCATGCTGTTCGAGAAGACGGTCCTCCTGTCAGGCCTGAACAGTCAACCCAATGGTATTGAAATATTCACTACGACCGTTCCGTGGGAGGTTTTCGGGGAATACGTGAGTCTATCAAAGGACCGAGATACGGTTGTCAATCATATCAGGACCGAGATATCCGATGCTCTTGGAGGGCCCCGCCTGGCAGATTTCGAGAGGAGCGCCGAGAACAATATAGCCGTCTCTACGCTCAACGTCGTCTCGCTTCCGGCAGGCGATGGTACGGATGATTATCTGACGTACGAGGATTCCGACAGGGATGGAATGGACGACGGATGGGAGGACCATTTTTTCGGTGGAGATGCGGATCCCGATGCAGATGCCGACGGGGACGGTCTTTCCAATCTCGAGGAGTACGAGCTGGGCTTCGATCCCACCGATTCGGGCATGAATGTCCTGGATGAAGGGATGAGTGTGATGATCATAGTTCTCATCATCCTGGGAGCTGTGGCCATCCTGGCGATAGCAGCGATTGTTGTCGTCATACTTCTGGTGAAGAGAAAGAAAGGTACCGTGAACGGAGTATCCGAACCCCCCGATGATGCGAGACGCATCCCCCCTGAAGGTGAAAGCGTCCCGTACGGAGAAAATGAGGAGCTATACGAGAGGCCGCCCCAATATATGGAAGAAAACTTCGGACCCTAATTCCTCCCCTGTGTCCGTATTAGGATATCTCTTTCTCGAGGACCTGTGAACTCCCAGTTCTCAGCTCGAAGGTGTAGCCTGGCTGAGCGTAGCCGGGGGACAGAGTTCCGTCGTCGTCCACGTGATCAACGCTCTTTATGACGAAGCGGTCGCCTACCGAGAGGAAAGCGTCGCAGTCTCCGTCCCTGAACGATATGAACGTGTCGTCGTCAATGGGTTTGCCGTACACCTCGGTAACCAGGGTGTGGTTTCCTGTCACATCTCTCCGGTGCACATCGTAGAGGGTGAAACGGAGCTGGGCCACCGACACCGTGTTCACTCCGTCCACACCTCTGAATAAGAGAACATAATCCCCGTTTTTTGTCCTCTCGCCCCACTCGGTCTGGAATCCCCTGTACAATATGGTTCCGCCCGATTCCTCCGACATTTCGGAATCAAGACATCCCATGGTTATCATACAGAGACAAGAAGCCGCCATTATCGAGATCATGATAACGCTTTTTCGGAGGAGTGCCGACATATCGATCACCGTTGCTTTCCTTATACAAGCTCTCTATTCGTACAAATTATTTATTACTTTTTCTGGAGAACATTATAAATATGTCTAATTGCCGTGACTTTTGCTCTGGTGGTTTATTTTGG
>CAYRFL010000098.1:0-1210 GCA_964423515.1 uncultured archaeon
GAGAGATTTTTTAAGATATAGTTTCGCGGTTTAACTAAGGACAATACCTAACGATGATGTCGACGAATCCATCCCAGAAGAATAGATCCTGTAGATGAGGCGGATCGTTTGCGATCATATCGTCAAGCGTTTCGAGAGCCTCCCATATGCAGGCGACGACGAAGGTCGCACCGACCACTACCGATCGCTTGTGCCGGATACGGTTGAGGGACGTTATCCAGTAAGTACCGGCCGCAATTGCCAGACCTGCAAGGAAATGGCTCGGGATATCCACGGGAGGCAGATGCAGGTAGAGGTCATATATACGGACGCCCAGTTCGAACAAAATGAACAGGATCAGCAGTACGAGGGCAATGATCAGGAGCGAATTGTTGGGACACCTGCATCTCTGTAATAGAGTCATATCGCAGCTCGCTTCCGGTCTATCCACAGGTTTATCTCCTTGGGTCAATGGCACACGTAATCTCAATGCCTCAGCCACGGCGGCAGGTCCTTGTCCTCTCCCTCACCGTCATCCTCGTCCCCTTCCCCGTCGTCCGAACCGTCATCTGCCGGATCCGTGAAGTCGAACGGGCTTTCATTGTCGCCCCCCTCGTCGTCATCCCCGCTCCCCTCCGGAAGCGCCATCATCTCCGGCGTGGGCTCCATGGGCACCGTCTCGATGTCGAATACTTCCTCATCGTCGTCATCCTCCGTAACGTCCGAATGTCGCCGCGCACTCCCGAAGTTCTCCTCTACTTTCTCGTCGTCCCCCTCGCTCCCATCCTCTTCCCAGTCGTCTTCGCTTCCGCTTTCGGGCGGTTCCTCGGGAAGCATCTCCGGGGCTTCTTTAGGGGGCGGCGGAGCCTCTCCCGCTCTCTCATCGTCCGCTATGTCCTCCTCGCCGAGATCCAGGTCGAACTCTTCCTCGCCCCTTTTCTTCCCGTCGTCCCCGCCCTTTTCATCCTTCTCATCATCCGTCCTGTTGCCGCATGCAGTGCAGAACCTGTACGGCGGTGACATTTCCGCTCCGCATTTCCCGCATTTCTTCTCATCCGCTTTTTCGTCGGAAGGCGGTTTTTCGGGTGCTTTTTCACTCTCCGGTTCAGGTTTTTCTTCGTCGGGCGGCATCGGAGGGGGTATCAGTTCGTCCTCTTCCTTTTCCTTGCCCTTTTCACCCTGGTCGTCCTCATCTTCCTTCTTCTCCTTCCTCACATCGTTCTCGTCCTCT
>CAYRFL010000098.1:1310-16051 GCA_964423515.1 uncultured archaeon
ACCCTGGTCGTCCTCATCTTCCTTCTTCTCCTTCCTCACATCGTTCTCGTCCTCTTTCCTGTCCAGCTCCCGCGGCTTGATGAGCTTGATGATGGGTTTGCGCATGTTCTCGTCCGGGAGCTCCTTGAAATTCCACTCCCTCATCTCCAGGGTATCCGCGATGCTCTTCCATCTTTCCCGCTCGCTCTCCGGCGTATCTTCCTTCACCCTCAGCAGGGATTCCCTGTACGGAATGAACAGCCACGGGGCTATCTCCACCCCCTCGGTGACGAGGTCCAGTATCTCGCGTCTAATCTCTTCGGAGTCGACATCGGCCGTCAGGATGTCCGGGATGCACTCCCTGAGCGTCGCAGGGCGCTTGACCATTATCTTTATGAGCTCCCTTCTCGCGTCCTCCCGAATGTCGAAATCGTCGTCGAAGGCCCGGATGACGTACTTTCTAGCCTTGATCTCCCCCTTCGAACTGAAATCGTCCAGGGTTCCGAACGCGAACAGGAATACGAGCAGAATCACCGCCGAGAAGCCTCCCACCAGAAGGAGGGACCAGCCGGGTATCCAGAGCTGTACGAACGAGATGAGAAGGCCGAATATGACCACGAGCATCCCGATGCTCACGGCCCTGTTCCACTTCCAGATGGCATGCCCCGGTGAGCTCTTGAAGGGCATGAGCGGGAAGAACGCCAGGGCAAGGCATGCGAAGGCCCCCGGGTAGGCCACGTTGAATCGGATGAAATCGTTCTCGAATATGGACAACGAACCGAATATGATCAGCATGGAGAGGACCACGAGGCTCGAGGACATGACGCCGAATGCCTTGAGGTGCTTCCTGGCGCGCTTCGAATACTTCATATCGCCATCCTCCAGCTCGCCTATCTCGCCCATGGGGGAGCCCAGGGGGGCGCTGATAAGGAGCAGGAGAAGCCCGACGATACCCATTCGCCATCGTCTCTTCAGGTTGATCTTGGACGCGATCCAGAAACCGAATATGTTCTTGACGCCCATGAGGGCCGTTACCACCACCAGTGCGATGCCGAAAGATATGGGGAACGAGGGCCACCAACCCCTCCATCCGAAAATTCCCCCGTTGATGAACATGGAGAATGCGATGGTCGCAATGCCGAGAGATATTGCGAATGCCTTGATGGGAACGCCCTTCATCATCTCCTCCTTCACGTCCCCGGAAGGTCGAAACCTATCGTCGAGTTTCTCCGCTCCCTTCTCCACAAGGTCCTCCGCCTTCTCCTCGATGACGTCCCCGAACAGGCTGCGTAGCTTTGCTATCAGCTTCCAAAGCCAGTGCTCGCCGCCGGTAGCTCCCGGAACCATGCCTGCGCCGGCGGCTCCGGCTCCTCCGCTGGCCGCTGCCGCTCCCACGCCCGCTGCCACCCCCACGGAGGCAGTGGCAACCAAGGCGACCGTGATCACGTTGGCCGGCTTTTGATTGACGTAGACCTCCACCGACGTACCGCCGCTTCCATATGATCCGTGTACGGAAATATGTATCGAATAGTGCTTCTGGTTCTCAACCTCGGTAGTATCCCAGGTAATTTCCTTGGACGTACTGTCCTGGGACACTTTGTATTCCTTCTGGAATACCGGTCCCTCCGAGTCACCTGAGCCCCCGTAACTTCCTGACGATACGGGGGAAATGGTCACGTTAATCGTTTCGGTCCCCTTCCGGTACTTCAACTCGATCGTAACGACACCGGATAACTCCTCATTTTCCTCCGGATCAACAATGGTCACGGTTGCCTTGAGTTTTATCTTGAAGGGCTCCGACGAAATTCCACTGGCCACTACCACGATCCTTACGGTTCCCTTGAGATCGGAGTAGGCTGGAACAACTACGGTTATGTAAGTTTTGTTCCATTCGATCACTGTTCCGTAAGGAGGATTGCTCTCCTCATCCTCCGTTCCTCTGAGGAATATCACTTCGCCTTCAAGGTCCCCGAATCCCTCGCCGGTGATGTTTATCTCCGTTCCCTCATAGATGTCGTCCTTGGGGGATACGCCCGTTATCTTCGGCTGCTTGGCGACCTGGAACACTCCCATCCACGAGCGGGTCGCGCCGTCCGGTCGCCTGACAAGAACATAATAGAGCCCCTCGGTAATGTTCGAGGGGATGGTAAAATTGATTGAATTGGTGGACCAGCTGTCAATATCTCCCGGAGCCAACCATATTATTCCGCCGCCCAGAAATGGTTCGAGGCCGACCCTTCCCTTGGTATCGTTGAAGAACTCTCCTATTATCTCGTGACTGGACCCCTTGTATCCTCCTTCGGGGGAAACGAGGCTAACAAGCGGATCCATCTGCCTGGTATCGATCGATGCCTCGCTCTCTCCGGTGTCTTCGACGCCAACTCGGATGTCGTGAGATCTATTCTGATGGCTGAACGAAACCACCAGCACCGCACCCATAAGTGCCATTGTCAGAACGAAAAGCAGCACGTAACGATGAAATACGTTTTTCGGGCTCATGATGATATCTCCTCTCAGACGAAGCGGCGATGCAGCACGACCGTGTACTTCGCAAACTTCGGTCCCGTTTCGATAAAAATAATCCCTCTTCGACCGAAGGAGATAAAATGTCGGTCTAAATTAAATTAACCCGAATTTTCCCGCAGTATCGAGAATCAGCCGTCCGCTGGCACGGACCGACTACCGGAGGCGTATCTCATTTCCCGCTGCGGGAATGATGACCTTACAGGCGGGAATCTTCTCGGCCAGTATGTTCACGAATATCTTAGGGTCCATCTCCACCTGCGGAAAGGTGTTGTAATGCATTGGTATGGCCCCTCGGGCCCCAAGGAACTCCGCTGCCCGGGTCGCATCGAATGGGTCCATGGTATAGGTGGACCCTATGGGCAGTAGGGCCAGATCGATGCTCCACCTCTCGCCCAGAAGTCGCATATCGGAGAAGAGTGCCGTATCGCCGGCATGATACGCTGTAAAGCCGTCACAGCTCACGATGAAGCCGCAGGGAGTCCCCACGGCGGAAGAATGATAGGCTCTCACGAGGGCGATGTCCACTCCACCGTCGCTTATTATTCCCCCTAGGTTGCCGGGGAGAGCATTGACCGGTCCCATTTCCTTTGCCCTGTTGACGAGTTCGAAGATACCCACGAACTTTGCTCCGGTCCTCCGGCAGATATTCACCCCGTCCACGAGACCGTGGTCCCTGTGATCGTGGGACACCAGCACGTAATCCGCATCCTCGATTTCCTCGCAGCTCGTAAGCGGTGAAGCGGGATTTCCGTCGATCCAGGGATCGAACACGAATGTCCGTCCGCCTATTTTCAGGATGAACGCCGCATGCCCCAGCCACCGGATGGTCACCCTATCGTCAACTTCCTTCGACATGGGTATCCCCCCATGTTCAGATCCTCACCCGGGTGAGGTCCGCGCCGGCCAGCTGCGAGAGGTAACGATGGCTCTCCTCCAGGCGCTCGGCCGCCTGTTCGAGTTCCTTCTCCCTGTAACGCCTAAGCCCCTCGGTAAGGCTGATCTGCCTGTTCTCCGCAATGAGGTTGTCCGCATAGGCCACTATCTTGGCCTCCAGTGTCTGGGGAAAATAGTTCTTGTTCTCGAGACCCAGCTCGACCGCTTCCTCCGGAGTGAGACCGGAACCCACGTGGCACTCGATGATGTGAAGCACATCCTCCGGGAGGTTCATGTTCCTGGCGATATCGACACCTTCCCTGACGTGCAGGATCGAGTGGGTCTTTCCCCTGCCGATATCATGCAGAAGAGCCCCCATCCGGAGGATCTCGAAATTGACCTTCAGGGGGGTTCGGTGATTCTCCGTTATCATGGTGCCGATCTTGCGGCTCAATCTCTCCACCATCTGGCAGTGGATTATCACTCCGTCGTCGACGCCCTCCTTTATGAGAGCCTGTACGCACTGGTCGAAATCCAGTATGTTGTCGTTCATCTTGCCTACCAACCTTCTTTACGCGATGGGGATGATGAAGATGCAGCACTACTTCTTTCCCACCTCTATCACGTTCTTCCCCGCTTCATCCGGTATTACGGTGATACGGCCGTGAAAGTCCTTATCGTTCCATCTTCCATCTGACAGCCTGTCAAGAAATACCGAGAGTGCCGCGATCTCACTGTGGGGCTGATTGCCGACGGACACGTTGAGATCTGCCATCTCGTACACGTATCCGGGCACCTTGCTCGCTCCGATGACTATCAGCAGGTCGTCGGGCCGTTGCTCCCGGATGCGGGAAATGGCATCATCGAGAGGGATCCCGTACATCGTGAGATGAACGACGGTCCCGGCATATTCTCCGAGTATCTCCTTCGAATTTTCCTCGACTTCCACCTCGAAGTCTCCCCCGAACCTCGCCGTCACCTCGTCTATGTTCCTTTTGATCTTGATATCAGCACCGGGTATGTGTATGCGTCTTGCTCCGAAGGCCCTTGCCACCAGGCCCACGTGGGTGGTTATTCTCCTGTCTCGAGATGGCCGATGTCCCATCCTCAATACGTCTATCATGCACTCCCCATGCCGTACCCGGTTCCTCCGCCCCTGCTCCGTTTTGCATCCTCGAAGAGATAAACAATATGATATGGCTACTCGCCCGAAGGCTGAAAGAAAGGACAGAAACCAATGGTATCGGAAGAATGATACGTAATTATGAACAGCGTTCGATCCTGTGCCCGCGATGTTCGAGCCGGGTGGAACGTCTTATGAAGCTCTTCAGTTCGATCGCCGTCATGTTCAGTGCTTCCAGAACATCCCCCGTGTACATGCCTTTTTCTCCGATGATCTGGAATATCTCATTATCGACTTCCTTGAAATCCCCATCGTCCATTATTGCGATTCTCAGGGCCAGGGAGAGTTCTTTCATGGAGCAGGCCACATTGATGTGTATGCTGTCATAGTACGCCCGGTAGGCCTTCTCCTGGTTGTTGCATTTTCCGGGCTGCCACAATGTCTCAACGAGCTTATGCTTCTCAAAGAACCTCAGAGCCCGCCCCCCCTCCTCACCGTATTTCGATATGATAATCTCTTCGGTACACCAGTCCTTGATGAGTTCATTGAATATCTTACGCTTTATCGGTGTATCCACTGCCAGCAATAACGGGACAATTTCCGTCGGCTCGTTGATGACTTTGACTCTTGTCATACCCGACGGTGTAATGTTATTAAACGTTATAAACCTTTTTTTAAGATAATGGCGCCCAGATATTCATTGCTGGGCGCGTTGAGGGGGGTGGTAAAAAAGCCACTTTTCCCAACGATGGCAGAAAAGTAATAAATGTACATAGAATTAACATCCCTGAATAATTCTTCCCGTTCAACGGACGATGCGGCATCCATTCCACTGAATTTTACATGGATGGGATTGAACGAGCTGCATAATTTGACATTAATACGAGGGATGATCATGCTTTCCGAGGGCCGGAAGATTCCTGTAACCAGAAGAGCCGACGATATCAGATACGCGATACGCGACGTCGTGGTCCACGCGAAACGCCTGGAGCGGGAAGGGAAGCGGATATTGAAGCTGAATATTGGTGACCCGATCAAATATGATTTCGACACTCCCGACTTCGTCAAGGATGCGGCTATCGAGGCGATAAGGGAAGGGCGTAATTATTACAGTCCCTCGGAAGGAGTTTTACCCCTTCTCGACAACATTGTGAAGAAGGAGAGAAGAGAAGGGAACGGGATATGCCGCGATGATATAGTGGTCACTACAGGGGTAACGGAGGGGTTGCAGATGCTGATAGGGGCCACATTCGAGAAGGGCGAGCGTTTCCTTATACCCGGGCCGAGCTATCCGCCGTATGTCACATACACAAAGTTCTTCGGTGGAGAACCGGTTCCGTATCGTACCGTGGAGGATGAGGACTGGCAACCCGATGTTGACGATATCCGGGCCAAGATCACTCCGGAAACCCGGGCCCTGGCGGTGATCAATCCAAATAATCCCACGGGGGCTCTCTACGACGAGAAGATGTTGAAGGAAATAATTGATTTGGTCGGGGAGCATCGGCACATGTACCTGATCGCCGATCAGATATACGACAAGATGACCTACGAGGGCAAGTGCGTGAACATGGCCTCACTCAGCAAGGACGTGCCCACGGTGGTCCTGAACGGCATATCGAAGGTGTTCCTGGCACCGGGATGGCGCTGTGGCTATATGGCTCTCCGGGACGAGACGGGTGCTATGGAGCGCATATGGGGCGGCATCAACAAGCAGGCGCGCTCGAGACTCTGCTCCAACGTACCTTCCCAGTACGGTCTGGCGAGGGCCCTGGAGGACACATTTGATGATTATATCGACGACCTGTGCCGGAAGCTCAGAGAAAGAAGGGATTTCGCCTATCGCCGGATAAACGAGATAGACGGGCTTTCCACTCGACTTCCGGGCGGTGCATTCTACATGTTTCCCAGGATCACCGACCCCCGCTTTCTGGATGACGAGGCCTTCGTTCTGGAAGTGCTGAACAAATGCCAGGTCCTTTCCGTCCACGGCTCCGGCTTCTGTCCGGTGTACGGCAAGGGGCATTTCCGCATAGTGTTCCTGCCCCCCGAAGATGTACTGGGGGAGGCGCTGGACCGGATAGACCGATTCTTGAACGGTTGAGGTCCATAATCGGGTCACGGCTCCTCCACACCTTCAGGCTGGCCACAACTGCTCACCACGGATATATTCTATGGCCATCATGATGGGTTCAACTCGGGAAGGACAACCGTGATGCAATTCTATGGATGGAGGCATAGGAAATGGGCGATATGGCCATCAGAACCCATGAGCTGACCAAGAGATTCAAGGACGTCGTTGCCGTTGACGGCATATCCTTTAACGTCAGGAAGGGCGAGATATTCGGATTTCTGGGACCCAACGGTGCAGGGAAGACGACAACCATAAGGATGCTCTGCACCCTCACCGTTCCCACCAGGGGCACCGCCTCCGTGGCGGACTACGATATAAAGAAGGAAGCTCACAGGGTAAGGGAGCACATAGGGCTCGTTTCGGAGAAGATGATCATGTACGACAGGTTGACGGCCCGTGAGAACCTGCTTCTCTTCGGCAAGCTCTATGACATACCGAAGGAACGTCTGCGGACGAAGATAACGGAACTTCTGCAGCTCGTGAAGATGGAAAAATGGAAGGATGCGCAGATAGGCACCTTCTCAACGGGGATGAAGCAGCGAATCAACGTTATACGGGCGCTTTTGAACGAACCCGAGATACTGTTCCTGGACGAGCCGACCCTGGGCCTTGACCCCCAGTCCTCCAGCGAGATAAGGGATTTCATACTGAGAATAAACAGGGAGAGCGGAACCACCATCATACTCACCACCCACATGATGGTGGAGGCGGACCTCCTCTGCGACAGGATCGGCATTATCGATGCGGGGAAGATAGTATCCAATGACACTCCCGAGAACCTGAAGAGGATCATCTCGGGTGCCGATACCACAGTAATCGAGCTGAACATCCCAAACCTCTGTCCTGCCATAACGGATAGCATCGGCGCTCTGGAATGTGTCAATTCCACGAGCTTTCCGGGCGATGCCACCGTCAGGATACAGGCGGGAGGCAGCGATGCCTTCGACGAGGTGATAGATGCTGTAAGGAAGAACGGCGGTAACATCGCCTCCATAAGGAGCATCGAGCCAACGCTGGAGGACGTATTTCTCCACCTGACGGGGCACGAGGTAAGGGACCAGACCTCCGGGAAGGTGAAGGCGACGGGACATCACGGACCCCACGGCCGTGTAAGCAGGAGGGTGAGATGATGAGGGGACTCGTGAGGATATTGCGGCACAGTCTGTGGGTATGCTGGAAGGACGTTCTGGAGATAAGCAGGAACCGGATGGCGCTGGTGATGCTCGTTGTGATGCCCTTCTTCATGATGATAATGGTCGGCTTCATATTCCCGTCCATGGATTCCATGAGCGACGTACCCATAGCGGTGGCGAACACGGACGGCGGTGAGAACGGGACCTTCCTGGGCGATGCGTTTCTGGCCAATCTACACGGCTTCAACAACGTGAGCGGATTGTTCGATATCGCCTCCACGGGGGACATGGATGGATTGAGATCCGGCATAAGGGCCGGTACCATCAGCGGAGGGATACTGCTCCCCGAGGATTTCACCTACTCCCTTCTTCACTCGAGACCCGCCAACGTGACGATAATCACCGACCAGTCGAACCCCCAGCTCTCGCTAATGGTGGAATCGGCCCTGAGGGCCACGGTGGATCAGCTGGGGACGGACAGGGCGGCCATCACTCTGAATGCGACATATAATGTGGATTCCAATATAACCATGTCCATCATCAAACCCTACCGCACCGACGTAACGGGGATAATACCGGGAAAGCCCAACTACTTTCAGTTCGTGGCACCGGGGATAATGGGGATGGTGGTCATGATGTCCCTGATGACGGGTCTTCCTCATGCCATATCGTACGAGAAGGACATGGGAACCCTGGACGGAATGCTGGTTGCGCCCATGAGCCGCGCCTCCATCGTTATTGGCAAGGTGATGGCCCAGACGGTCCGAGGCATGCTCCAGGGAACCATCATACTGCTTCTGGCCATGCTGGTCTTCGGTGTGAAGATATACGGGAGCATACTTCTGGTCTACTTTTTACTCGCACTGGGGGTATACGGCTTCGTCGGATTGGGCATACTCATAACCTCCTTTGCAGACACCGAAGAGACTGCGGGCATGATTATGATGAGCCTCATGTTCCCCATGATGTTCCTCAGCGGCGTGTTCTTCCCTGTGGAGCAGATGCCCTGGTACGTTCAGTATATATCCAAGGCCCTCCCTCTTACCTACACGACCACCGCCCTGAGAAAGGTGATAATCCTCGGAGCGGGTCTGGGTGATATCGCTTTCGAGGTGATGTTCATGGTCGTGTTCGGAACGGTATTATTGGCCATATCCGTACCTCTATTCAAGAAGGCAATGACGCGATGAGGTTCCGACTTCATCCGCCTCGTTTCTTCTGGTGGAGCAATATTCCATATGTGTGTCCCGCAGGAGGCCCGTCGGGCAGAACGTGCTCGAAAGAATTTAGTAATATTGCGTTTATTACAACGCTTCCTGTTACGTTCCGGCGATCATTCGACGAATGGCTGGAACGATGTCGATCCCACCGGGTTATCACAATGGCCGAGAACATATCCAATCTGATCGTTGATGGATTCTACGGGGCATACGAGAAGAGGCTGCTGGAACTCATCAAGTCCGACAGGATGCCCGAGCATATCGCGATAATAATGGACGGTAATCGACGATATGCCAAGGAGAGAGGCGATCCCCCACTGAGGGGTCATGAATACGGTGGGGAGAAGCTCAAGGAACTTCTCGAGTGGTGTCTCGAACTGGACGTCAGGATCCTCACGGTCTATGCCTTCTCCACTGAGAACTTCAAGAGGTCCTCCGAGGAAGTGGACCGATTGATGAACCTCTTCGTGGACAATCTGAGAAAGGCTGCCGAGGACGAGAAGGTAAGTGAGTACGGCGTCCGGTTCCGGGTATTGGGTGATCTCGATTCGCTCTCCGGGGACGTGAGGGATGCGATACGCTACGCAGAGGAGAAGACCAAGGATAATGACAGATACTTCTTCAATATGGCGGTGGCCTACGGCGGAAGGGAGGAGATATTGAACGCCGTCAGGAACATTGTCAAGGATTTCGAGTCCGGGGATATAGTCATAGAGGATATCGACGAGAACATGTTCTCCTCGTATCTCTACACGCACGATCTGCCCGACCCGGACCTGATACTTCGCACCAGCGGCGAGGTAAGACTCTCGAATTTCCTGTTATTCCAGCTCGCATATTCCGAGTTCTACTTCACGGATGTATTCTGGCCCGGCTTTCGAAAGGTCGATTTTCTCAGGGCCATCAGGAGCTACCAGATGAGGAAGAGGCGATACGGAGAGTAGGCGGAAAGGTCGGGCTCCCTGGAATCAATGGAAGAACGGGAAGCAGTGAAATATAGGCGATATAGTTCTCATATCCTCGCGGGGCAATAATGTGTCAGATGCGGATCCGATATCGTACCGGGAGATTTCCGAGATACTATCCCAACGGGACGGAAGGTTCAAGGAGCTCATGGATGCCTTGTCCTCCGGCACGGACGTGGAACTGACATCCGTGGATGAGCTCATGGGCCGTTTCGGCCTCAATCCCACCCAGGCCAGGAAGATCGCCCTTGCCGCATCAGTAATAACTCCCTACGAGCCGGAGCCCGGAACGGACCCGGATACGGTCGCCAACGATACGGAAGAACCCGATTTTCCAGGCCAATCAATCGATGATGAGATGGAGGATATGGCAATGGCGGCACCGGACGGCGCCCTGTCGGCTGCCGCCCCGGCTCACCATCTATTGCCACTTAGACCCCACAGGAAGGTCAGGAACGCCATTATCCTTCGCGGCCTTCTGGCAACCATAGGTTTCCTGGTTCTCTTCGTGACCGTATCGTCCTTCCTGGTGGGCTTCACTTTCTCCTTCATCCTCTTCTTTCTGCTATACGTCATTTTCCTGGTGTTCCTGATATCCAGGAGCATCCGGTACTGTCGGGAATACCGCTGGGAGTTCGACGACGAGGGGATCGCCTCCCGGGGAGCCGTTTTTCCCGAACGGAATAGAAGGATCGGATTTGTCGATATCGAGCGTATAGATGTCGAGCAGAGCTGGACCGAGGGTATATTCGACCTTCACACCATAAGGCTCCGGCCGAGATCGGGCGGGGATCCGGGTCAGATGGAAGAGATGGTTAGCTCCGGTGGAAAGAGGTATCGGGGATCGAAGGCGTTCAGCATATCCGGCATACGGAACGTAGAAGAGGAGATGAAGGCCATAGCGAATGTCATGAATGCCTCCTCCGGTGTGGAGCCCGAGCTACTTTCCGAACTTGGTTGATAAATGCCAATGGCATAGGAACATTAATATCGGGGCAGGTAATAGGGAAATTCCCGTTGATAGTATGAAATTCATCATCGTCACGGGTGGAGTCCTATCGGGACTTGGGAAGGGAATAGTCACCTCTTCCCTGGCCATGCTTTTGAAGAGATGCGACCACAAGATCACCGTCATAAAGGTGGATCCCTACCTCAACGTGGACGCGGGGACCATGAATCCCTTCGAGCACGGGGAGGTATTCGTTCTGAACGACGGTACCGAGGTGGATCTGGACCTGGGGAACTACGAACGTTTCCTGGATGTCGATCTCACCGGCGAGCACAATATCACCACGGGAAAGGTTTACAAGGCGGTCATAGAGAAGGAGAGGGAGGGCAAATATCTCGGGGCGACCGTTCAGATAATCCCCCATATCGTAAGCGAGATAATCCATCGCATAGAGAAGGTGTCGCGCATGGCGGGGGCGGACATAACCCTGGTGGAGATGGGGGGCACCGTCGGAGATATCGAATCCATGCCTTTCCTGGAGGCCGTAAGGGAGCTGCGCAACAAGCACGGCAAGGAGAATGTTCTCATAGTCCACACGACACTGGTGCCGGTGATGGGGGTGGTGGGGGAACAGAAGACCAAACCCACCCAGCACTCCGTAAAGGAGCTCATGAGGATCGGGATACAACCGGATATGATCATGTGCAGGTCAGCATCCCCTCTCGAGGATAAACCAAGGAGGAAGATATCGCTCTTCTGCAACGTGGATGAGGACGTGATATTCTCAGTCTATGACGTTGCGGGGGTGCATCTGGTTCCCCTGATGTTCGAGAAGCAGGGGGCCGCCGGCATCGTCCAGAAAAAGCTATTGCTGCCGCAGAAGCAGCCCGACCTGTCGGACTGGATGAGTTATGTGGAAGGTCTATCCGATCCCGTGGAAGAGGTGAAGATCGCTCTGGTGGGCAAGTACACGGGGCTCAAGGATTCCTATATCTCTCATCTGAAGGCGCTCACCCACGCAGGTGCGGCCCTTCGCATCAAGCCGGAGATAGTGTGGATAGATTCGGAGAGCCTTTCCCGGGACTCGGACAGTTATCGCCTCGTCCTTGATAAACTGGGCGGTGCGCACGGCATATTGATACCGGGAGGTTTCGGCGAGAGGGGCATCGAGGGCAAGATAGACAGCGCCCGGCTTGCCCGGGAGAGGGAGATACCCTTCCTGGGGATATGCCTCGGGTTCCAGGCGGCCATCATCGAGTTGGCGAGGAACGTTCTGGGTCTCGAAGGCGCCAACAGCACCGAGATGGACCCGGAGACGGCCCATCCCGTGGTGGACCTGCTTCCGGGGCAGCGAGACCATCACGCCAAGGGCGGCACCATGAGACTGGGCCTGCATACCACGGTGGTGGAGGACGAAACTCTCGCCAGGGAGATATACGGCGGTAAATACGTGCGTGAAAGGCATCGCCACAGGTACGAGGTAAATCCGGAATACCGGGAGTCCCTTTCAGATGCTGGCTTCGTATTCTCTGGCAGGTCCGAGGACGGCCGGAGGATGGAGATAGGGGAGCTGAAGGGTCACCCGTTCTTCCTTGGCTCCCAGTTCCACCCGGAGTTCCGCACCCGTCCCACCGGTCCTTCCCCGCTGTATCTCCGGTTTCTGCGTGAAGCGTGGGAGAGGAAGAAGAGGCTTGCGGGGGATGAGTGAGAAAGGCTGGGGGAAGCCCGTTATTCCTGTTCGATAGACTCTCTTCTCTAGGAGGGTCCGGTAGCCGGGGTGGGGGCAGGGGTGGTGTAGGCGCATACGGACCCGACATCATATTAAACAAGAACCTAACAGGAGTATTCTACAACGAGGGCAAACGCCCTCGTGCGAGCTGAAGGCGAGACTGGAATGGGACTGGAGGCGCTCTGTGGAATGAAAAGTATCGGGAGCCACGTGGTGAGTCAAAAAGTAAGATATTGCAGGTTAACTCCTTTCAACCCCTCAGCCGCCACCTTCTGTCGCCCACCTTCACGAGTATTCCCTCCCTTTCAAGGTACTCGTTTCTCATGCGGATGTATATGATAGAATCCATCAGCTTCCATTTTAGAACGGGACGCCGCCGTTTCTTATTTGGACTACTCCCACCATGACCGTGCATTCCCGCGCGATCCTCTCCCGATGTCTTCCGCAACCCCGTTTCTCCCGACGGTCTTTCGATCCATTCATTGAGCCTGATCCTTCGCATCCTCTGCCTCCTTCCTGACACTTTCGAGCATCTTCCCGGATTGTGCCGCACTGCACTTATCGGCCAGATACTGCCAATCCAGATCATCGTAGAATACCGAACTCATCCTGATCGCCTGCTCCCGGTCGCTCTCGCTCTTCCAGTGCTCGGCTGCCTCGATACGGTCGAAGATGATGTCTTCCAGACCGATGACGTAAGCATGGCCCCAATCGGTATCCACCCTCGTTACCTTTTCCAGGTCCAGGTCATCCGTATCGCCGGGGAATTCCACGTATAGGCCGAGATCCTCCCTTATCCACATTCTTCCCGACCGCTTGAACTGGTGCTTTTCCATGATATTGGTTATCTTGCCTTTTTTCGTTCTTTCAATGGCAAGGTCTATGTCTCCCGTGGCGTACCAGTCCCGGGTGTAGAATTCCACGGCGGACCCCCCTATGATGACAGGTGTGATGCCAGCTTTCTCGAATTCGAGGGTCAGTACCGACATCACGTGGATGGTTCTCTGAAATCCTCTCTCTATGTTACCGGCCCTGTTCAGGGCGTCTCCGGTCTTGCGAGGAAAATCCAGTCTCCGTTTGCATCTTGGACATGCCACGGGCCGATCTTTCCGTGTCCGCCATTGGTAACTGCAGTGAGGACATAACATGATAGTAGTAATAGTAGTAGTAATATTATAATGTATTCATTTTTCCATGAGTTGATATTTTCCCCTGAATTCCGCAGCCGTCCCACCAATCCGGCCCTGCTGTGTCCCGGGTTTCTGCGGGAAGCGTGGGAGAGGAAGAAGAGGCTTGCGGGGGACGAGTGAGAAAGGCAGGGGGACGCCTGCATGACCATTCAGCAGACTCTCTTCGGTAAAAGGGCCTGATAGCCGGGGGGAGGTACAGTGGTGGCGTAGGCGCACGCAGGGCCTTTTACAAAAAATACAATATTTATACAAATGCACACAACAACGAGGGCGGGAGCCCTCGTGCGAGCTGAAGGCGAGCCTGAAATGGGGATGGGGCGCTCGTGAAACATCGCTCGAATTCCCCCGGAAAGAAATTCCATCCCTTCATTCGGATAAAGAGGTGGGTATCGAAATAAGGATATTGAGAACCTGCTAAGGTTCCATTTTTGAGTCCTAATAAATATTCCAGGGGTCCTATGGACCTATTATACCTTTCCATTTATGACTGTTTCCGAGGGGCCCGCTAAGGAATATATAGGGATGGCAATGGAAAGGGCGGGAAAGGTTTTACTACATATTTGCGGCTGTTTTTTCGTCTCATGCACGCGGGGGCGCGGACCGGCGCCGACGGGCCCCGGGAGCGGGCGGGAACGGACGTGAATAAGTTATTTTCCGGAAAATAATTACTTTCTCCGTTTCATGGGCAGGACTGTGCGGTCGTCTCGATAGGATGTGAAGCATATCCTGCAAGAGTGGGATCTTTTTCGAGCAGCTCTCCGGAGCAAGGACTGGGAATTGTTCAATTCTTGTACCTTTGTATATTGTTGGTCATGCCTTTAATAAAATAAATGGATTTACTTCAAGAGTCGAAAATCTTATCACGCTGGAGCCAGTATGATGTTGTCTATACAAAACGGCGCGGAATTTTCCTTAATACA
>CAYRFL010000099.1:0-15788 GCA_964423515.1 uncultured archaeon
TACAAGGGTATCGCTCACGTGAATCATCCACTACCTTTTTATAACAAAATTATCATTCAAGCAGTCCACTTAAAAGCGATCCATTCTATCGCTGACCCTGAGCGAGAGGTAATACAGATGGCAACTATCGGGACGCTCACAACCAGACAGCCGACCAATCAGGACGTCATATCCCTGGCCAGAAGGAGGGGCATTCTCTACCCGTCCTACGAGATATACGGAGGAGTGGCGGGTTTCTACGACTGGGGGCCCATGGGAACCCTGATAAAGAACAACTTCCAGCGAATATGGAGGGAGGCGTACGTTCTGGGCGAGGGATTCCACGAGATAGACTGCCCGAACATCACCCCGGAGATCGTGTTCAGGGCATCCGGGCACCTTGGTGAGTTCACCGATTACATGACGGCCTGCCGGAAATGCGGTCAACATTTTCGGGCGGACCATCTACTACAGGAGCTTCATCCCAATCCGGATACCCTCGACGGGGACGAACTGTTGGCACTCATCTCGGAACATGACGTCAAATGCCCGGAGTGCAAGGGGGATCTGGCGGAACCTTTCGCCTTCAACCTCATGTTCGGTACGAATATCGGACCCACATCGGACAGGCCGGGTTACCTCCGGCCGGAGACGGCGCAGGGGATGTTCCTCAACTTCAGGAACCTGTTCCTGCATAACCGCCAGAAGCTCCCTCTGGGTGTCGTTCAGCTGGGGAAAGGCTTCCGGAACGAAATATCCCCACGGCAGGGGGTGATCCGCGTCAGGGAGTTCAACATGGCTGAACTCGAGCTGTTCGTGGACCCGGAGGACGACAGCTACCATAACTATCCCGGGATGAGGGGGGCAGGGCTGAGACTGCTTGCGGACGACGACGACAAAAGGGTGTTGGAGACCACCGTCGGTAAAGCCGTTGATACCGGGATGATCGCAAACCGGACTCTGGCCTATTTCATGGGACTGACGCAGGAGCTACTGGTGCGAGCGGGGCTGGACCCTGAAAGGATACGTTTCAGGCAGCACGAGAAGCATGAGATGGCACACTACGCCAGGGACTGCTGGGATGCGGAGGCCCTCATCGACTTCGGATGGGTGGAGCTGGTGGGCATTGCCGACAGATCTTGCTACGACCTGGAGCAGCATATGAAGGAGTCCGGGATCGACCTCCGGGCCGCCAGAACGCTCGAAGAACCCAGGTCGATCACGGTGCGACGTCTCGAACCGCTGATGGCAAGGCTCGGTCCGGCCTTCAGAGGAGCGGCGGGCGAGATCAAGAAGCGTATGGAGGAGCTCGAACCGGATGAACTGGGGGAAGACGGTATAGGATCCGGATTCGAGATAGACGTCAACGGAGAGAAGTACCGGATATCGCCCGACATGTTCGAACTGGTGACCGGAGAGGAGACAATCTCGGTGGAGAGGTTCGTACCCTATGTGATAGAACCCTCCTACGGGGTGGACCGGATACTCTATGCTGCGCTCGAACATTCCCTCGACATCGAGATGAGCGAGGAAGGCGAGGAGACGCGCGTACTCAGGCTCCCGCCGAGAATGGCGCCCTACCAGTTCGCGGTTTTTCCCCTGATGAGCAAGGACGGAATGGACGAGTATGCCGGAGAGGTATTCGAACTGCTGAAGCGGGAACTGGGCCCGAGAGGTTATCACGGATTTTACGACGAGTCCGGTAGTATCGGCCGCAGGTATTCCAGGATGGATGAGATCGGATGCCCTTTCTGCATAACCATCGATTACCAGTCACGGGAGGACCAAACCTTTACCCTGAGAGAGAGGGATTCAAAAAAGCAGGTACGGATCGGGCCGGATCTCATCACCGAATGCATCTGCTGCCTCGTTGAAGGGGAGGGGAGCCTGGCCGAATGGGCGCTCGAGGCAGGCATCCCACTTCTATAGCAATACGGTCTAATAAAAGGGATGGTAACGGGACTATTTTCAAGGAATAATGCCGGATAATTCATGGTTTTACGGCGGAGGCTATGTTTGCATGGAACCGAAGAAATACATCTATCTCATTGGTACTGCGGGGTCGGGCAAGAGCACTCTGTGCAAGGCGCTTGGCAGCTGGCTTCAGAACGAGGGAGCGGACGTGCTCCATCTAAATCTCGATCCGGGTGCGGATTCTCTGCCCTATGTCCCCGATATAGACGTCCGGGAATGGGTGGACCTCTATGATATAATGCAGAGATACAACCTTGGCCCCAATGGGGCCCAGATAGCCTCGGCGGACAATATCGCGCTGGTGGCGGGGGAGATACACCAGAGGCTGGATGAGGATGCTGCCGATTACGTTCTGCTGGACACACCCGGGCAGATAGAGCTGTTCGCCTTCAGAAAATCATCCCGGGTCCTGATGGAGCAGTTCGACAGCGAGAATTCCCAGCTGGTATTCCTGGTCGATCCTTTCCTGTCCTCGAGCCCAAGCGGATTCATATCCCAGCAGCTCCTGTATATCACGTGTCGTTTGAGGATGCCCTTACCCTCCATGACGGTGCTCTCCAAGAGCGACATGATAGAGGATGAACGGGTGGAACGCATTATCGAGTGGTCCCGAAACCCTGAAGCCCTCTATTCGGATGCGCTGGATGAGGCATTTACCCTGGGCGGGCAGTTCAACATGGAGGTCCTGAGGTCCATTCGAGACATGGATCTGACCGACAGGCTCTATCGCTGCTCGGCGAAGACAGGTGAGGGACTTCCGGACATCTACAATATCGTGCAGCAGGTCTATGCGGGGGGGGATGACATAATGGACGGTTTTGGTGGTGATGACAGTGATGAGCATGATGACGATGGGGACGGATCCGGTGGAACCCGATGAATGCGATGATCGTCCACGGTGGTGCCTGGGCAATACCGGATAATATCGCCAGGGAGAGCATGGAGGGGTGCCGGGAAGCTGCCATCATCGGGAAGGAACTGCTCGACGGGGGCCGCAGCGCCCTGGACGCGGTGGAAAGAAGCGTCAGGGAAATGGAAAGGAATCCCATCTTCGACGCTGGCAGGGGTTCGGTGCTAACCATGAAGGGCGATATCGAGATGGACGCCCTAATAATGGACGGGAACGGCCTGCGCCTGGGGAGCGTGGCCTCGGTACGGAGCATAATGCACCCGGTTAGCCTGGCCCGAAGGGTGATGGAGGATACGCCTCACTGCCTGTTCGTGGGGGAGGGCGCCGACCTTCTGGCGGAACGCTTCGGTTTCGAGAAGTTATCACACGAGGAACTTCTATCAGCACGACAGCTCGCCCACTGGAAGGACATATGCCGGAGGGACGATTTCGACATTCACCAGGAATTCCGATCTCCCGCGACGGAAAGACCATCGCCGCTGCGCAACCGCGGTCAGCTTACGGAGCACTGCGACACGGTGGGAGCATGCGCCCTGGACGATGCGGGTAACGTGGCTGCGGCCATCTCGACGGGAGGAACGTCCTTCAAGTATCCCGGGAGGGTGGGGGATTCGCCCCTGGTCGGCAGCGGAGGCTACGCGGATAACAGGTACGGGGCAGTGACGGCAACGGGGCTGGGGGAGTATCTTATGCGTTTTGCCATCTCGGCAAGGGTCATGTTCTGCCTGGAGAGGGGTATGACCGCCGAGGAGGCCGCCGGTTCCGCCGTACGGGAGATGGAAAGCGAGATATGCGGGCTGGGGGGCGTCATAGTGATGCGGCGGGACGGGGATATGGGGATGGCCTACAACACTCCCAGGATGGCCTACGCCAAGGTCGATACGGACGGGAAACTGGAATGCGGAGTATGAGGATCCCACTGGATATCAGGAAGGATCGAGGGCGGGATTCGCGTTGTTAGGTATCTTTCTGGAAAGACGGTTTCACACCCATGAAACTGCCCGAAAAAAGCGGTTGTTTCATTGTGGTTTTCACCGATTTTGCGAAAAAGAATATCGGTTATGGAAACCCGTTACCCAAAGTTTATTATAATCAGCGGAATTAACGGGGGCGAGGGCGATAATCATGTCAGACAAGGCAGCAGATCTTGCAGGTCCCGGTATCGGTACCTATGAAGAGGTGGAGAGAAATCTCCCCAGCGACTACAGTTCCCTTCTCGATGTGAAGGATACACAGAAGGCACTCTTTGCCGCGAAACGGTACATAGAGGACAACCTGGCCAAGGAGCTAAATCTCATGATGGTCCAGGTACCGCTCATCGTGGAGGTGGCCAGCGGAGTGAACGATATGCTGGACAGGGACGGCTCCCGAACGCCCATAGAGTTCGAGTGCGGCCTGGGTCTCGAAAAGAAGATCAAGGCGTCCGTGGTCCAGGCAGCCACGAAATGGAAGCGGATGGCTCTGGCAGAATTCAACTGCGAAGTGGGCGAGGGCATCAACACGGACATGAAGGCGGTACGAAAGGATTATTTCCTAGATCACGATCACAGCTCGTACGTGGACCAGTGGGACTGGGAACGGGTGATCACGCCAGAGGAAAGGAACCTCGAATTCCTTACGGACATCGTCAGGAAGATCTGGAAGGTCCTTACCGGAGCGGAGAAACACGTTCAGGAACTGTTCCCCCAGCTGAAGGACCCGAGATATCCCAACCTGCCCGAGGAACTGACGTTCATCCATGCCGAGGACCTTCTGGCTATGTACCCGGACCTCCCGCGAAAGCAGAGGGAGACGGCGATACTCAAGAAGCACGGGGCAGTGTTCATCTACGGTATCGGATGGGTGCTGGAAGATGGATATCCTCACGAGATGAGAGCTGCGGATTACGACGACTGGGTGACCGAGACCGTTTCGAAGGAAGGCAAGCCGATGCACGGCCTGAACGGGGACATTCTCATCTGGAATCACTTGACACACAGAAGGCACGAGCTGACATCCATGGGGATTCGGGTCACCAAGGAGACACTGTTACAGCAGCTCGAGCTGTCAGGACAGATGCATTACCTGGAGCAGCCATATCACAAGGCCATCATGAATGACGAGATACCCCTGAGCATAGGAGGCGGCATCGGACAGTCCAGGACATACATGGCCCTTCTGCGAAAGGCGCATCTTGGAGAGGTCAGCGTCACGGTGTGGCCCAAGATACTCAAGGACATCTGCCGGGGCAAGAACATCCACGTGCTGGAATAGGTACGGAATCCGATTCCATCGGTGGACTTGCTCTCTTTCAGTAAAAGGGCCTATTCCCGCTACGCTTCGTTGTACCCTACGGGCACAACTGGTCTATCGGGGTATTGCCCGATAGATAAGGCAATGCTCTGGCATTGCCCACCCTCGGCAAGCGCCCGCTCTGCTTCGTTGCATCCAAGATGCAACTGCATCCTCGGAAACCAAGGTTTCCTACGGATGTGCCTAGGGGTTCGTAGGCCATACAAGCCCTTTTTCGATTGCATAAAATACAATGTAAGAGGGGCCGATTCTGCTCCCGAGAGGCCGCAGGGCATCACATATTATTCTATGCTCTCATCCTATGTTGTCGGACGTGCGTACGCTTCGCTCGCCCACCGGCCGCACGTCCTCTCCGTTAAGAAATGAGCAAGGCTAACGATATTATCCCGTCCCGGACATAAAATGTCGCAATCCCCATATCCATAGTATTCCATCAGTCTCATCGGAGGAAACATTATGTCGTTCAAGTCCAGTAAACCGGTAACCTGGGAAACAGACGGAAATATCGCCCGCATCACCCTGAACCGCCCCGAGAGCCTCAACGCCTTCAATCTCGAAATGGCCAATGAATTCCTCGGGATCATGAGAGAGATCGAGGCCGATAACAGCGTCCGCGTCGTCATCATTAAGGGCGCAGGCAAGGTGTTCTCGGCGGGAGGCGACATCAGGGAGATGCACGGCGATGTTACGGAGGGGCGGGACCGTGCCGCCTATTTCAGGGAGCCCCTATCCGCATTCAACGAGATGGCCCTTGCCGTCCGAAGCAGTT
Source organism: uncultured archaeon (assembly GCA_964423515.1). GTDB lineage: Archaea > Thermoplasmatota > Penumbrarchaeia > JASLWR01 > JASLWR01 > CAYRFL01. The sequence goes on from CAYRFL010000099.1 coordinate 5,925, forward strand.
CCAAACCTGTTATGGCAGCGGTGCACGGCGCGGCCGCCGGGGTGGGTTTCAACTTCATGCTGGCGGCAGACCTCATCGTCGCCCGCGAGGGGACTAAGTTCACACAGGCCTTCATCGGTCTCGCCGTATCCCCGGACGGCGGAGGGACGTGGCACCTGCCCCGTCTCGTGGGATACGCCCGGGCCTGCGAGCTGACCATGCTGCCCACCGTGCTGGACGCAGAGACCGCCAGGGACTGGGGTCTTGTGAACCGCGTATACCCGGCGGATACGTTCGAGGAAGAGATCGAGGCCGTGGCGAGAACGCTGGCGGAGAGCCCCGCCGGGGCCCTGGGACAGATAAAGAGATTGCTGAACCGGAGCTATTCGCGAAGTCTTCCGGAGCAGATGGAGGCCGAGAGGCTGGCACAGGTCGAGAATGCGGCACACCCGGATTTCGAGGAGGGGCTGAGGGCATTTCTGGAGAAGAGAAAGCCGAGGTTCGAGTGAGGGGAGGGACCAGTACTGAAATTCCGGAAATAAATCGAAATTCGTTCCAAAATTTAAATAAAGGAAGGAATGGCCATCAGGATGTGGGAAGGGGAAACCATGGAGACAAATGTGCTCAGGCGGAAGATCTGCCTTCTGGGCGATACTGCGGTCGGCAAGACGAGCCTAATCCGCAGATTCGTCCAGAACGAGTTCTCCGATGATTACATCTCCACGGTGGGTGCCAAGGTTACCAAGAAAGACATGCGCATCAACATCCCCGAGCTGGGAGGGGAGTACGAGCTGTCGCTCACCATCTGGGACGTCCTGGGCCAGATCAGCTACCGATCCCTCCAGTCCATGTTCTTCAAGGGAGCATCCGGGGCGATCATCGTCTGCGACCGGACGCGAAAGGATACACTCTCCGGACTCGAGAAGTGGATCGAATCCCTCTACGCGGTCACAAAACCGGTCCCGCTCATACTTCTGGCCAACAAGTGCGACCTCGAGGAACAATTTCAGTTCGACATGGAAGAGCTCGCACCCGTCGCCGATATGTTCAATTCCTATTTCTTTGAATCGTCGGCCAAGACGGGGCAGAACGTCGACAGGGCATTCAATCATATCGCCAAGCTACTCGTCTCCATATATTTTCTGAAGAGAAAACAGTCCCAGTAGGATCCCGGGATCACGTCAAGCCTTCGGAGAGGTCATCCCTTCGTCTTTGTGATTTATCCCAAAACCATGATAACCATTATATCGATATCTCTCCATTCCTTCTACTGATCATGACGAATTTCTTCAAGAGCACAAAGGCCATGGCGGGCTTCACTGCTGCCTTTCTCATAGGCATAGGAGCCGCCCAGGTGATCTTCGGGGAGCTGGTCTCAAGGAGCGTCGCCCTCACAGCGAACGGCATCGACTGCATCGGGGACGGACTGGTCTCGGGGATAGTGTTCGTGGGCCTTGCGGTGTTCCACAGGCCGGCAGACGACAAGTTCCATTACGGATACTTCAAGCTGGAGAACCTGGCCTCCATCGTAGGGGCAGTGGTCATGGTCCTTCTGGCGTTCTACATCGGCTGGAGGTCCTACCAGCAGCTACAGGATCCCCACGAGGTCAGGGCGACGACGGTAGGCATCATACTTGCCTCAGTGGCGGCGGTGGTGGCCATCTCCATCGGGATAATCAAGTTCCGGCGGGCGAGGAAGACCCACCTGGGCTCGGCGAAGCTCGAGGCCTTCAATACCATAAAGGACGGGGCGGCGTCGGTACTGGCGGTTGCGGCACTGGTCCTGTCCCGGAGCGGATACCCCCTTGCGGACGCTCTCATCGGTTTCGTCATAGCTGTGATCATACTGAGCATTGCCTTCGCGGCCATAAAGGAGGGAAGCCTCATGCTCGTGGATGCCTGCGACGGAACGTGCGTGGACCAGGGTATCGTTCTGAGGAACATCATGCATCACTTTCCGCAGGTGAAGGCGTCGAGGATGGTGAGGTTGAGGCGGACCGGACCATATTACCAGGGGGACATGATCATCGAGGTGCCGGAAGACATGACCATAAAGGAGGTCGATCGGCTCAAGGAGAAGATGAAGCAATGGGCCAAGCGGAAGATACCGAACCTTCATCATCTGACGATAACGGCAGAGGCCCATGACGGGAGCAGGTAGCGATCCACGGTCTTCCCGGGGTGAAGGAGGTCTATGGTGAGATCACCGGTCCACTGCCGCAGATATGGGCCTCTGGGATTGTTATTTCCCGGCTGACGCCGGAGGTGAATGTTGGGGATTGATCGATACCTGGCGTAATATTTTTGACGTGCGGTCCCTTTGATTGTTTTCAGGTTCTGTTCAATTGAAATCCTGTCGGCAGGTTTATATGCAAGCAAGTAATTACTTGCATCAAGAGGGCCGGAATAGGTGAAAACAATGCAACGAAAAGATCCCGCCACCCAGGCACAGGCCAGGAAAAAGATCATGACCGCGGCACTGGCATTATTTTCCGAAAGGGGCTTCAAGGCCACCACCACCAGGGAGATCGCCCGGGAGGCATGTGTGAACGAGGTCACGATCTTCAGGAACTTCGGGAACAAGGAAAAACTTCTGGAGACGGTGCTGGAAGACCGGATGGACCTGGATTCAGTTCCGGTGGAGATCTCCTTGGGTTTGACAGAGAATCCTGAAAAGGACCTGTTGAATTTTTGCAACCTTACCCATTCCCGCCTGGCGATCAGGGCCGACCTGTTCAGGATCATGCTGAGGGAGCAGGGGGCCAATCCCCTTGTCCAGAAGAAGCTGGGGGAGTTTCCACCAAGGATCAAGGCTTTCTGGGTGAAGGCATTGGGGGACATACTCGGCACCCGGGCCAGGAAAGAGCTGGATATGGAAACCGCAGCCATCTTTCTAACCAGCTATTTTCTCCGGAACCTTATCATGGAAGCGATGATCGGGGTCGATCCTTTCCATGAGCTCTCCGAAGAAACCACCGGGCAGGTGGTGGACATTTTCCTGAACGGAGTGATCTCCAGGGGGGATGTTTGAAATGCCCATTGACGGGATCCCGAAGGCTGCCGGTATGATATATGCCCTGGTCAGTTTCATTTTGATCGTTGTGCTCATGCGCAGGGGCCATTTCTCCAGAAAGATCGGTCTGGTCTTTCTCATGGTTTCTGGCCTTGTGGGCTTTCTGATACTGGCGCCCATGCTCCCCCTGCAGTTCCAGACCCTGGTCACCCGGGACCCGGGAAGCCTGGGCGGACCCTTACCCATGATTATCGGGGTCCTTGCCCTGTTCCTGGTACTCACATATATTTTCGGGAGGGTGTTCTGCGGATACATTTGCCCCATTGGCGCCCTCCAGGAACTGGCCTTCAACATCCCCGGCAAGAAGATCACCTTACGGCCCAAATATCTGCCTCTGGTGGTCCAAACGGTGTTATTCCTGGCCATTCTGGTCCTGGGCCTGGTATTTACCAATAGCATTTTGGAATATGCCGGTGCCGGTGCCTTTTTCGGCTTGGCTGTCACCTCGGTTCTTTTCTTCGTCTTTCTGGGGATACTGGTTCTTTCAATATTTCTGTACAGGCCTTACTGCAGGCTGATCTGCCCGTACGGCCTCCTGTTGTCCCTGGCCTCGACCAGGAGCCTGAACAGGCTTTTCCGCACCACCAGCTGCGTTGAATGCGGTCGATGCGATAAGATCTGCCCCACCGGACAGGGAACCAGCGGAGCTTCCCGCAGGGACTGCACACTTTGCGGCCGATGTGTTGAAACCTGCCGGGTCCAGGGCCTGGAATACGGATTTGTTACTCCGGCTGGAAGGAAAAAGCCCGGGACACGGGTGAGAAAATAAGCATTTCAAGGAGAATTTTTGATGCCGCCCGTAACATCAATATTCGATAAGATCGCAACCACCCTGGGAAGCCTGGTCACTGGTTATCCCGTGATCATCGCGGTGGTTTTTATTCTGGCCGCCGGAGGCCTGCTGGTTCCCCTCTCGGACCTGGAAATGCAGACCGACATGTCAGATTTCTTTCCGGAGAACCGGTTCAGGGAAACCGATTGGGAGATCCGGGACGAGTTCAATGCCAGCAGCACCATTGTCAGTGTTGCGGAGGCCGGAAACCGCGACATCCTGGACCGAGACGGGCTCCTGGCCCTGCTGTCCCTGGGGGATTCCATACGGTCCCATCCAGACCTCCAGCCCTACTTGATAACCCACGTATCACCGGTTGTAAGCATTGCCACTGTGATCCAGCAAATGCTGACGGCCTCCGGAAACGGGACGCTTGATATTGAAAATGCACCGGAGGCGGTTCTGGAGCATACCATTTCCATGGCAATGTCCGACAGCCGTTTTGCCCCCCTGGTCTCCGATGAGTTAGAAGGCCGGCGGCCCTATGCCTTGATACTTGTTAAGGTGGACTACGCACTCTACCAGGACGCCCTGGAACATGCCGATGAATCCATTGAACTGGCGGTCCAGGAAGCCCTGGACCGGGTGGATCTGCAGGAAGGATATGAGGCCAGCACTTTGGGTGGGTGGAACAGCGAGATAAAAAATGCCACAATTTCCAGCATGTCGGTGCTAATGCCCGTAACGGTGCTCGTCCTGATCATCATCCTCCTGGTTTCCCTCAGGAGCCTGATCGACCTGTTCATATCCCTTTTCGGCCTTCTGGTTACCATTGTTATCACCTTCGGGCTGTTCTCCCTGCTGGGACTATCCTTCAACCAGCTCACCTTCCTGGCTCCCATCATGATCCTGGTGCTGTCAATCGATTTTGCCATTCATATCCTGCTGAGGTTCAAGGAGCAGGAAGGCAAGTTTTCCAGCGACGGCAAGGGCATGGCCTTTGCCCTGAAATTCATTGGCATCTCCATTGTCCTGTCGGCCATGACCACCATAATCGCCTTCGCTTCCAACGCCGTTTCCGAAATTCCTGCCATCAAGGCCCTAGGATTGGTCCTGGCCATAGGAATAACAGCCTCATTTCTGGTTATGATGCTTTTCGTGCCTTCATTGAAGCTGCTCAGCAGGAGGCTTTTCAAAGGTGGGGCTCCAAGGAGTATCCGGGAAGGATCTCCCGATAATGGCACAAAGATGAACGGATCAGGGGCCGGGAAGCTCCAGGCAATTGTTAACCGGGGGATCGTGGGAATGGGAAGGGGGGCGTACAGGCACCCGGCGGTTATCGTGGCCATTGCACTTGTCATCACAGTGGGAGGCTTCGCACTGGCAACCCAGCTTGAAAAGGAGGTTTCCCGAAGGGAGATGATGCCTGAAGGGGCCCAGAAGATACAGATACTGGATGTGATCCAGGGCGAGTTTTCGATGATGGGGGCGGAGCAGGTTTCCGTGGTGGTGTCCGGCCAGGTTTCGGATCCGGAATTCCTGAAGGCATTGGACAGCTCCATCCGGGCCATGGCGGATGATGACCATGTGGTCCTGGCCAACAACACTCCCCAGGTCCAGTCGGTGCTTGGATATATTCGCATGGCCCGGGGCGTGCCTACCATGGCGGCAAACATGACCGACACCGACAATGACGGCATACCGGACACCCGGGACCAGGTGGAAGGAGTGCTGAAGGTGCTTATCACCCAGGGGATACCGGGCAAGGTTTTACCCCGGGATGTCCAGGCCGTCCTGAGCCCCGGCAATGACGGAATCTCCTATGATATGGTGCGCTTGATAGTTGATGTGAATTCCGTTGAAGGGGCCCAGATCAGGGAGATGTATGACCAGCTCGTGGAGGATATGTCTGCGATGGAGGACCTGGAGAAAACCTCGGTGTCCTATGCAGGCAGCGCATTCGAAAGGGACGTTATGCTAAAGGCCATGACCGATGGGATGTTCACATCAACCCTGATCTCCCTGCTGGTCTGCTGCCTGGTGGTCATAGTGCTCTTCTGGTCCCTGCGTTACGGGCTTATTGCCGTGGTACCTGTCATCGTGGTCCTGGGGGCCAGTCTGGGAGCCACCGTGCTTCTGGGGTTTACCCTGAACCCCATTACCGCCACCACTGCCGCCATGACCATTGGGGTAGGCATCGATTATGCGATCCATCTCATTGAACGCTACCGCCAGGAAAGGGAGAAGGGGGGCGGGCCGGAAGCTGCCATGGACACTGCCATGGAGCACACCGGCATCGCCCTGCTGGCCGCCGGCAGCACCACCGGGGCCGGCTTTGCCATCATATCCTTCAGCCCCATTGGCATGTTCCATGCATTTGGCACCCTGGCCTTCCTGATCGTGGTCCTGGTGCTTTTCTCATCACTGGTGGTGCTCCCCGCCTTGCTGGTGGGGATTGACAGGAAGTTCAGTGATGAAGGAAAACAGATGACGTAAGGATACATGGATCGGTCCGAACCCAGTGGTTCGGGAAACCGGTATCGTGACCGGGATGAAAACCTTTGAAATAGCAATGTGCCGTTCACCGGGATATCACAGTGAGCGAACAGGGCTCGTAGTGTAGCTTGGATATCACATAGGCCTCCGGAGCCTGTAGCCCGGGTTCGAATCCCGGCGAGCCCATTTTTACCACTCGATCGGTAGTGTCGGGGATCTGCACAGGGATCTCTCATGGTCAATAACCGAACTCGTAGTGATAGTTCTAATCGAAATTGGCGCAGTGGATACTCGCGTAGGGTATGGCGGTATGGCGGGAGAGGCATGGGGCGTTGAGGATGAGACCGTCATTCCGAGATCTCTTACAGGGGATATGGCATTGAACCGATCCCCCTCTACAGGTTCATTGCCGGTAGTACATGACGTATTATATCGCAATCGCCCGCGGAATCCACATGAAAAATAATTGTTCACCGCCGGATGGGTCGGCCCCAGATGTCGCGGTTCTTCTTGTCCAGACGGCGTTTTTTATCCTTTGCACCTTTTCCTGTCTTTTGCCACTTGTAGGAGAAGCCCTTGGATTTCTTTCCCTCGGGGGTCCGTGAACCTTTTTCTGTGTGGGTTACGGAGATGCAGGAGCCGGCGCCCTGGGTCTTCTTGCCCGCCCGAAGGGCAAAGCGGGACATTCCCGGCAGCTCTTCCCCCGGTTCGATGATCAGGGGCTTGAGGGGTTTGAAACGGACCAGTGCGGCATCCCCTTTCATGAGGTATCCCGATTCGGACCGGTCCATCTCCTCTCCGGAGTCCGGGTGGTACTTGATATCGATGGCCGAAAGTCTCACCGGGGCTGCGGCGGTATGACAATGAATATACGGGGACCAGCCCGGTTTTACCACACCCACATCACCGAAGAGCACCATCTTTACCTGGAATTCATCTGCCAATCGCGGTGGGTCTTCGATGGAGCCCAGAACATCACCGCGTCGAATATCACCCCGGCCGATATTTCTCAGGGCCACGCCGATGGTCTCGCCGGAAACGGCCTTTTTGAGACTCTTCCCGTAGGCTTCGATGGATTTTACCACTCCCACCTTGTCCGCCGGAACCACCATTACCTCGTCGCCTTCCCCGATCTCTCCCCTCTCGATCCGGCCCAGGGCCACGGTTCCCACTCCGCCGATCTTTATGACCTGCATCACCGGCATTCTGAAGGACCCATCGGCGGTTATGGTCCTCGGCTCAAGGCAGTCCATGACGTCGTTCAGCGACCGGCCGTCGTACCAGGCCATGGGTTCCCCGCACGTGGTGAGGTTCTCACCTTCCCATGCAGATACCGGGATTATATCTATTTTCCGGATCTCCAGGTCTTCAAGGAGCTTTCTGGTGGCGGTGGCCGCAAGTCCGATGGCCTCGGGTCCGTAATCGATCTTGTCGATCTTGTTCAGCACCACCACAACGTGGTCCAGACCCATCAGCTTTGCCAGCCTTGCATGCTCCTCGGTCTGGGGCATTATCCCCTCCTGGCAGTCCACCACCAGAAGTGCGGCGTCGGCCCCGGTGGTGCCCGTTATCATGCTTTTAAGGAAGCTCTTGTGGCCCGGTGCATCTATTATGTGAATCTCCCTTCTGCGGGTTTCCACATCGGCAAAGTTGAGATCGAGGGTTAGGCCCCGCTTTCTCGCCTCATCGCTCCGGTCCATTATCCATGCGTACTTGAAGCTTTCCTTTCCCATCCCGGCTCCCAGTGCGGCGTATCGTTCAAGTTCGTCCTGTCCCACCATGCCCTTTTCGAAAAGGTACCGGCCTATAAGGGTGGATTTCCCGTGGTCAACATGACCCAGCACCACAAGGGTTACCCGCTTCTTCATCGGTTGGAAATATTGTTTCTATGCCTAAAATGTTTTCATGCGGTTCGGGCGGGGTACTGAAAAGAATCGAACGGATCCGGTATTTTCGATATCGACGTACGAAAGAACGGCGGGGTAAAAACGTCGGTAGTGGAGAGCCGAATATACAGCTTCCGCGAATTGTTTTTTAAAGGTGTCAATTTCAAATTGACAGATATGTATGAAAGTGTCAACTGGTGGCAGACACATTTATAAGTCAGTAACTGAAGCGACATTTGACATTCGCATACTCCGATATATTAATTATGCTGTAAAAACCCGGTCGACGCGGATTTCCGGCATCCGGGCGTGCCCCTGGTCGTTTTCCCCGATCGCGCAGTAGTTCATCCATGGTCCGTGTGGCGCGAATGCTGCGGTTGTCACGCCTGTCGGTGGACATTTGTTGGTAGTGGAGGTGAACAAATCTCCGGGACGGAAGTGAACAAATGTCCGGGATGGGAATGAACAAATGTCGGTCTGGTTACCGGAATGAGTATCAAACTATTATGAAAAATTCCCTCCACGGGATAGGTATGTCTCCCCTCCAGATATCGGCATTTGTATCGGTATCGGCGAAAAAGGGGCATATCCGATATCTCCTGTATTTATCTGCCTCACAACGGGATCCCGGCCATATAATCTTGATCTTTCAAGGCGGGTCGGAAGGAATTGCCTATTTTGTAGATGGGTTGATTTCAAGATCGGGTATCATCCGAACATGATGATTCAGGACTTTGACAAGCAGATACGCATCCATTCCCATAGTTCGTTCTGGAACATCGGAGCTGCAATCCATTCGTTCGGGCCGATGAGAAGTGAGAAAGGAGATACCTACCTCCTCGATCTTACACTTCGCCCATGATCTCCGGGAGGTGTAGGAGGACGGGGGTGCAGAAGGCGTGGGCGAACTGGACCGGGTAGAGAACAGATAAATGAATAATATCGATACAGCATTGTGCAGGATAAACGCACAACCATTCCGATGGTCATATTCCGGTGGTACCCGCCGGGTGGTCGGCCGCATCCGGGAGTATCGGAAAAAGCATATGTCCGCTACAATATCGGAGCGTATATCTCCGTCAGTATCTCGTCCTCCGCCACTTCCCGCGGGTCGTTGAGATAGGTCTCGCGTATCGGACCTACTATCTTCTTGCCGTTCTCGGCGATCCATGCAAAGAGCCTGTCGTAGGTCGGTTTGCACGCCTCGTACGGTCCCCGATGGACCGTCTTCGCCATCCTGCCGCCGGGAAGCTCGTAGCACTTTATCTCGTCGGTGCCCTCCATCGCCTCCGCCACCGGGACAACTATCTCCAGGTCCGCGCTGGCCTCGGCATCCGCCTTCATTGCCTCCTCCTCGCAGGTCTCGCGGCAAATAAAGGTCGGGGGACCCGCTATCCTGGCGCCGGCCGATACGGCGTACTGGAATATCACGGGAAAGATGTTCGCCATCTCCCGGTATCTGCCCTTCCTTCGCACCCCCAGCACGAGCTGGGGCTCAACGTCGATCTCCATTATCTCGGTCATGGTCTTACCTCGAATGCGGTAATTATCTGAAGTTTTGCGTTTTACCCGGAAAGGGAAGTTCTTCCGGGGCCGCGGGCCGACAGGCATTGCGCGGCCCCTTCCCAGGGTCACTTCGTTGATGTCGTTATCCAGAA
>CAYRFL010000100.1:0-10303 GCA_964423515.1 uncultured archaeon
GGGTCCGGCGTCACAGTGGTCATCCTGGATACCGGAATAGATGCAGATCATCCCGATCTCGATTACGGGGAGAAGACCATCGTCAACCTGAAGGCGAATATACCGGGAGGGCCGTGGCACGAAAGGATAAACACGGACACGTCCTACGGACACGGGACACACTGCGCGGGAACGGTGGCGGGGAACGGTGATGCTTCCGCAGGTGCAAGGAGAGGTGTTGCACCGGGAGCAAACCTCATCGGCCTGAGCGTGGGAGACATCGGTATCACGCTCACCAACGTCGTGGGGGGCCTGGAATGGGTCTACGACAATACAAAACCGGGAGCGAACGAGCATAACATCAGGATCGTATCGAACAGTTGGGGTACGTCGGGAAAGGAATGGGACCCCGAGGATACCATAAGCCAATTATGCTACAAGCTGGCGGTGGAGAACAACGTGGTCTGCATATTCGCCGCCGGAAACGCCGGGGAGGACGATCATGACGGCCATGAGATAACCACGTCACCCTACGCGAACACACCCGTCAACGTCGGGGTTGCGGCCCTCGAGCGGGACGGCAGCGGAATGGCCTACTTTTCCTCCAGGGGAAAGGCGGACATGATAGAGACCTGGCCCGACGTGGGCGCCCCGGGAGTGAAGATATGGTCCGCCCATGCCAGAAAGACACTGATCTCGGCCATGAACAAGCTCCAGGGCAGCAATCCGAATCCATACTACCTGGCCATAAGCGGCACAAGCATGGCAACCCCTCACGTGTCCGGCCTCGCCGCCCTGATGTTCCAGGCCTGCCCCTCTCTTCGAATGAGCGACCAGCGGGAGGATTGGAACGGAGGGGAAGAATACGGGCTGGACTGGGATAGCTCTCCGGAGACCCGCATACACGAGGTGGAGGAGATACTCGAACTCACCACGGAGTATGTTCAATCCGGCGAAGGGATCCCCGAGGAAGGCTCGGAGATCGGAAGGAACGAGAGGAGAACGGATTTTGCCCAGGGCTACGGCCTAATAAAGAGCGACGTCGCGGTTGGGGTCTGCCTCGTGCTCCAGAGATTGAGGGAGAAGTACCCGGAGATGAACATCTCCGCAAGAGATGCCTACGAGGTCTTTCAAAGAGAGGATATCCTCGTTACGGAGGAGATCGAGGACAGCTCCGGGGAATTCCTGGCGGCTTGGGAGGGGGAATATTCCCGGTGGAACGACATAACGCAGGCAGGGTTTTCCGATACACAGAATCAGACGAAATATGTTTACATCCCCAATACCACGGGGCACGTTAGGTTTCTTATGACCTACCAGGTAACCTCTGCGGAGGACCTGCAGACGGGGGACCTGAGCTACGAGATAGACGTGGGTGGGGACGGCAGCGTAAATTACCGGGGACCCATTGACATCCGGATGGAGGGGCAGAAGGAGTTGAACGTGGAGGTCGATGCTGACAAGGTCGGAAAGATATGGAAGATAGATATCGTCGGAAGGGGCCTCAAGGTACCGATAACGGCCTTCAACCCGGACAGGAGCTACGTGGAGATACGGGTGGAATACGACGCGTCCATCGCTATCCGATCCAGGGAGAGCAACGCCACCTATCCACCATTTCCCTTGATACCGGGATGGGACGATCCTCATATGGTGAATTTCTATCCTCTGGAAGGAGGTGCGGGCAAGGGTACGTCCACCTCTCCTCCGTCGAAGCTGGACGTTTACGTTTACGATCTCGACAGGGTCAAATACGTTCCCGAGAAACAGGGAGAACCTGATGCGGAGAAAGACTGGTGGCCTTTCCTGATAGTTGCTGCGCTGGTCGTGATCGCCCTCTCTGCAGCCTACATACTCCATAGAAGGAAAAAACGAGGTGGAAAGGCGGATAGTTTGTGATTTTTCACCCCTTCTGTCCCGGTATCGCCGGAAATCGGCTACGGTTCACCCATGGGCTCTGCTACGATATCCGATATGGAAATGTTCAGAACCGATCTATCCGAGGGACCCAAAGAACACGACCGGGTGTTCCAGTACCTTTGGAATTATTTAGAATAATGATACATTTGACCCTTTCCGGGGCAAATGTATCCATCAACAACGAAGGTGGGATGGAGCGTTTAAACGTACGCCCAGGGTATGATCACAAGAGGTTTCTGCGCGTCCTGCAATACCCCGCTGACGATCCAATCTGCCACGATCTGTCCCTTGCTGGCACCCATCACTATGAGGTCCGCATCGATATCCCTGGCGAACTCGCATATTGTTGGGACGATCTTTCCCTCTTTCATATAGGTCTCGACCTTGACAGCAAATCTCTTGGAGGCCTCCTCGAAAATATCGAGAGCCGTCCGCCCCTCGTCGAACTCACCTACGTCCAGAATATGGAGCACTGCTATCTCCGCCTTCAACTTGCTCGCCATATCCAGAATGTAATCGGCATTTTCCTTCGCTGGTTTGGGCCCTGCCGTCGGTACAAGCATCTTCATAGTTTTCAATCCTCCGTAATGTCCAATCGTAATACCAAATCTCAATGTCGGGATGGATTATGCAGTTAAATTATATTAAATTAGTGAATGTTTTGGTCCCTCCGGGAATAACCAATGGTGCTGCTTCAGCTCAATTTCGAGATAATCCACCATCAAAAAGAGAACAAACGGTTAAATAAGTATGAGGCTTTTATATCGAGACCGAAAAAGTCGATCGCTACATTCCATATTGTATCTCCATGGACCGGTTCCCATGATGGGCGGTCCGTTGCCTCACCGGGTGCTGATATATGTCTTCGACCAGGAAGCTGATTGCATGGGCTGTTCTCTTCTCCATCGCCCTTTATGGTCTGGGAATACCACTGTTTCCATCCCATGCTGTCCGGGTTGATAAAACCCTACCGAATGATGAGGAACATTCAAAGCCACCGGGCAGAGGCGATGAGAGCATGTTCATGACGCCCACGTGGGAGGTTGGAGATTACTGGGTTCTCGTGCGGGATGCGGATCATATCGCCATGGACGAATCCGACGACAAGAAGGCAACGTATCATTATCACGACGAGAAGAAGTTCACAATGGCCGGCATCGAATCCATCTCGACGTCCTCGGGTACCTACGAGTGCTACAAACTGGTCCTGACCGGAACCGTCATCGCGTCAGGGGACGGAGTGCAGTCCATCGCCGGAATAAAGGTGAACTTCCATTTCGATCTCGAGGCGCCACTGGACGGCGAGATATGGGTAAAGACAGACGACCTTTCCTTCGTCAAGGTCCATATCCTCGCCGACGGATACGCCGAGACGAATACGGTCCTGGGTACCATTCACCAGTACCAGAACATCTACACGGAATATGACGAGCCCGAAAATACCTTCGGACTGCCACTCCTCCCGGGATCATCGGAGACGTACAGTAGCGACATACACGTGACGGGCATCGTCAATATCGAGGGCCAGACAAACGGGGACGAGGAGGTGGACGAGTACCATCATGTCGACAGCGAGAGAACGGTGGGTGCGTCCGGGACCGATGTGACCATCCCCACGGACAGCTATCACGACGGAAGCGCATATCCCATGGGGGGCAGGGAATTCGAGACACTGAAGGTCACCGGCAAAGACAAGGGTGGAACCCATGACGACGGGGACAGCATCGATCCTCCTTCCGGGGGGACCGTGACCACGTATTTTTCCTCCGCGGTGGGATTCTACGTAAAACAGGAGGTGAACAACCTCTGGACCGCCTGGGCCGGAGTGGATGAGTATATCGTACAATCCACGGAGGTACTGTCGGATTACAGCTACATGTCCGAAGAACCAAGGATCATAGCCCAGAACTCCGATGCCATACTCAACGACGGGCTTGACGAGGGCAACATTACCGTTACCGTATCCGATGACGACGGGCTTCCGGATATCGAGTACGTTCATATCGACCTGTCCTCCCTGGGCCTTGGAGATGAGGTGGAGATGTACGATGACGGAACGCACGGCGACCTGGAAGATCGGGATGGGATCTATACGGTGAGCGGTATCAGGACCACCACCACCCCTCTTTCCTATCAGCTGCCCGTAACCGTGCGGGACCGATCAGGCAACGAGATAACGGAAAACGTGGAGGTGAGGGTGGCCGATTTCAGGGACCTGCCGCCGGTCATCATGGCAGCGGGAGCCGAACCCGCATCCATAAACAACGACAACATGGAGATCTCCCTGGCCACTGTGGCAGTGGAGGATGACAGCGGTATAGAGGAGGTGAGTCTGGACCTTGCCCCGGTCGGCGGCAAGAAAACGCCCATGCTCGATGACGGTACCGCCGGGGATAACATGGCCGGCGACGGGATATATTCACTAGAGATGAGGGCGTCCCCCAACTGCACGGGAGGTCCAAAACTGCTTCTGGTAACGGTACAGGATACCGGGAACAATATCATAGAGGGGATCATACCGCTGGTGGTCCTCGAATGGAACAAGGCTCCCAGGGTGATGGCGCAATCCACGAACCCTGTCCGGAACGACGGGGAGGAACGTGCGATCATATCCGTTATGGCAACAGACAACGAGGGGAACCTCGACCGGGTATCGGTGGACCTCTCACCCATAGGGGGATCCCCGGACGAGGAGATGTATGACGACGGCACCAACGGGGATATTTACGCGCATGACGACGTTTATTCCCTGGAGATCACGGTCTGGAAGAATTACTCGGTAAGCGTTCTTCTTCTCAATGTGACGGCAACAGACAGCGCCGGTTCATATTCATACACCACAATAAGCATCGACATCATCCAGGTTGGAACCGCACCGGTACTGAGCGGACCGGAGGTATCCTCGCACGTTCTCAATGACGGAGAGGACGTCGTGAGGATCAGCGTTAATTACCGGGACAGGGAGGAGAATATCAACTGGATCATGATAGACCTGAGCCCACTGGGGATCCCGGTCCCAAGGGGAATGGTCCTGGCAAAGGGTCTGGCCACCATCGATCTCACCGTTGATCCATCAGTCTCCCCGGATATCTACAATCTCACCATTACGGCCATGGACCTCGACTGGAAGACCGGCAGCATAACGGTACCTCTAGTCGTTATCCAGTACCGCGAGGAGGAGGGTACCGAGGACGGGGACGGGGATGGCATACCGGATTGGTGGGAGATGAAATACGGATTCGATCCCGATAATCCCCGGGACGGAGATGATGATCCCAACAATAACGGGAGGACGAACCTCGAGGAATACCTGTCCGGTAAAAATCCCCTATTAAGCGAATTCGATCCCATCTTTGTTGATTCGGATTTCGACGGCATGCCCGATTGGTGGGAGAAGAGGTACGGACTGGACCCATACAATTCAAAGGATGCTGTCGATGACGCCGACAGGGACGGGGAGGACAACATAGAAGAATATTACAACGGGACCAATCCCATATTCTCCAGTGGCCTGTCCAGTACCAGAGGCAACCACCTTCACGGGAACGCGGTAACGGAAAAGGAACTGGACGACCGGATGGACGACCTGTTGATAATAATGCTAATAAACGGCCTGTTCCTGGTTTTCTCCATAATCCTGTTCCTCCTGGAGCGGAGGTGGAGGAAGAAGAGCATAATCGAAGGGGACCGGGTCACCCCGGGAGACCTTGCGGCACTGGAGGAGAGATTCGAGGACAAGCTTGACAAGCAGAACGAGCTGATACAGGACCTCATCGACGTAATCAACGAAGCATCCCTTGCCAAGGAGAAGGTGGAAGCCGCGGCGGATGTCAGTGTGGTCGGGGCAGATCATTATGACGCCGGGAACGACAAGGCTCTGGTCGTAAAGCCGTGAGAATGCACATCTCCCGATCCGATTTGGGGTTTCTCCATATTTACCGGATGCGAATGAAGTGATTTTTCCTCCTCGAAGCGTGGGATACTGTACGGAACCAATGGAGATCAATAGGGATGCTAGGTGAGCGAATGAAGGTTCTCTATGCGGCGGCGGAGATGTATCCCCTGGTGAAGGTCGGGGGCCTGGGGGACGTTGCCGGAAGCCTTCCTGCGGCGCTCCTTGCGGAGGGCATCGACGTCACGGTGGTTCTACCGGCCTATTCCTTCCTGGGAGAGGAGGGATTCAAGGTCATGTATCGTGCCGAGGGTTTCCATTTTCTCCGATCCGACGATTTTGCCGTGCCCGTGGTGATGATACGGATGGAGGGAATGTTCGAGGGAGACGGCGCCTATGATGGCGAGGAGTTATGGAAGAGATTCGACAGGTTCTCCCGGGGAGCTTCCGTGCTGGCAGATCGGATGAACGTGGATGTTCTACATGCGAACGACTGGCATGCTGCAGTAACTCTCGCCTATCAGGCCGTATCGCAAGGGAGCATCCGCAAGGTCCTGAGCATTCACAACCTCGAGTACCAGGGTATCTTCTCAAGGGAGATCCTTCCGGAGATGGGACCCGGGATAGGCAGCGTGGTCGAGGGAGAACGATGTGTTAACTTCCTTCTGTGCGGGATAAAGGCCTGCGATGCCATGAACGTCGTTAGCGAGTCCTATGCCAGGGAGGTGCTCACACCGGAGTACGGATGGGGGCTGGACGGGGTCATGCGGGAAAATACTGGAAAGCTCTGCGGAATAACCAACGGCCTGGACGGTGATACGTGGGACCCATCAAGGGATAGAATGCTGGTCACTACATACGACCGGGATTCGATCCATCTCAAGGCGAAGAACCGCATGGACCTGGCGGAGGCCCACGGTCTTTCACCGGAGCTGCCCATCCTCGGAATGGTCAGCCGACTGGCAGGACAGAAGGGCATAGACATACTGCTCGAAGCTCTCCCCATGATCTCGGAGTTCTCATCGACCATCATTCTCGGCACCGGGGAGAAGGAAATGGAGGAACGCCTGGGTGAACTGTCTGAGAGGAATGATAATATCTCCGTCGTGATAGGCTACGACGAGGCGGAGGCCCATCGTATCTACAGCGGAGCGGACTTCTTCCTGATGCCCTCGAGGTTCGAACCCTGCGGCCTGGGCCAGCTCATAGCGATGAGATACGGCACCATCCCCCTGGTCAGGCGCACCGGGGGTCTTATAGATACTGTGAAGGACGTGAGCGAGAACGGATGGGGTATCCTGTTTACCGAATACTCGTCCGGGGCCCTTGTGTCCGCTGTGGAAAGAGCCACCGAGCTGTATGGCGATATGGATAAGATGTACCGGGCAAGAAGGGCTGCAATGGCCTATGATTCATCGTGGAGCGCCTCTGCGAAGAGGTATATCGATATGTACCGTTCCATTGTAGATTAGACTTCTCTGTGCCCGTTCTGTCCGGTAAACCGGAAGTATGGGGGATCTCAATTTTGAAAGGAAAATATTGAGAACCGATGCTCCGATAGATCGATGATAAAAAAGAAATGGTCCCGTCTCCCGGATTTGAACCGGGGATCTGCGGATGGCTACTGGACGGCGGTGGAGAACTACTTCCATTTCGTGCCCAACTACAGTCCGCCGCATTAGCCAGTCTATGCTAAGACGGGATACTTGGATTGGACGGGAATGGCAATTGGCTTATTAATATTTTTTTCCCAGAAAAACCCCTATCCCTGAGAATCCGTGGAGATTGAATGGGTCCGTGGTCTGCGTGATCGGTGAAAGGAGACTGGGGACATTTGTCGGGTGGTGAAGGGATATTTGTCGGGTGGCGGAGGGAACATTTGTCAGTGGTATCGGGGACATTTGTCGGTGGTAGTGCGAGAGGTTTTCCACAACAGGAATCAGAGAACCATAAATGGCAATCGAGTGAAAAAACGCGAGCCTCCTTCCTTTTATACCACTTCAATCCAATCATCAAGTCCTTCCAAGATCGTCGGTTTCCGATTGATTGGATTTCTCAATTCTCTTTTTCCTTACGACATATGTGGTTAAAGCAATCATCGCTCCTACAAACACCAAAATGACTAATCCGATCCATTTTGAGATAGACCGATGTCTGCCCGGATTAGTAACTGTATCGTTAGTATCGCTCTTCCATCTATATGGATCGTCAGGAAAGGCATCATCAACATTCGGTACATTGTCCCCATCCCTATCTGGGTCAATGGGATCCCATAATCCATCGTCGTCTGTATCTTGTGGCATTATCAAATTACCGTCTAAGGGGAATCGTATTCCAGCGTTTCCATCCGATACGTAATAATAATAATGATGGTTTCCCTCGGTCAAGTTCATAGTGTAGAAATAACGGACCCCCTTTTGAAAATCACATGGATCGGATTTGTTTCTTATCATAGGATAACAATGCCCATCAATAGCGAGGCTGACATTGACCGGTTTATCACCTTCAATATCTTGATACATAATAGAAAACGTGAAGTTTGTAGATGTATTGCCAGGAAAGTAATTATCATCATACAATATCGGTTCGGAATTATGGTCAAGGAAGATGAGATAGGTTTGACCCGCCTCCAGACCGCTGTCACGGTTACGGTCTGCTCCAATCAGAATATCGTCGTATCCATCCCCATTGACATCTCCAACTCCTGCGATTGAGGAGCCCGAATAATCTAGTCTATCCTCCCCCCTGAAAGATGCGTCTGAGGCCGAGAGATTGGTATCCATTTTCCATCCAGAGGATTTACCGAGTAAAAGGTACGTCTGGCCAGCCTTTTCACCCCCTTCCTCGTCATGCCAAGCCCCAATCAGGAAATCATCAAATCCGTCCCTATTTACATCCCCCGCACTTGCGATCGAATTTCCAGCACCATCACCTGCATCCTCACCCAAGAATGATGCATCCGATTTAGATAGGTCTGTGTCCATGGCCCAGCCGAAAGCCTTCCCAAAGATGAGGTAGGTCTGGCCTGAATAGTCACCGCCCTCATCATCGCGCCAAGCTCCTATCAGAATGTCGTCGTAACCGTCGCCATTTACATCTCCTGCACCTGTTACTGGACTACCTGAACAGTCACCTATGTCCTCCCCTAAAAATGAGGCATTCGATGTAGATAGATCGGTGTCCATGTCCCAGCCGGTGGCCTTTCCAAAAATGAGATATGTCCGGCCAATCGTGCTACCTGTATAGGCGTCACCATACGCTCCAATCAGAATATCGTCGTATCCGTCCCCGTTGACATCTCCCGCAATAGCAACCGAGGTTCCAGAATGATCGCCAGCGTCCTCACCCCTGAATGATGCGTCCGAAGCCGAGAGATCTGTGTCCATCATCCAGCCAGTGGCCTTTCCTAGAATAAGGTAGGTCTGACCTGCTTCGGTACCACCGTCGTCGTTCCTATTGGCTCCAATCAGAATGTCATCGTATCCATCCTTGTTAACATCGCCCGCACCTGCTACCGAAATTCCGGAACCGTCACCTTGCCCCTCTCCTCGAAAGGATGCATCTGATGCGGATATATCAGTGTCCATCGTCCAGCCAGAAGCTTTGCCAAAGATAAGGTAGGTCTGGCCTGCACCATAATCGCTTTCATCGTCGTCGTATGCTCCAATGAGAATATCATCATATCCATCCCCATTGACATCTCCTGCACCTGCAACAGAGTATCCAGAATCATCACCCCCTCTCTCCCCTACAAATGATGCATCAGACGCTGACAGGTAGGTGTCCATGGCCCAGCCAGAAACCCTACCAAAGATGAGGTATGTCTGGCCTGCTTTTTTACCTCCTTCGTCGTTCCACATTGCTCCAATCAGAATATCGTCGTAACCGTCACCATTGACATCTCCCGCAATAGCAACCGAGCATCCGGACAAATCACCAGCGTATTCCCCTATAAAAGACGCATCAACATCTCCGATATCGTGATCCATCCCATAATCAAGTGCCTCGGAAGGAATTGGGACAATAACCATGGACGCCAGTACCAGGAATGCTATCACAAGAGCGAATCCATTCCTCATTTGAATTCCCTTTATTATTTCGTCATCGGATCATTCAATTTCTATTGTACAATGATGTTATTAAAGATAGTTAAATATTCGCATCTTACTCCCTACTCCCTGACCGCCGTCGCTCCCCGGCCTCCAGGGCATACTGCCCCTTGTCGATTCATGGCCCCATCTCGTTAACCTACTCCATCCACTTCCCCGACTATACTGACGAACACACTGACGGTCACTCACGCGTCTAAATCGACGGTAAAAAAATGGACCCGCCGGGATTTGAACCCGGGGCCTCCACGTTGCAAGCGTGGCGATCTTCCAGTCTGATCTACGGGCCCATTATGAATGAGCGAAGCGAATGAGTAATGGGCGGTTAGGCATATCACGGAAATGCCGACGGGCCCATTATGAATGAGCGAAGCGAATGAGTAATGGGCGGTTAGGCATATCA
>CAYRFL010000100.1:10403-15723 GCA_964423515.1 uncultured archaeon
ACGGGCCCATTATGAATGAGCGAAGCGAATGAGTAATGGGCGGTTAGGCATATCACGGATATGCCGACGGGCCCATTATGAGCGAATGCAGATGAGCGAATAATGGGCTGTCAGAAGCGAACCGCAAGGTTTGTATTCGCTACGAACCCATTCAGTGAGCGGCCCCTCATCCACCGGCCCATATAATAAGATTGCTGGGATTTTATCAATCGATCTGCCCTTCCTGACCGCAGTTGGGACAGGTAATGAGCAGCGGTCTCTCATCCGTATATATCGGTATGGCGTATTCGCAATTGTAGCAGAGGACCTCGAGTGTCTCCCCCCCTGTCAAGGGCGGTTCCCCTTGAATGTCGGTGTGCATATCGGTGCCCATGTCGGGACCCGTATCCGCATCCACATCCGGAATCACCTCTCCCGTCCATTCTGCATCCTCCGTGGCGGGCCAGGGTGCCATATCGCCCTTTGTGGGGGAAACATCGTGCTGGTCCATGTCCAGTGATGCACCGAACTGAGGGCCTGTGGACGGCTCCCTGTCCACGGTGAATCCCGATCTCACGTTCGGCCCACTGTCCTCGTACTGGTATGAATAATCACCCGGACCTTCAACGTCCTCAACCTGTGAGGGCAGTGCGAGTCGGTCGGGAGGTCTGTAGAAATCGACGACGTTCATCTTTTCCGGCATGGTGGGAGGTGAGGGCGGCGGCTGATAGCCGTAGAACTGGCCGTACTGGGCATAGGGCTGGGGCGTATAACCCATGGAGTCCGGCTCCGAATAGGGAGAATACCTGCCATAGCCGGGCTGTCCTTGATTGTACTGCAGTTGAAGTTGATGAAGGTACTGCTGATACTGCAGGAACTGGACGTACTGCAGATACTGCTGGTACAGCATCATCTGCTGCTGATATGCCATGATGTAGTATTGCAGCACGTCGACGTTGCACTTGGGGCAAACGCGATGCTGGGGTGGCAATGCCGTACCGCAGCCCGGGCATTGGATCATGGAGTTGAAAAAAGGGGGGAATGGATATTAATCTTTTCCCGATAATTCCAAGTGCAGTTCCCCAGGGTTTCACGACGGATCACAACATCCTTCGAATTGCCCGATCTCAGATGCACACCAGACAATAACGAGGTACGTTACTTCTTCTCCGAGAACGATTTGAGAAGGTCCGCCATATCCTTCAGAGAGCCGGTTATTTCCGTCTGCTGAGCGGCAGCGGGGGGGCGTTCCGGTGACGTGTATTTTCGGTCGCTCTCGCCAACTGAAGCGGGGAGAGGGGCCGTGGTTCCGATCGTTCGCTCGGGCGGCGTTTCCATGGTTATATACCCTTCAACGCCAGCACCTTCGCCCTCCTCTTCATTCCCTCCACCACCACCGTCCGGTAGGCGTCCACCGAATATCTCCTGCATGTCCTCCCTATCCATCTTCTTGGTCACCTTGATCACGTTGACCTCTTCCCGGACGGCTCGTACCTTTTCGGGCCAAATCTCGGAGATTACGGTGGGCTTCTTTCGGCCCGGATCGGAGGTAGTCTCGGGGACGATATCTTCATAGGTATGATGCTCGTCTACAGGCATCTCGCTCATCGGATACGTCTCCGGCACCATGACACCTCCGGGGGGAATGGGGGAAGCCGCCGGGGGAACCGGACCCGGAGGATATGAGCTCCTGGGGGCAACTGGCGGCCCCTTGCCCACGAATTCGGAAGGCAGACCGGGCTCGGGTTCAACCTTGTCCCACCTCCTCCTGACGGTCCATATCGTAATCATTCCCCCGCCCAAGAAGAAGAGCACTCCCACACCGAGCAGGCAGAAAAACCAGGTACGGCCGCCCGTCTCTTTTTTCCCGGGCGTATCCTTCACCTTCTCCTCCAGAAGCTGAAGCTCAATGTCCAGCGAGGTTCGTTTTCCTTTGACATCCAACTCGGAACTGTGGTTATGATACCCCTGAGCGGTAATTGTGATATTGTATCTTCCGGGCTCAAGAGGCAAACACAGCTGGCCTCGGGAATCCGTCGTGTTCTGAATATGCCGTCCCTTTTCCTTCACCTCGCTCACCGTTACGTTGGCTCCCGCCAAGGGAACACTGGCAGACCCGGTAACGTTGATATACAATCGCGGGAAGGTGACCGTTATCGTACGATATGTCGCGCTTTCCCCACCCATATTATCCTCCACCGTCAACGTGACGATATAGGTTCCCTCGCGCTCATAATCGTGCGTCACGAACAGAAGGTCCACCCCGCTCTCGTTGTTCGTACCATCTCCAAAACACCAGCGGTACGTCAGAGTATCGTTATCCGGATCGTCGGTCCTCTCGGCCTGAAAGCCAACGAGGGGTTCGAAATCCGTGGCTTGATGATGAAAGGCCGGTGTACCGGGCGGATCGTTCTCATTCGTTACATCGATGAAGAACGATTCTTCGGCATATGCACCGGACAGGTCGCTAACGCCGATGTAGGTCTCATATCGACGTACCATGGAGCTGTTGGGTCTGAACTGGAACAATCCAGTTTCGTTCGAGAAGACAAAGAACTCATCACTTACGTTGACTCCAAGGACCTCGGGAAAATCCGTTGAGAATATCATTTCGTCTCCCAGTGGCTCATCCTCGTCCGATGCGAAGGGAGTGATGTTGAGCCACTGGTCCTGTTTCACAATGAAATTCATCAACTTGTGTATTTCGGGCGGGTCGTTTTTATTGATTATGGATAATTGTATCTCCCGGGAATCATTCCCTCCGTTCCCGTCCATGACCACAATGTTGAACCTGTGATCGCCCAGATGCTCCTGTTTCGGAGTGATCTCCAGAATACCCTGGGCGGGATCGAACGAATAACCGGCCCTATCGGTGAGATTATCTATCACCTCACCGATGTTCTCCGAATACGTCAGAATGTCGCCATCGTCGTCGTGTGCCCTGAACGTGTAAGTGTTCTTCATATCCTCGTAGGCAAAGACGGGGATCGATGCCATGCCCGAGATATCCGTGTAGTTAAGGGTCTCAAAGAAGGGTGGATGATTGGTCCTCTTCACGGTTATGCGTATCGTGCCGGATTTCATTCCCACGTTCGGAAGGTGATCATCGAATACAGTGTAGATAATAATGTAACTGCCCGGCGATACCGTGCCGGGAACGGTGGCGACGTGAGAATAGGCGCCATCCCCCGCAGTGACGTCCCCATGCGTTCCGTTGTCGTTCATGTCCGTACCGTCGGCACCTCCCAGGACATCCAGGTCCAGTAGAACGGTGCTGATATCCCCGTCGGGATCCTCTGCCCTCACCGTGAACAGTATCCGGTCCTCGTCATCGTTCTGCACTGATGTGGGATTTGCGCCCGCCGAGATCACAAGGGGAGGCAGATTCTCCGTGGCCAGGAATGTAGGCTCCCAATCGGTCATGTCATCGGGATCCTCGTACCAGATATTGGATGGCCATGAACCGATGGGATTATCCCGCCCATCCATGTAAACCAGAACGGAGAAGGAGATGGAGTCGCCCCCGGTCCAGTTCCATTTCTCCAGGGGTACCCTGATCTCGTAGCACAGGTGCCCGGGAGTGCCCGGATTGCCCACCGACCAATCGTAGCCCCATTCATCGGCCCATGTGTTGTTCTTGTGCAGGTACAGGAGCCCGTTCTCTCCGGATCTTTCGTATATGTAACCCACGTCGTTGGTGCAGTTCACCCTGGAGCTGCCGTCCGAGCTCTCGGCCTCAGCATCATCGCACAGGGATATCCAGCTGTCGAGGTTGACCTCATTGTCGGCCGGATCACCCGTATATGAGAGGGCATCTCCGCTCCCGTCCCCGTCGAAAGTGAGGAAGACCGAATTGTTCCTGCTGCCACCGCCGGAATCATCCGAGATCGCATCGATACAGATGTATAGAGATTCCTCGTCATTGGCTACGTATAGATCGACTTCCTCGCTGGCAACGCCAATGGACAGGGTCGTATAGTTATTGATCCAGTCCGATCTCTCTCCGTCTATCACTATTGGATGATTGGCCCATGCGGTGCTGTCCATGGTCCTGTAGAACCGGTTATTTTCATCTCCCCGCATAATGGCCGGTCGAACGAGGACATCATTCCCGGGTCCCATATCCCGCGATGCGCCTACGAGAAGGACGGCAAGCATTATGATGCCCATGATAATGGATACGGATTTATAGATGCTCTGTCTGATCAGTGAGCCTCCCTGCCTTTCTTGCGCTTTAGCTTATCCACGGAGCATTACTCGCTCATCGGGGTTATTATTTTCTCATTTTAACTTTTTTTTGTCCCTGTATAGGCAAGTAGCTATCACGTGTAAAGCCGAGCCCTCCTGGCTCGACTTTACCAGGAAGACGGGCCAGCAAGCCTCGTCTTCACCTGTGAGGGTAGCTCCGGTCATATTCTCATGCTCATACCGGGAACGGACATCGGCAGGGATTTTGACCTGTATGTTCGAATCCGGTCCGTCCTCGAATGCCACCGCGGTCCAATACCTAACCGATTAAAACAGATACAAAAGTAAAAATCCGATTTTAACTATTCATTGGTGAGAAAAGCAGGGAAAGGGTTACGTGTTTGGCCAGTGAATCAATGAACGAGTACCGCGAGAATCTCTTCATTCTTACTTCCGGCGAACATCCCCTGC
Source organism: uncultured archaeon (assembly GCA_964423515.1). Classification (GTDB taxonomy): domain Archaea; phylum Thermoplasmatota; class Penumbrarchaeia; order JASLWR01; family JASLWR01; genus CAYRFL01. The sequence continues at coordinate 15,042 of CAYRFL010000100.1, forward strand.
TGCCCCTTCTGGAATGTCGAGGAGCGATGCGGGCCCTGGGACTCGAGGGCGAGATAACGGGAACCGCACCTCAGATAATCGAACTCGGAACCGAGCACATAACGGAGGAATGGAACTCCTTTACGGACAGGATCGGATACGCCTTTGGAGTATTTCGCCTTCTAATTTCCCCTGATGATATCACGCGGGAGTTGACATTGGATAGAAGTGATTATGCGGATGCTCTTTCGACCTGCGGAGATCGGTTGCGGGAATGGACATCCGGTAGAAATGATATCGGGATCGACTGTGTTCGGGTCGAGGGAGCCTTCAAGGGGATATCCACGGAGGAATTGAGGGGCGGGCTGGGACATATCGTCAAATCCAGTGGTGGAACTCTGAACCTGAATTCACCGAGATGGACCATAATGGCGGTGTTGTCCAGAAAGATATATATTGGAGTGCAGCTGGCATCCACGGACAGAAAGGGCATGAGGGAACGGAGGAATCAATACAGGCCATTCTCATTGCCCATAACTCTCTCTCCGAACGCCTCGAGGGCACTTCTCAACCTTGCCATGGTCGGTTCCGGGCAGAGCGTGCTGGATCCATTTTGCGGAACCGGAGGCATTGCCATAGAAGCGGCGATGATGGGTGCAAGGGTATACGCCAGCGATCTCGATCCGTCCATGGTCGATGGAAC
>CAYRFL010000101.1:0-14032 GCA_964423515.1 uncultured archaeon
TGCGAGCGAAGCAATTGCAGGCCCGATATAATAATAATGAACTGAATAAGATGGGTCCGTGCCGGACCCAAGGTCGATGGAACATCGACCCTCAACATAATGATTATTATAGGGCTATGGCGAGGGCGTGCAATCACTTCGCTCGCCCGTAGGCTAACGCGCCGATACTGAAGACATTCCCTTCGGGAACGCATCTGTCTTGGCGAACATGCGAGTTAGCCAAGGGCTCAGGAGCGTCTTCAAGGTAACGCCCTTGAAGGCTTCCACGTTGCTCCAGGGCATCAAGATGCCCCGGAACGTAGTGGGAACCGGAGTGCACCGGGAGCACGCCCTCATAAGACGTATTTCTGTGAAAGTAGCCTGGGATAACAAACGATGATACCCTCACCAAGCCCATCTCTCCCTTCGCCACGGTAAATATTATCTATATGTAATTACTATGGGGATTCGGGAAGTAAATGTCCGAATACAGGGTACGGGTTCTGAACGGGACATACGCGGTGGAGGAAGAGGGAGTGCGCATCGACCTCTTCGGGCGGACAAAGGACGGGCGGTCCATTGCTCTTCGGTACCGTGGCTTCCTCCCCTATTTCTACATCGTATCACCCAGCACCAGGATCCTTGGCGAGATATCGAACGATCCCGAGGTCATGGGACATTCCTTTACTTCGCTTATAGTGAACAATGTCAGCAGGAGCTGCCTTCGGGTCGAGCTGAAAAGGCCGTTCATGGTTCCCAGGTATCGGAAGAGATACCGGAAGAAATACACCATCCTCGCTGCCGACATCCCCTTCGTCCAGAGATTCTACTACGACATGAACCTCGGTTCCGTAATCGAGGTTGCGGGCGAGGAAGTGGGCGATGAGAAAACCCTTCTGGAATACACCACGGACCTGGTTGTCGATATCAGCGAGGCCCGTCTGGGCCGTTCCTTCAAGACGTACCTGAAGATATTCAGCTTCGATCTCGAAAATTCGCTTGCCACGGGCGCCATCCTCTGCATCTGCTGCGCCATCAGGGGAGAAGGAGAGGAGATGAGGTTCGAGGTGCTCAGGGGCAGTGAGGACGACATCATAGAGAGCTTCATAGAGTTAGTTATCCGGGAGGATCCCGACATCCTGACTGGATACAACATCGACAATTACGATATACCGCATATCCTCCGCCGGATGCGCGAGGCTAGGATGGGAGATTCGCTCGATCTCGGCAGGAACCGCGCTCCCCTCTCGGATGACGGCTACTCGGGATGGTCATGCAAGGGCAGGGTGATAATCGATGCCTGGAAGCAGGTGAAGAAGGAGAAGAGGCCAAAGAGAGAGACCCTTCGATACGTATCGTCGAAATACCTGGGCGTCAGCAAGCTGGACATCGATCCCCGGAAGATGGACCAGGAATGGGCCAGCGATCCCGAAAGGGTAATAGAGTACTGCAAGAGAGATGCCGAGCTGCCTCTGCGCCTGCTGGAAAAACTGGATATCATACAGAAGAACATCGATCTGTCGCAGGTCAGCCGTCTGCCCCTGGACGATGTGGTCAGGGGAAGGACCTCCACTCTCATCGATTCCATACTGGTCCGCGAGGCCGACCGGAATTCCATCGGCATACCCCTCACGGTACACGAAGGCTCCACGAAGAGCGTGATCGGCGGCTACGTTCACGAGATGAAACCCGGCCTGTACAACTGGTTATGCGTTCTGGATTTCAAGTCCATGTATCCCTCCATCATCATCTCGAACAACATTTGCTTCACGACCCGGTCGGAGCACGGAACCATCGTGGCACCCAACGGCGCAAGGTTCCTGTCGCCCGACGTAAAGGAAGGTCTCCTTCCAGGCATTCTCCGCAAGCTCATGAAGGACCGGGAGAAGGCAAAGAAGATGAGCATGGAAGGGAGCAGCGAGGCGGAGCGTAAGTATTACGACGGCTTTCAACAGGCAATAAAGGTCCTCATGAATGCGTTCTACGGCGTTTTCGCCTCCAACTTCTACCGGTTCACAGACAAGAGCATCGGGGGCGCCATAACCAACTTCGCCCGCAGGAACATTACCAAGATAATCGATGAATTGAGGAATGAGGGCATTCACGTCGTATATTCCGATACGGATTCCATATTCGTTAGCTCGCCCTTTGCAGCCCTTGACACGACCAGAGCATTCGGGGACGATCTGGCGAAACGGTTCTCCGAGGAGGGCGCGGTCCTCGAATTCGAAAAGGTGCTGGAGACGTTCTTCGCCCACGGGGCCAAGAAGAGGTACGTCGGAAAGGTGGTATGGCCCGTGGAGGGTCAGCTCGTGAGGGGTTACGAGATCAGACGCAGCGATTCATTCGACATCCTTACCGATACGTTAAAAGAGGTTTTCTCCATCATACTGACCCCCGGAAATGAGAATGCACCCAAAGAGGTCCTGGCCCTGGCCAGGAACGTCATCTCCGAGGTGAGGGGAGGGAACGTGGATCCCTCCAAACTGATCATATCCAAGACGGTCAAGAAGGAGACAAGCTACAAGAACCCGGAAAGAATGGCCAACGTCCAGGCCATGGAGAAGCTGTTGGCCCGCAATTACGAGTTCACACCGGGAATGAAGGTATCCTACATAGTGACCGACGGTAAGAGGACGCCGCAGGAGGTGGAGCCGGTAACGGATGAGGGAGACATCGATATCATCCCTGACTGGGATTACTACGCAGATAGGATAGCCAAATCGCTCTCACGCATAACCGAGGTGTTCGGTTATGATAAGAAACAGCTCCTGAACAGCCTCTATCAGAGATCCATAGACCAGTGGACGGGCACCGATGACGCTCCGAGATTCAGAGCCTCACCGCCCGGAGGCGGTATGGTGAGAAACGGAGGTAAGGAGAGCGATAGCACTGGAAAAACAAAGACCCTTCTGGACTTCATGTAGAAAAGTGAAGACGAGGCTTGCTGGCCCGTCTTCCTGGTAAAGTCGAGCCAGGAGGGCTCGGCTTTACACGGGAATGATGCAATGGACTATCGATCATCCCAGTCGCTTTTCAGGAGCGCAAGCGATGATAGGGGATCCTGCGACTTCTCGAGATTGTACTTTTTCAGAAGCTTTTTCAGCCGATCCATCTGCTCGTCATCTAGAAGCCCGAGGGACGTTCCGGAATCCTGGGAAGGATGCTCATCATCGGGATCCGCTCCACTATCGTCATCCGCTTCTCCGGCCAGCGGTCCGGGGATCGATCCAGCTTTGACCTCGAAACCATGATCCTTCCTACCGTCCCCCCCATCGTTCTTCCCCTTGCCATCCCCTTCGACCTCCCCCCTATCCTTCACGTGGGTCCCGTCCGATTCATCCTCCCATTCAGGGACCACTCTCTTGGATGCCTCCAGCACGAGATCGTCGTAATCAAGCATGTCCCTGTGGCATATGGGACATTCCTCTATTCTGCTGGCACAGGAAATGTGGTAGTTCTTTCCGCAGATACAGGTAATAAGCGGCAGACCGGTCTTGATGAAGCCCAGGCATATATTGCATCTGACGGACTCCGGAAGTATCCTCTTCTGGGGCCGGTCCCTCTTTTCGACCACCGGGACCTTTCCGTCCGCGGTGACTATCTTGGGCTGCAATCCTTCGCCTTCGTCATCCTCGAGCGTTTCCTCCTCAGAGTAATCCGCGGAATAATCATAGCCCTCGATACCGTAGAACTCCTGGTTCTCGAGATCGCCGTCCTCGGAGGCGGCAGCCATGCCCGGAAGTTTGCCCGCCGGTATGATGACCGAGGATGTTTCCTCCTTTGGCATCTTGCCCCAGATCACCTCTTCGTCCCCGGGGGAATCGCTCTCCCGTCCAGTCTCGAAGTCCTCCGACCGGTCGTCGTAGCTGCTCTGGGTTTGAACGGGCTCGGGAGGATAATCCTGTGTCGGGTAGGCGGGCGAGGCCTCCCGATAGGACCTATCGATGTGAACGGGCGTGGGTGTTGGAACGTCCCTGTTGCGCCGGGTTCGCAGGGCCCAGTAGAGGACTCCCATGAAGAACAGGAAGGATGCTATCACGCCCACTACGATGATTACCTCAAATAAACCCATTGAGTAAAGAAAATGTTTAACGGTATAAAAACTTTGTTCCGAAAGATGGGCTGTTTGATTACGTCGGAGGAGAAGCGATGATGAAGGCCGAGGCGGACTGCGGCATATCACGGCAGGAGTATCAGCATCTCTCAAGAACTGCCAGCAGGAACCTCCAGAAATCCCGCACGGAGGATATCTTCACCCTTTCCATGGGGGAATGGGGGTGCTCTATCTGTGGTCCGATGGACACCATCTCCATTCCGGGGAACTTCTCTCCGATTATTCCCGTCTCGAGACCCGCATGTATGGCCTTTATCTCGGCCCGTTCACCGAGCACATCCTCGTGCGCTCTCTCGATGATGGCCAGCAGTTCGGAGGAAAGGTCCGGTTTCCAGCCGGGGTAATGACCGCCCTTCTTGAAACCGGCTCCGGCCAGTTCGGCGATGGATTCTATGTGATCGAGGGCCCAGTCCAGAGCGGAGGCCACGGATGATCGGGAGTTCATGTATACCAGCAGTTCCTTCTCGGAAAGGTCGATGATGGCGAGGTTCGATGAGGTTTCCACGAGATCGGGAATGTCCTGCGACATTGCCTGAACCCCGTGGGGCAACGCCATCAGGAGGTCCAGGACCTTCTCCGTAGATGCCTCGTCAAGGCATCTGGACGCGGCCTCGTCCGCGGGTCTGCTTTCCAGTCGGATCCCGGGTTCCACTGTGAATTCGCTCCGAAAACCATCAAGACAGTTCTCCAGCACCCCACCCACAATCGGCAGTTGATCATCCATTATCAGCAGACTGGCCCGTGACTGCCTTGGTATGGCATTTCTTTTCGTGCCCCCGGAGAGCTCCTGGAGGCGGAATCTTACCTTTCTCGAGAGCTGCTTGAGAACCCTTGCCAGAAGCAGGTTGGAATTGGCCCTCCCAGTGTGTATATCCACGCCGGAATGGCCCCCCAGCAGCCCGGTAACGGTGATCTGGACGCCCGTACCGCTCCCAGCATCCTCCCATGTCACCGGCAGATGCACGGTGGAATCCGCCCCCCCGGCGCAGCCAACATAGATTGCTCCCTCCTCCTCCGTATCGAGGTTGAGCATACGCCTGTACCGTAGCAGTTCCTCCTTTATCTGGAAGGCGCCCGTAAGGCCGGTCTCCTCATCGATCGTGAAGAGGAACTCAAGGGGACCGTGCTCGATGGAATCGCTCTCCATGACCGCCAGCATTGCCGCCGCCCCAACTCCGTTGTCGGCTCCCAGGGTGGTATCCGTGGCATACAGGTAATCCCCCCTTGTTCGCAGGCGAAGGGGGTCCCGGGAGAAATCGTGTGCGACCTCCTCGTTCTTCTCGCAGACCATGTCTATATGACCCTGCAGTATGAGGCCCTTGGCGTCTTCCCTTCCTGCTGTGGCAGCCTTTCTGATCAGCACGTTCCCCGCCTCGTCCACCACGCACGAAAGTCCCAGCTTCCCGGCTTCCCCCACCACGAAATCCCTTATCATCTCCTCGTGCTTGGAGCATCTCGGGATCTTGGTCATCTTCCAGAAATGGTCCCAAAGCGCTTCCGGCTCGCCCAGAGGTCCCGGGCCGTCATCCATCGACTGGAATTCCCCTTTTTCATCAGACATGTGAAAACCTCGTATAGTAGTGATATTGAAAAGTCATTATTTTCCGCTGACGCTGAGTGTGTTCTTGGGATATTAGGTTTATGTTCACACTCAATCCAACCACTGCTCAAAACTTTAATATTATAATCTTTATTGCCCCTCTTACAATCCATGGGGTGAACAAAGGGGCGCGTAGCCTAGCCAGGATATGGCACTGGCCTCCTAAGCCAGGATTCAGGGGTTCGAATCCCCTCGCGTCCGCTTCTTTCTTATCCGTGAGACCCCATTCTTGAGAGGGAAAGCGATGCCGAATTTCAACGTGCTGGAGATAGAGAAGAAATGGCAGGATTGGTGGGAGAAGGAGGAGATATACAAGTTCGACCCGGACAGCGAGAGGCAACCGTACACCATAGATAATCCGCCAAGGTACGCGTCCGGGCCGCTGCACATCGGTCACGCGGTCCATTACACTCATATAGATTTTGCCGCGAGATACCATCGAATGCTCGGAAAGAACGTTATGTTCCCACTTTGCTTCGACGTGAACGGGATGCCCATAGAGGTCAATGTGGAGAAGAAGTACGGCATCAGGATGAAGGACCACGACAGGCACGAGTTCATCAAGCTCTGCGAGGATTTCGCCGAGGCCAACATAGGCGAGATGACACGTCAGTTCAAGATACTGGGAGAGTCAATGGATCCTTCCGTGTACTATCAGACCAATGCAGAGTACTATCGGCGTCTGACCCAGGTATCGTTCATCCGGCTCTTCAGAAAGGGGCTCATTTACAAGGATCGATTCCCCGTGAACTGGTGTCCCCGATGCGGCACCGCCCTGGCCGAGTCCGAGGTGGAATACAGGGATCGGACCACGAAGCTCAACTACTACTATTTCACCGAGAAGGAGACCGGTGATAGGATAGAAATTGCCACCACGAGACCGGAACTGCTGTGCACCTGCCAGATGGTGGCTCTCAGTCCCGACGACCCCAGAGCCGAGAAACTGCGTGGAAAAACACTTCTGACACCGATATACAACAAGGAGGTCCCCGTGGAAGTGGACCCGGAGGTGGATCTCGGTTTCGGAACGGGCGTGGTCATGATATGCACCATCGGGGACCGCGACGACCTGAACTGGGTGTTCAATTACGGCCTGAAGATGGATATGGGCATCGACGAACACGGCAACATGACGGAGATCGCGGGCAAATACCAGGGGATGCACCTGGAGGATGCACGGAAGGCGATCATCGAGGATCTGTTGAGGGAGGGAATAATCTTCAAGCAGGAAGACCTCGAACAGAATGTCGGAACATGCTGGCGCTGCTCCACCCCCATCGAATTTTTACTATCACCCCAGTGGTTCCTCAAGACCATCCCCTTCCGACTCGAGGTGCTCAAGGCTTCGGATGAGATCAAATGGTTCCCGGAGTTCATGCGCATACGCCTGGAGGAGTGGGTGAACTCCCTTTCATGGGACTGGGTTCTATCGAGGCAGCGCTATTTCGCAACACCCATTCCGGTGTGGGAATGCGAGGGCTGCGGACACGCCATGGTACCGGACGAGGAAAAATGCTACATCGATCCCACCATCGATGCGGGTCCGGCGGATGTCTGTCCGGAATGCGGAGGCGGGATGAAGGGCAGCGAGGAGGTTTTCGACACCTGGATGGATTCCTCCCTCTCGCCCCTTTTCAACACATTCTGGCTGCGTGACGATGCCCTCTTCGAGAAGTATTTCCCAATGTCCCTGCGCCCTCAATCCCATGACATTATCAGGACGTGGGCGTTCTACACCATTCTTCGCAGCAAGCTGCTGACCGATAAGAAACCCTTCGAGAACATAATGATGGGAGGATTCATCCTGGCGGAGGACGGATCGCCCATGCACGCCTCAAAGGGCAACGTCATAAATCCATTGAAGATACTGGACGAGTACGGGGCGGACCCGCTTAGATATTACGCCACCACCTGCGCCCTTGGAAAGGACAATGCCTTCCGGCATCAGGACATCATCCGCGGCCAGAGCGTGGGAAAGAAGCTCTACAACGTCGAGCAGCTCGTGTCGCTGGCGCTGGAAAAGGGCAGGGAGAACGGCATCGACGCATCGAAGCTCGAGCTCGGGGAAATGAGGGAGGAACTCCATCCCATCGATCTGTGGCTGTTATCGGGCTATTCCCGCCTGGTGGACAAGTGCACAACAGAAATGAACCGGTTCCGGTTCGACCGCTCCGTACGGGATACCATCAATTTCATGTGGCACAGGATGGCCGACCATTACCTGGAGATCGCCAAGAACAGGATATACCGGGGTACGGACCGGGGACTTCTCTTCACCCTCTATAACGTGGGCCTGGGCATCCTGAAGCTGCTGGCCCCCTTCGTGGTCCACATCACCGAGGAGATCTACCAGACCACCTTCGCCGGACAGGAAAACGATATGAGCATTCACATATCCCATTGGCCGAAGCCGGTGCTGATCGACGAGCAGGCCGAGGGGAAGGGGGATGTGGTGGTGGATATCACCTCTGCCGTGAGGTCCTTTAAATCCGAGAACAAGATGGCTCTCAACACCCCCCTCGGGACCGTCATGATAGCAACGCCCGACCCGGAGGCACTGAGGGATTCCCTGAACGATATGACGGCCCCAATGGTGGCCGAGGGGATAGAGTTCGTATCCTTGGATGAGCTTGACGAGGTGGTGATAGGGGTGAAACCGGACTTCTCGAAGGTGGGACCGCGTTTCAAAGGCGATGCCAGGTTCGTATTCCAGGCCATAAAGGAGGCCGACCCGAAGGAGGCGTGGGAGCTGGCGGATCGCGGCGAGTTCACGGTGGACATCCCCGGTACCGGCAGGGTGAGCATCGGCAGTGATATGCTCGTGTTCGAGAAGGGGATGGCCATGAGCGGAAGGCCAGTTCACACCATCAACATTCCCGGAAGGGATATTACCGTATTCGTGGAGAAGCAGGTGTAAGGGCAAGCTAGGCTGCTGATGGGTTCTGCTGCCATTACCCAATGTGCCCCATATCGATCGCCAATTCGGCGCCAGATTAATATACCTGTGAGCAGTATTCATTATCATGTACTTTTCACGCGACCCGATACCCCGGAGGACAACTGCGGTTGCAATTCTTTTCCTCATTATCCTGATCGGAAGCCATTCAGCCGGAATCTCTCATCCATTGGACGATACCGGGGATTGCGAACAGGAACCTCCGACCCCCGTATCCACATCGGTACGGCAAAGGGGAACGGAGCTTATCTGGAGCGGTGAGCGGACCATATCCGAGGATCACGTCGTGGAGGAAGACGACGTACTCGTCATCTCACCCGGCTCCGTCATTTCCTTCGACAATGGCGCAGGGCTCATCGTGAAAGGCACTCTCCTGGCCGACGGAAGCCCCGGGGAGCCCGTAACGTTCAGACCCGCTGTCGGTGCCGGTTCATGGAAGGGCATCCGTTTCTCGAACCCTTCGCTACCTTCGGAGAACGGCAGCATCGTGGACCACTGCGTTATCGTCTCCGCCGTTTGCGCCGTGGACGTTTACGGCGGGAACCTTTCCGTTTCCAACGCCACCATAACCGATTCCCGGGAATGGGAACTCCACCTGGCGGATGCCGAGGTACGGCTGCGGAATACCCCTCTGGAGACATCCCTTCTATCCATCTCGGATGCGGGATCACGCATATATGCGGACTGGGACCTCCTCATCGACCTTGCCGATCCGGTACCATCCGGCGCCGACACGGCTACGGTGATCATCGAGACCAGGAACGGCACTGAATGCACCAGGGCCGAGGTCCCGGTACCCGGGAGCCCGGGACCGATACCGCTCCGGGGGAGAGAGTACTGTAATAAGACCGGGGCCGGCATCTGTTCGCTGACGCATACCTCTCACAGGATAATCGCCTACAACCGCGCGGGCATCGTCAAGCAGCACAGGGTCTACATGGACGCTCCAAGGCACCTGGACATCTCGTTCTCCGCAAGCTCCTCGCCGAGCGACATGCTGCGCGAGGTGAACTCGCTGGACCTTGAGGCCACCATACACGATCTCACTGACTTCGGCACCCGGCACGTCATCTCACCGGAGAAGTACGATGCGGCGGATTACATTTTCGGGCGCTTCCGGGAGCTCTCGGCGGAGCTTCTAGAAGAGGAGGTGACCGATCCATTTAACTCCCAAACCCTCGACGTTTCATACGGTAACTATTCGAAGAACAATTTCCTGCTGGACAACGGGACCGTGGTGGACCGGGTGGACATCATCAACGTCGTGGCAGAGCTGCCCGGCACCAACGTTTCCAGCGACCGGCGGTTCGTGGTCAGCGCGCATTACGATACCCACGCCCTCGACGTTCCCGGGGCCGACGACGACGCATCCGGAATAGCGGGCATACTGGAGGTCGCCCGCATCATGTCGCAGTATCGATTCGAGGACACCGTGATATTCGTGGCCTTCGATTCGGAGGAGGAGGATTACCTGGGAAGCGAGAACTACGTCCGGGACGCCTGGCAGAGAGTGGATAACATCGTGGGGGACCTGCAGCTCGACATGATCGGATACAACAACGATTCCGGTTATCACTGCGTGGTGTGGCACGACAACCGCTCGGAGTGGTTAGGGGATCTTTTAGAGGATGTTAACGCTCGATACAGCATCGGACTCGACCTCCGGGTGTACAATGACCAGCACCACCGGAACAGCGATCACCGCAACTTCTGGAACTTCGGCTATCCCGCCGTGGAGATCATCGAGCACGAGGACGTCAGGAACTGGAATCCCTACTATCATACGGCGAACGATACCATCGATACCATCAACTTCACGGAGGCGAACAAGATCACGCAGCTCACCCTTGCTGGTGCGGTGGAGGCCGTGGTGGTCGCCAACTCCGCGCCATCCCCTCCGGTCATTCTCTTTCCGGACGAAAGTCACGATCTGGCCCCCACCGTGAAATGGCTGCCCTCGGTGGACCTCGATGGTGATGATGTGACGTACACGGTACTGATAGGAACGACACCGGGGGGGGACGAGCTGTATTCAGGGACGGATATGCGGGAAACGGAAATTCCCATAGGGGAGGGAAACCTTTCCTTCGGCGGCCGGTACTATCTGGAAATGTACGCTCTCGACGAAACTGGACGGCCCTCGACGACGGTGGAGCATTCGTGGAGCGTGGTGAATCACCCACCGGTGCTGGCAGGCATAGGGGATATACAAGCCACCGAGGACGTTTTATTATCCCTCAATATCAGCGCCACTGACGCGGACACGGACCCCGTGGACGACCTCGTATACGGCGACAACTCACATCTGTTCGACGTTCATCCCGTTACCGGTGTGGTGCGCTGGCTTCCCGGTAACGGTGACGTGGGGATTCACAGGATAAATTTCACAGTTTCGGACGGCAAGGGCGGGCTCGATTTCGAGGAGGTCCACATCTCCGTGGTCAACGTGAACGATCCCCCCGTACTGACGAAGACCGCAGGGGATATCGAGCTTCCCGAGGATACCGTGATGACCGGTGCCCTTGAGCTGACAGATCATTTCGAGGACATCGACGGGGACCATCTGAGCTATAACTGTACCGGGTCCGACAAGGTGCGTCCCGAGATACGGTTTGACGGCATGGTGGAGATCACCTCAGAGAGGGATTGGTTCGGCCGGGAAACCCTGACCTTCCATGCCGCCGATCCCGGGGGCGGCACTGCGAACATGACTGTGAACGTCACCGTCCTTCCCGTGAACGATCCGCCGGTACTGAAAAATATTGACGATATGACCGTCCGGGAGGGCGAGATCGTCGTGATCGAACCCAATGCCACGGACGTTGATACGGCGGTCCTTCACTTCGCCTTCGGCGGGGCCATGACCGGGACAATATGGGAGACCGGCTACGAGGATGCGGGCGTTCACACTGTGAACGTGACCGTTTTCGACGGGGAGGGCCGTGATTCGCAGACCGTGTATATAACCGTCATCGATGTCAACCGGGACCCGGTGGCAATGGCCGGAAGGGACCGCACGGCGAAGGCGGGCGAGGCGGTGCTGTTCGATGCATCGGGATCCTTCGACCCGGACGACCCGGATAACGCAGAGAGGGACGAAATGAGCTATACCTGGGACTTCGGCGACGGCTCAGCGGGCCATAGTATGACTGTGACACACAGCTACCGGAACGCGGGTACGTATCGGGTGATGCTCATCGTCGAGGATGGGAATGGGGGAACCGGGACTTACGAGCTGGTGGTTCTGGTGGAGGAGATTACGGATGATAGCAGCCTGCTGAGCGGTTGGTTGACATGGTCCATCATTTCAATCGTCCTTGTATGTGCCGTGATCGTACTGATGATATTGTTGATGCGGAGAAAGAGGGGGCAGGAGGGCGACTTATCCAAGATGTGGGGAGAGCCCGGAGGGGATATGACGGGAGATGAGAGGGGTGAGGGGGAGAAAGAGGACATGATCGACGATGTCAGGATAAGTGATGAGCATCCCTCGGATGAGATGGATTCCGAAGAAGGCGGGGGCGTGAATGGAAATGATGGGAGCCGCGAGGGGGACGATGGTGCGGGCGGGGATGACAAGAATGGTTCCCCCTTGGTATCAATATCCCCTGATGATTCGAATCCCGATACGAAGGACGTTAAGGTAGCATCAGAGGGGAATGCAAATCTATGAGTTGATATTATGGCAAGGCGGTGCGGACGCTGCAACAGATCATTCAAGTTTCCGTATGGCACTATGTTATTCTGGTGTAAAAAGGATAAGACCTACGTTTGCAGGGATTGCTGGGTCAAGCATTGTAAACAAGAGCACGGGGGAGGAACGAAGTCCATTGGACGGAATCCTTTATTCATTTTCTTCCTCGTTTCCTTCATCGGTTCTCTCGTGCTGCCATTTGCTGTTGGAGGATTCTATCACTTTTATACGGAATACAAGTGGAGCACTCTCGATAGGACCGATATCGGCATGATATCACACGGAGAACTAGTGAGGATAGAGGGGGAAATCAATGAGAGCAGTGAGTTGTCGGTCATTTTCGGCGAGGAATACCGTGACAGAAGCAGTTACAGGTGGAAATGGAAGGAGGACCGGGAGTTCCGCATCTCCGATCCCACGGGTTCGGTCGTGGTGCGAACGGACCGGCATTATGATATCGAGGACGGGCCGCACCCATCACCTCAGAGGAAGCACACGGACGCGAGCGCCTACAGGGGCGGGGACGAGGTGATCATCGTCGGCGAGGCGGAAAGAGAAAATGGGAATCTGACGGTATATGTGCTCTGGATGGGAATTGACGATGCGGATATTCCATCCTCGGTGCTATTGGGGGTCCTCTGCATCTCAGGTCTGGCCATTTTCATCGTTCTGTATACTTCCATTTTCGTACTCTCCCTCTGCAGGAACAGCAAGCATCGCAGATGGGTGGAACAGAAAAACAAGGTCTTGATTACAGACGAGGATAAGCCCAAAACTGAGGGGTTGAAATGGCGGGAAAACAGACCTGTAATTACACTTGGAAGGCTCGGACCGACCCTGTTGGTACTCTGGATTCTGGCCGTTATCGGATTCTGGCTCATCTGGTGGTTGGAGGGATCATATAAGCCCGATAACATATTTGTTCCCGTGTTATATTGCATGGGGGTCTTCTCCGTTCTCAACTTGTTCACGTTGGCCTATTTCGATAGGAGAATGTTGAAACCAAGCGAGGTAGGGGTGTCTCGAAACGGAATCCACTTTCATTTCAGGGAACCGCAGGCGAGGTTCCTCGCGCGAGATTTCATTGCCTGGACGAACGTTGTCGGCATACGCAGTTACCGGGCAGGGAAAAGCTCACATTGGGAGATAGATACCGGACGCGGGATCGGGAACGGGATTGGTATAGATTTTCTAACGAAGGAGAACAGGAACTACATCATCGGGGAATGGAAGCGGAGGAGACAGAGAAGACCATAGAGTGATGGCCATTGGGCGTGGCGAATTGAAGTAATCCTTTCATTAATAATCCTTAAGCGTATAATCAGCATATGATCAGATATCCTTCGTCATCGTCCACCCGTCAATCTCACCCGTCATTCTATCCTGGTGGAGGCGGAAAGCCTTGTCTCTCCCCAGGTGACATTTGTGCCGGAAATACCCCGGTGTGGGGTTGGGCTGGTATCGGTGGTAACTGACCCGGGATCGGTTGGCCGGTGCTGTTCGGTTGAGTTGGAAATCCGGGATACGGATGCGGCGGATGTGGCGGATGAACGCCTCCTTCTGCCCTAAGGACGGGAGCGGGGGCCGGGTGAGGCGGATGTCGGGATGGAGGTCGAGGCGGATTTTGGACTGGAGGTTGGGGTGGATATTGGGCCGGAGGTTGGGGTGGATATTGGGCCGGAGGTT
>CAYRFL010000101.1:14132-15695 GCA_964423515.1 uncultured archaeon
GATATTGGGCCGGAGGTTGGGGTGGATATTGGGCCGGAGGTTGGGGTGGATATTGGGCCGGAGGTTGGGGTGGATATTGAGCGGGAGGTTGTGACGGATGCTGCAACGGAGGTTCGTATTGCCGCACCCCCGGAGGCAGTGCGTGTAAGTTGTCATCCTGCATAACTGTGGGCATCGGATGTGCAAGTTCCACCTCGATAGGGGATGGTTGAACGGCTCCCGTTTTACTCGCCCCTTCCTCAGGGCTCTTTCCCTTTCTCGAGTCATAGAGGATGAATGCGGAAATGCCGACCACCACAAGAAGAAGCACCAGCACTATCAGTACGATCCAGATATCTTTACTTTCGAATCCCTGTTCTGTGTCGTCACCTCCAATGGGGTCTTCATCGTCGTCTAGGGGATCGCTGTCATCGATTCGATTATCATCGTTATCCAACAACCATTTCGTATCGTCTAGAGGATAGGCATCCGGCTGATACGCATCTTCGACGTAGATTCCCACCGTTCTCCCTTCCATCCACCCTTCGTCCCTGTAATTATCCCCCCAACCATCGCCGTCCGTATCGTTCCATTGGGTACCTTCGTATGGGAAGGCATCGAGGGAGAGACCCGCCGTAGAATGCTTCTCACTCATTCCCGCATTCCATTCATCGGGAAAACCGTCGCCGTCCGTGTCCAGGGAAGCGGCAGCGTCTGCTGTAAAATCGTCCAATCTGCAAAGGTCGGTGGTGGAATCCTTCTCGGTCATACCCACGTTCCATTCATCCGGATATCCATCGGAATCGGTGTCGAGGCCAGCGGCGGGATCCGAGGGAAAGCCATCCAACACCAGCGGGGGATTCGACGTGGACTCTCCCGATGATTGGCCCTCGTTCCACCCGTCCGGGTAACCGTCCGAATCGGAGTCCCTGCTCGCCGCCGGATCATGGGGGAAACTGTCGAGGTGAGTTATGCCCGTGGTCGAATCCCCTGCCGTCATGCCGCCGTTCCAACTATCGGGGAAACCATCCCAGTCAGCATCCAAGGAGACGGCGGGATCCATGGGAAATCGGTCCAGTAACAATCCGGTCGTAGAGGTGAAAACGCTTTCACCCGCATTCCACTCGTCAGGTGAACCGTCTCCGTCGGTATCAATCGCAGCCGCGGGATCCAGGGGAAATCCATCCAGCCGAAGCCCTCTGGTGGAATTGGACGCATTCTTTCCGGGATTCCATTCATCCGGAAACCTGTCGCCGTCGGAATCGACGGAGGCGGCGGGATCCAAGGGAAATGCATCTATATGGAGACACGTGGTCGAGTGGGTGGCGTTCTTTCCGGGATTCCATTCGTCGGGATGACCGTCACCGTCGGAATCGACTGAGGCGGCTGGATCAAACGGTATCATATCGGAAGCATTGCCTTCGGGATCGTCGCCGTAACCGTCACCGTCGGAGTCCCTGCTCTGCGTGGGGTCATCGGGAAAGTCATCGAGATAAAGGCCGGTGGTGGAATCACCCGCATACCACCCCGGATTCCATTCGTCGGGATAGCCGTCGCCGTCATTATCCCGGCTTGCGGCTGGAT
>CAYRFL010000102.1:0-15675 GCA_964423515.1 uncultured archaeon
GCAGATCGCGGGGTCGAATGTCCTTCCCGTAAACACAGACAGACAGGTAGGATCGGTCAGGATGTTGCCATCCATATCGCATTTTAGATAGAAAACATCGCTGCCGCTTCCGGTATCATCATACCAGACGATGTGGAGGTTCCGGTCCTTATCGATGCTTACCGCGGGCTCCAGGACCCTGACCCGGGCCAGTAGGGTGCTATTCTCGAACCGGAAATCATTGTATCCGAACAGGCGCCGCAGAACAGGGTAATCCCACAGGGGATCATCTTCCTCGTCTTCCCGATCCTCGATCGAAGGTATCCGGTCAACCTTCAGCATCCTCAATTCGGCATTCTTTGTCCATATTATCCGGACCCGGTCCCGGTTATCCAGGATGTGCTCCATGGAGAAGTGCGAATCACTCAGGTTTCCCACCTCCCAGATCATGTCCCCGATTATTATTCCTTCCTTGTCCACCTCGATTATCTCCACATACCAATCCTCATCGAAATAGGCATCCTTCAGGTAACTGTACCAGCTGATTGTCGCATTTCCCTGGCTGGTCAACCTTATCGAGGGATCATAGGCCATGTACTGGTTCATGATCCTTCTGAAGTTGATCGAATTACCGCTATTATCCAGCTTCAGATAGATGATCCTGTTGGAGGCAGAATCCCAGTCGACCCATACGATGTGGAGCACGTCCTCCCTGTCAATTGCGATATCGATGTCAATAGAATTATCCACGGAGCGGCTTAGCATCTGGGGGGAGATCAGGGGATTTCCATCATTGTCCAATTTCACATAATATATGGTCAGGTCAAAAGCGAACACGATGTGTACGTTTCCCTCCGAATCGATGACCAGATCGGGATCCCGGTCGGGGTTCTCGGGAACATGATATTCCCTCCCCTCCCCGAGGAAGAACCGGTAATCATCCACCAGTGTGGTACCGTTCTGGTCGAGCTTTGTATAATAATAACACATGCTATCCATGAACCAACCCCGACCCATGTCGAATGTCTCGGGCTGGACCCAGACAATATGAATATTATTCTCCTCATCATGCACCAGGTTTATCCCTTCCGTATCCAGATCCGATCCCGGTTCCTCTCGCTCACCTATTGGGCGGTTCTCCCGATCCGGTTCGGGTCGTGAAGCGCAGATACTGCCAAGCAGGCTAGAACATACCAGCAGTCCGATAGTCAGAAACACCGATGGAACCATTTTCAAGACCGTTCGCCGGGTATTTGACAGGATATACCTCTCACTTGTTTTCATTGAATAAACCTCCGCTCGCTTTTTTCATCAGTAGTGTGTATCTCCTCGATACGCTCCGCTACTCCACTATTTTCCTCCGATTTCGCCCGGGAAATAAGTATGAAAGATATGATTTATGTGCTTTCTAATGATTATATGAAACAACATGTATATTACATTTGCGGCTTGCTGTTCGATGTGCACAAGATTCATATTATGGTATGAGCATCGCCGTGGAACAAGGATTTCATTGCCTGGGGAATATCACGTGAATAGAGTCGGAATTATCGGTATCGGGAACGAGATCATGAGCGATGACGGAGTGGGCGTTGCACTGCTGAGAAGGCTCGGAAAGCAATCGCTGCCGGAGAACGTGGAGCTCATCGAGCTGGGAGTCGGTGGAATGAACATCATCCACAGGCTGGACGGCCTCGACAAGGCGCTCCTCATCGATGCTGTCAACTTCGGTTCGGAACCGGGGAACTGGAAGGCATTCACTCCCGAGGAGGCCGAGGATATGAGAATTGGACGCACCGAATCGCTTCACGACTGCAACATCCTCGAGGCGATCAAGATCGCCGTTGCCCTGGGCCGGGCGCCAGAGGAGATAATCATTTTCGGTGTTCAACCGGAGAACGTAGGCTACGGCATTGGCCTTTCGGAATCGGTGGCCATGGGCCTCGATGCCATGGAGAATGAGCTTCTCTCGGTTATATCTGACCTGAATGATGGCAAATGGTCCTAAAGAGAACCGCTCGCTGGCTTGAGATCCGAATGTCGATGGAGCCGTGATGCACAATCTATTTAACGTCAGGATTTCATCATGTTCCGAGGATCAGCGCAAGAGTTACCGGAGGTGGACATTTCTGGCCACGGATGAGAAGAAGTTCAAAGGCGGGATCCGCAAGGGCGGGCGAAGTCAGATTTCCCTTGTGCTAGCCATTGCCGACTTCGAGTTCAAGCGTAACTTCTTCTCGGCCAAGATGCTCGTAGCGGGCGGCCTGTTCCTCTTCGTGATCCTCGCATCAACGGCAGGCCTTACCCAGCTCAGTGGTTTCCTTTTCTCCCTGGACCAGGACTATTCCATATATCTGAAGAGGGGGCCCGTTGCCCCCGAACTGCACGAGGCCTTCGAGGAGAACGGGGAACCCTTGGAGGAAGCCGATTGGTTGACCACCACCAACGCACAACGGGATAACACTACGATCCGTGAATGGTATGTCGGGAACGGAAGCGGAACTGACAGATACCGCATAGTGGACACAGGAAACGGTTTGAGTGTGTTCGATGAGGAGGAACGCGGATTAAACCTGTTTATGGGTAAGAAGGCCCTTCTAAGGCTGGACACACCGGATTCCGTCCTTTCCACCGTATCCCCCATCATCGCCTACGTCATGGCCCTCATGACCGTCGTCTTCGGTTTCTCCACGGTGACAAGTGAGCTGAAATCCGGGACCATCGACCTCCTGGTAACGAAGCCTATGAAGACCACCAATATCATCGGGGCCAAGTTCCTGGGTATTACCGGGGCATTGAGCGTTCCCGTCACGCTGTCGCTTCCCCTGTGTGTTTTGATAATCCGGTACAGGTTTGGTGTGATCCCCTCCCTGTGGGGGACGTTGGCATTCTGGGTATTCACCGTGATCTTCATCGCCACGTTCGTCCTGCTCTCCCTCATATTTGCCACCATCTCGAGGAGCACCGCCACCAGTGTGACCCTTGGAATAACCCTCTTTCTCATATACACGTTCTTCTGGAGCATACTTACCTATTCCGTACAGTACCTCCTCGGATGTGATATCGGGAAAGTTTCCAATCCGAGGAACCTTGCCATCACGGATACTCTCGGGCTTCTGAACCCGGTCATCAATTATCAGAACTCGGTGGCACTGGTCTTCGACAGCAGGAACGTGCACGGAATACCGTCCTGGCTCCCTTCGCTGGCTCTCCTGGCCATGATGGTGGGACTGTTCTTCCTCGTCAGAGCGCTCTTCTCCCGGAGGATCCGCAAACAGGATTATTGAGTGGTTGTGTAACTCCGCACCTGCGCTCCCTCTCGATGTTGTTCACCACCTTGACCAGTGAACCGATGGAATCCTGAATATATTTCTTCATCACGGGGTACTGCTCACCGGCCCGTATCTTGCAGGAGGTCTTCCTCCGGTATATGGCATCCACCACACCTCCCTTGTGGACGATAAGATGACGGAGTTCGATGAAGTTTCGAAGGCGCTTGCTCTGACGGGGCGAGTTGAATATGGTAAAACGGTCATCCCTCTCGAGCACCTGTCGGAACGCCAGGTCAATCTTCTTCATCTTGAAGAATGTAAAGGTGCGTATGTTCAGGATCCGCTGAATGGTGTACTTGTTGATATTGTAATCCTTGATACGCGAGAAATCCACCCTCTGTCTAAAATATCTGTTGATCTTCTTGCGGTATCTTCTCTTGTCGATCATCATCTCGATGAGCGTGTTCTTCAGATAACTTTCAAAAGCGGTGACGGTGGAGACCACCGTATGGTAATAGAGCGGCATTTCCTGTTCCATGGCCGCAGAGGTGAATATTCCTCGAATGCTCCCCAGGACGGACTCCAGTTCGAATTGCAGCTTCCTTTCGGGATCCCGCATCGCACCGTCGTCCTTGCTCGCGGATTCAAGGGCAGAGATGATATTCTCCTCGTGTAGTAAGATGAGGTCCAGCACGTTCTGGATCTCCAGAAGGGCCCTTGCCCTTGCTATGTTCCGCTGGAAGACGATGTACGTCCCCGAACCGTGCGGGATCTGTTCCATTTCTCATCTCCCAATTTCAATATTATTCGGACCGTCCCTTGATCGTCCAAACCCCTGAGCAATGAATTGAAGGTAGGCGGATGGGTGCTGGGGAAATCGGCAAACGTGTTATTTAGATATATGTGAATAATCTCTGTTCAAAGGTATGTACCAGACCCCGTTCATACTAATGTGCAGTAAAATATATTTAGCTTAATCACGATTCCTGGGCCATTATTACCCAGGTGCTCTACCGGGTAAATGAATACAATAAAAAGAGATGGGGAATGAGGATATGAGACACGTCAACATGAGATATTCCCGTTGGGGGCTGTTGGGCCTCCTGTGGGCACTCCTTTCGGGTGCTCTTTTTATATCGGTCGTGTATGCGATATACGGAACGTTCGTCACGGACGATTTCGGGACGCTGCTCCAGAAGATACGGGGGACCGGTTTCGTCTGGCTTCTGGGAATGATGGAGCTGGTGGCCGTGGTCGGCTCGGTAGTGGGCCTCTTCATCCTCGCCAGAAGGATACGAAAGAAGGGGAACCGGGCCGCGGCCCAGGGTTGGCTCATCATCCTTGCCATCGCGAGTTTCATATTATTCTTCTCAAGGTTGTTCACGAGGGGATTCATCATTATAAAGGAGGGCGTAATATCTCACGCTCTGCTCCTGTCGGCCATAGAGGAGCCGGTTCTGATAATCTTCCTCCTGCTCCTTCTCGTCGTATTATTGTCCGTGATCAACAGGGGAAGCGGACAGGGCATCTTCTTCACAGCTTTCTCCGGGACGATCATCTGGACGCTGGGTTTCGGTTCGTACTCCCTTCTGGATTACCTGGGAATGGAAGCCCTTGCCTGGGTGGGTCCGGTGGTACTGTTCGTCAGTTCGTCATAGTGTTCTTCATATATTTCCTGAGGCCGGTCTCCACCAGGAGGAAATCGCTTAGAAAGGATTTCAAAAGGCTCAAGGACCTCCACGGGAAGGCCAAGAGCTCCTACGATAAGATGGATACCTCGCTTATGGACCAGAAGTTCGAAGAATCGAGAAAGGCCCGGCGACTGGCGAGCTTTACGGGCGTTGGTTATGAGAGGGCCATGGAAAAGATGGAGTCTTCGTTCCAGGCCGTATACGATGCGGTGGAAGCCCATTTCTCGAACCTGGACTCCACGACGAAACCCATCGTGGAGGCCTTCGGTAACGTTCGCTCCCTGCGGGCGGACAATGCGAAGATATTCGAGATCGAGGACGACATCGAAAAGCTGGAGAAGGCTCTGGAGGAAGGAGAACTGAGTGCTGCAAGGGATGCCGCATCGGAGCTGAAGAGGAATGCCAAGGACCTCCGGGAATTGTTCGATTCATCGAAGGAATTCCTCGACAAGGCAAGCAGCGCCATGGAGAGGCTCAACAAGCTCGGCGCGGCGGACGAGGAGGCGGAGAACAGGTACAACAAGGCCAAGAAGAGCTTCTCGGCCGGAAAGTACCGCGGGGCCATGGACGAGGCCCGCTTTGCCTACGAGGAGGGTGGTGGTACGGCGGACGTGTTCGAGAGGGCCAAGAACCTCATAGAGAAACTCGACAACCGGCTCAACAACAAGGTGGACCACAGGATGTACACGGGTGATGTGGAGAAAAAACTCGAGAGGGCCAAGAGGATCCTGAGGGGGGCGGTATAGTGAACGAGACATACAGGGAAGCCCTGGACGTTCTCCTTGCGGCCGAGAGCGAGCTGGACAACCTCGAGAGCCTTTTCAGCAGTGCCTTCGACGCATTGAACGAGGCCAAGAACTACATAACGAAGTTCTCGGGCTTCCGCCTGAACTTCAACGAGGCCACCGAATTCCTCAACCGCTCGGACCGTGCCCTCCACGACCGGGAATACCAGGAGGCGAAGGAACTGGCAGGGCGGGCACTGGCGGCGGCCGAGATCGTGGTGGAAGCGAGCATGCCCGAGGTGGTGGTGGAGATGGAGGTCGACAACGTGTTCAAGGCGGGCATGAGGCAGAAGTTCGATTTCTCCGTGAGGAACAAGGGCAACGTGGAGGCCAAGAACATCGTGCTTGAATTCGGCGGGAGCATAGAACTGCAGTCCAGCATCGACGACATTCCGAGACTCGGACCCAAGGAGTCCCGGACCATCACGGCGGTGGGGCTCTTCAGGGATCCCGGGGACAATCAGATAAAGGTGAACATCGAGGCCTACAACGAGATCGAGGACACCACCATAACGAACACCTTCGACCGGTGGATAAAGGTGAAGGACAAGACCGGTAAACAGGTAACGTACACAGAGGAGGAGACGGGCACCCTGGGTAACATCCTTATAGACCGGCAGCTCACCGAGGGCGTTCAGTACTACGAGTACGTCGTCACGGTTGAGAACAGGACGAACAAGATCATTCCGCGGGCTTCAATAACCCTCAAATACGACGATTCCCAGATAATCGCCAGGGACACCACCACCAGGGACGCCATATCCGATAAGGAGTTCAAGCTCAAGGATATCGAACCGGGGGAGAAACAGACCTACAAGGTGTTCTTCGACATAGCCAAGCAGGGCGCGCACAAGATCAGCGGCCATCTGATATACGAGATGATGGTTGAGCGCGGCGGCGTGCAGACCAAGGAAAGGCAGTTCAAGGAGATACAGCCCATTACCATCGAGGAAACCCCCATAATTACGGATTACGAATCCTACAACGACCTTATAAAGAAGAAGACCCACTCCCTTATTGCGATACGCGAGAAGCTCCTGGAGATGGGGATGCTGGCGGAGTTCAACGGCACCGTAAACATGCCGCAGGGTGTGCTGCCGGAGGACGTTATCAAGTATTTTTTCGAATCCATCGAGAGCCACAAGCTGGAGAAGCGGGAGCTGCGTGACGACCATACGATGCTGGATGTCTGGTATTTCGGTCTTCACATGCAGTATCTCATCGGCCTTCATCTGGAGGTGGACAAATCGCTGCGAATTATGAAGTTCCACTATTTCTCCGACAACTGGGACTCCATGGAGCATCTCAAGGGACTCATCGAGAAGGACTTCAACAAGGTTCTCGAGAGCAAGGGAGCAAAGAACATAGTGTACGTGGAGGGGGATTACATAGAGGAGGGCGGTTCCAAGGTGCATATCCAGGACAGCGTGGTCCAGCGCTCCAATATCGGCGGGGGCGGAGGAAAGGGTGGAAAGACAACGATCTCCGGCAGCGTTGTCCAGCGGTCGGATATCGCCGGTGGCGGAGACGTGGAGGTGGACGAGTCGGTGATGGTGCGCTCCAGTGTCGGCGGTGGTGGGGACGGTGACGGGGATATGGAGTATGCGGACGGGGACGACTGGGACGAGGAAGATGATTACGGGGACGAGGGAGAATGGCTGGACGAGGAGGACGGCGGTTCGGGGGAGCCCAACGAACTCGACATCGAGAACTACCTCGGACTCCTTCGTCAGGTGTGGGGTGACGGCGTTCTGCTTCCCTTCGAGAAGAGGGCCATCGAAGCGGCAAAGGAGGAATACGGCATATCCGACGAGCTGCACGGCGAGCTGCAGGGGAGGGTCAGAAAAGAGCTTGGCCTCGGCGACGACGGGGAGGTGTGGGCATGAAGGAGAGTATTCTTATGAAATTCATACCGTTCGCAGTTATTGCACTGCTACTGCTTTCGACCGTTGTGAGCGTTCCCTACGAGACCACCGAGAAGAATACCGGTGAAGTAGGCAGCATGGAACGGAATCATTCACCGGGAGCCAACGGCAGGGGAGAGGTCCGGGAGAGCGAGGGCAACGATGCCAGCGGAACGGCGGACGAGTTCGCCGGCGGCACTCCGATGGATCCGCTACTGGTAAACGGGACTCTTGCCACGGATGCTGACATCGACTGGTTCAAGATCACGGTAGCAGGCGTTCTGCCGGGCATTCTCAACGTCAGCCTCGAAGCACCCTACAACGCCTCCGTGGTCCCCGACTACGAGTTCACCGTGTACGAGGCCAATGACAACACCGCCTCCAAGCAGTTCATCTACGGTACGGATTCGGGCTGGGTAAATTCGGACCCCACCATGAAGACGGCCTGGGCTGCCGGACCCGGTTTCTACTTCGTAAGGATCAAGGTCAAGGAGGGCACGAACGTCGTGACGGGAGACGATTATCAGTTCAATTTCACATACACGACCGTGGCGGACATGCTGGTGGAATCGGAGATACTCGACAAGGCCAATGCGAACGACGAGGCCGGAGATGCGAATCCCATGAACCTCACGGGGCAGACGGTACGAGAGGTGGATTTCTTCGGGACCGTTCGCTCCGATACGGATCACGACTGGTTCAGGCTCAATCTCTCCGGGCCGAGCGGAGGCGCCCTCAATATAAGCTTCGAGACGTTCTACAGGGATGCCACGGGCGCGCACAACGGGCACACGTACACGCTCAAGCTCTACGGACCGGGTCCCGGTACCGAAGAGACTGACCTAATGCTGGAGGGGACGGACACGGGGGTCGCGGGAGCCACCCTGATCTCCGGATCACTGGTGCCGCCGGGTCATTATCTCATGGATATATACGACGAGGGCGGCGTGAGCTTTTCACCGTACGAGGCATATCACCTGTACGTCAACTACACACCAGTCCTGGACGAAGAACCGGGGAGCCAGCTGGAGAGCGAGCTGATCTCCGGAGGAGGGACGAACGACGTGTCCGGAGATGCATCGACAGTGGTTCTAAGTGCTACGGGCGGCCTTCACAACGGGACCTTCCGGGGAACCATGAACGCTACTGCCGATGTCGATTGGTTCAACTTCACATTGCCGGGTGATACCATCGGTAACCTCGATGTCGTTTTCGACACGCCCTACGAGGCGGGTGTCCTGGACCCGTTGTACTGGTATGTCCTCTACAGGGGGGACAGCTTGAACAACGAATACCTCAACGCATCGGGTCAGGGGAGCGGCGCTCCCTCATTCCAGGAGACTCTGTCGGCAATGAGGCCAACGGAGTACTATCTTCTGGTCTCGGTGGCCGCCGGTCACGCCCCGTTCCGGTCAGAGCCGTATTCAGTGCATCTGAGCTTCGAGCCGGACGATTCCCTGCAGGTGGAGCTGGAACATGCCGATGGACGGGACAACAACGAGCCGGACAACGCCGAGAACATAACCATGCTGCCCCCCGGGGACGGCAGGTCCTATCACCTGGGTGAGATGTACGGCAGCATCGACAGTCCGGGAGATGCGGATCATTACATCCTCAACTTTACCGACGCCTACGTGGGCACCCTGACCTTCTACGTGCAGAGCCCGAACTACGTGGCGAGTACGCTTTATAACTACGCCGTGTACGGCCCCGAGAGCACTACCTACATGTCGGGTTACAAGCAGAACTACGGCAGCACGGGACAGGAATCGTTTACGATACCCGGAGGCCTGCCGGGCGAATACATGCTCACTGTGACCACCGAGGGTGTCTACGACATGGCACACCTGTATCACGTGAGGATCGAGTTCGAGCCGGAGGATACGTCCATCTACCAGGTGGCGGGGATCATAACAGGCAGAGTGTACAACAATTTCACATCGCAGTCCGTGGTGAACATACCCGTTTCAGTATACAACGGCGACGACACGGAAAAGTGGGGTGAGTTCACCAGCGATGCCAGCGGTAATTACGCGACAAGCAAACTTCCGAAGCAGGACGTTTGGCTCAAGGTCAGCACCAACGGCTATGCCCCCTATTCCCGTCTGGTCACCATGAACCTGGGGGAGGACCAGACCGTGGACATCGGCCTGGAACCCACCTACGGCAACCTCGATGGATATGTTTACTACGGCACCTATGCCCATGCGAACTATGCGGTACCGAACGCCACCGTGGAGATAGTTGGCAGCTCTTTTTCGACCCTGTCCGACGCCCTGGGCCATTACAGCTTCACTAACGTTCCCACGGGTACGCATCAGGTCAGGTTCAGCGCGGATGACCATGAGCCGTACACCCAGAGCGTCCAGGTGCTCGAGAGCCAGACCGCCACCCTTCACGGGTACCTGACGAGAATGACCGGTCATCTGATAGTCAACCTGCTAGACGGGGAAGGTCAGCGGGTCACGTCCGGCGCATCGGTGAAATTGTTCCGAGAGGAAACGGGAGAGTTCTCGCTGAGCCTGGGCAATTATTTCTCGAACTACACTTTCGGAACCACGAACATACTGATCGGAAACTACACCATGACCGTTGTACATCAGGATTACGCTACGGTCACCATGACCGTAAGGGTGCTCCGGGACAGGTACTCCTGGGTCAACGTTTCGCTGACGAACAAGAGGTTCATCGTCCTTATCTATGATGCCATGACGGGAGCCGCCATCACCTACGCCAATCAGTTCTATGTCAAGCTGTACTCGCTTTCGAAATCGAGCGTCGTTCCCGGGGACACCACGGCCCTAGATGCTGCCCTGGTATCCACAGCGACACAGCTCTATGACAATCAAAACACGTTCTACAACGACAGCAGCGGTTATTACTGGAGGTTCTACAACATCGAGAACGGCGATTACTTGCTCAACGTCACCCACGTGAACTGGGCCATGGGAAATCCCAGCAGCACCTACCTGGCATATGAGAGAAGGGTGACCGTGGAGGATCGCGACCTTATCTTGAACGTGAGCGTTACGAAGCCCGGGCTCAAACTGAGGATAATCGACGAGAATACCAATGCTTCGGTCACATACGCCACGGTCTCGCTCAAGTACAACAGGGACAACCAACAATACACCCTCTCCTACGACAGCGGCTCGGATTCCTACAAACACGAGGGAAAGCTGGGATACGGCTCATACACGCTAACCATCTCACACGGCGATTTCAAGGGCGTGACGAAGATAATAAACATAACGGAGCCGTACACCTATCTCGAGGTATATGTTCACCAGGGCAGGTTGAAGATGACGGTTGAGGGTGGGGACGAGATCTACATGCATCAGGAGAACAAGGTCATAGTCTTCGTCACCGACACGGAGACCGATGAGCCCCTGAACGGCGCCACCATCACCGTGTCCGTAGGAGTGTATGGCAACCAGTATACGAACGAACAGGGCAGGGTGGAGATCACGGTATCCCCGACGAACGCGGCCATCACCAAGATCACGTTTACCGCATCATACGCCGGATACGCATCGAAATCCCTGGAGTTCGATATCATCGTGGGCGAGGAGCCCACCACGGGAAGGATAACAGGCACTGCGAAATACGATTCGGCCTGGGGTTCCCCGGTCAAGAAGATGGAGGTGGACCTTTACCTGGGCGTTCCCAACGAGGTCATCGTGAGCAGGCTCGAACCGGTCTACCGGAAGACCACAACGACGGACGATTCGGGTTTCTTCACGTTCAGCAACCTGTCGTTCGAATGGTACGTCATCTGCATCGGCAGCCACCAGGACCTTCGTATGAGCGATGACTGGGCCAGCCAGTACAACAGCGTGGAGCTCACTCTTCAGAACCGCTTCCTGACCAAGGACATATTCGTTTCCACCAACAATCCACCCTTGTTCAAACCCAGGTCCAAGGAGGACTTTGCTAACAATGCCAACCCGAACGACCAGTACAAGGGGAAGGTCTACAAGGAACATGTTCTCGATGACGAGAGAGGCGACGTGTTCAGGATATTCGTGGCGGATGCCGATGGGGACGAGCCGGAATACGTGAGGCTCAATATCGACGGCAAGAGCTACGAGATGAAGGCCCTGGAGAAGACCAATCCGGATTATACCGGCGACAATGTGGACGATGTGCTTCCCAGAATGGAGGACGGAAGGTATTACGAGGTGGCCATCAAGGACCTGAAATCGGGGACGTACAACTACAGCTTCTCACTGAGGGACATATGGTCCAAGGACGAGGTGGTGAAGGATGGTGAGGGCGAGATCGAGATCGTCAGCCTTCGGGAGATATTCTTCAGGGACAACATGAAGAGGATGGGAGTCCTTGGCGGATGCTGCATCCTGCTGTTCGTGATCTTTCTCATCGCCCGGGCCAAGGGCAAGAAGAACCTGTACGAGAACGAGAACAAGCAGCTGACGGTCGGCGGAATCGGTTACTCGCTCAAGGAACTTGAAGTTGGCGCCAGCGGCGAGATGGTGGGAGACCTGAACGATTACAGGGTGCAGTTCCTGGAAGGGCGGATAGACTCCGCAGAGTTCATCAAGAGACTGAAATAATGATCCGGGGTACGTAGCGGAATTGCTGAGCCTGGCCGCCGGATTTCGACGACCTACATATCCCTGTAGCTCCTCTCCCGCTTGATCTCCAGGATCTCAACCTCGTTGGCCCCGACCTTTCGGACTATGTAGGATATCGGACCGGGAAGGGCCATGAAGAGGCTCTTGAAGATTATCTCGCCCGAATAATCCACGGGCTCCATGTTACGAACGGTTATGAGCCCCCTGTTGCACTTGAGGTATCCGACCCTGGGTTCCTTGCCGTTCTCGTTGCGGAACAGAACGTACAGCTCGCCGGATAGGGGCGTGGTGGAGTCACCGAACCTCATCATCAGCTTGTACCGCTCGTTGTAGAACTTAGCTATACTGGTGGAGAATTTCGTGATCACCTGGGGGACCTCCTCCACTATGGACAGGGTGGTGGAGGTGTGTTCCAGCTTCCCGAAGTTCCTGGAGTAGAAGGTCTTGCCTTCCCTGTTGATGCGATGTATGATATCGATGATATCCTGCCAGTACTCCATGACCACGGCATGCGTATCCGAGAGCGGAAGCATCTTCATCATAATGTGGTAGTGATTAGCTATAAATATAAGGTTTTCGGAAAGAAAATGTCTCTTTCGCAGATTGAAATTAAAAGAACGGGAAGATGCCGTTGTCAGCCATCGACGTGAAGCGCAGTCCAAGTGAAATCCGTTCCGAGGTCGCCATAGATCACGGCCCCATCCTGTGCTCGTGTTGCCCGACGGGCAATATAACACAGTAATAAATATAAAGTTATAGGGCATTTCGGCGGGAGTATTGCCAATTCCCACCGGGAAAGACCCACCGTATAGATACTCGAGGGAAATCGAATGAAAAAAGAGCGGTTTGCCGTATTTATGTTCACAGCCCTGATCCTTGTTGCCATCATAGCCGGGCTTCAGGGGGAGAATGAAGAGCATGAGATCACAGTTGAAGCCCTGGGAATGGCGGGAACCCCATCCTCCCCCGTCGATTCGCGGACCATCGAATGGTATGTCAGAACGGTGGATTCCAAGGGGACGGTTGGAAAATGGACCTCACTTGCACTGGATTCGGGCGGCGAACCGCATGTAAGCTATGCCGATGTTACCCGGGATGACCTCAAATACGCGCATCACAAAGATACACAGTGGCACGTGGAGACCGTGGACTCTAGGGGACACGTCGGCAAGTACACGTCCCTGGCTCTCGATTCGGACGACCACGCCCACATCAGCTACTACGACGGCTCCAACAGGGATCTCAAGTATGCATATTTCGACGGGGCCTCCTGGAACAACGAGGTGGTCGACTCCGCTGGCAGTGTCGGCAAGTATACCGCCTTGGCCCTGGATTCGAAGGACCTTCCCCATATCAGTTATTACGACGAGACCAACGGTGATCTGAAATACGCCCGATACGATGGAATAAAGTGGCTGATTGAATCCGTGGATTCGGACGCTAACGTGGGTGAATTCTCTTCCCTTGTCCTCGATATCGAGGGAAGGCCCCATGTCAGCTACATGGATGCGTCCGGCACTACCCTGCGTTATGCCAGGTTGACGGGGGCCGACTGGGAGATAATGACCGTGGATTCCGATGGGGAGGTTGGTGAATGGACCTCCATTGCCCTGGGAGCCAGCGACAGCGTTCACGTAAGCTATAGGGACATGGCGGGGAAATCCCTCAAGTACGCCGTTTACAACGGTACGAAGTGGAGCGTCGAGACGGTGGATTCGGATGGCGATGTGGGACGGTTCACGTCCATATCCCTGCAACCGGAAGGGACGGTCCACATCTCCTATCACGACTATTCCCGGAACGATATTAAATACGCTCGTCTGAACGATTCCGGCTGGATGACGCGGACGGTAGATGAGAATGGCGACCGATACACTTCTCTTGACCTTGACGTACACAACAGGCCGCATATGAGCTATTTCGATGAGGGCAACGGCGACCTCAAGTTCGCGGTCGTTGACGACGAGATGACGGTCCATGATCCCGAACCCGACCCCGATGATAGTACTGGATCGGACGTGGATACCCACACCGTATACGCAGACCTCACAGATGCAACCACCGTTGTCAAGAAATCGGTGAATCCGGGGGATACGGTAACATTCAAGGTCAAACAGGGACTCGAGCAAACGGATCGGGACGCCTTTCAATGGACCATCGACCTCGAGGAGGGTCCCAAGGTTCTCACCGGTATCGAAGTGAACCATACCTTTGGTATAATGGGTGTTTACGGGGTCAATCTCTCTGTCACCGATCCGCAGGACACTGTCCAGAAGTATCCCCTATCGATCACCGTGAAGGACATGAGACCGCCGGTCATCACAGCCTACATGAACGGCAAGAAGCTGAAGAACGACGGGAAGTACGATGTCCCGGAATGCAAGTTCGTCAAATTCGATGCCAGCGAGAGCACGGACAATATCGGCATCGCCTCGTACAGATGGAGCTTCGACGATGAGGAGGGGGAAATGGAATGGGATACGGATACGGTTTCACAGAAGATGACCAAATGTTCCACGATCGTACTTACCGTGACCGATGAGGAGGGAAACGAGGCGGAAGCGGTGTACAAGATAAAGATAACCGGCAAGTTCACGCCCAGGAACCTTCCATCGTGGCTTCAGGCGATAATCCTCCTTTTCGTGCTCGGTCTTCTGGTGATCTCGATACTGATATAGGGTTCGATCCCGGGATTCTCCGTTCGTTCCAGTAGCTTTTCAAACGGCGAGCGCGATTCTGTCGAGACCCGAAATTAGTAGTGGATAGACCCTCTTCGAGTAAAAGGACCCGGTAGCGGGGGAGGGGAAAAGGGGTGGTGTACGCGCATACGGGGCCTTTTACATATTCATAATATACACGATAAAAAGCGGCCGTGGCCGCAAGGTCGGCATTTGTCCGCAGGGTAACGTCCCTGCGGGCGCAGTTGCATCTTGATGCAACGGAGCGGAGCGGGTGCCGACCTGTAGATGTGTGGAATCCCCGCGATTGGATTGTGATTGAAGTGGTGCCGTCCCAAGCCCCCACCCACCTTCTCCGCTGGCTCGCCCCGCTCCCCGGCTCGCCTGCTCGAAGGTGAAGAATGAGGATTGGACACCTGATGGTATTATTATTTGATATCACGCCTGCAATTATTTCACTCGCTGGATTGCCAAGATACGTCTTGGCGACTCAGGTACGCTATTTCTACACCAAGGCCCTCCTATTTGAAGAGAGTAAGTCTAGCGATAGAATCGGGCTCGTTCCAGGCTAATAATCCCAGGCGCTAAAGTATCAGATACCATTATCCCCGGCTTCCTCTCTTCCCATCCCGGCTACAGCAGATAAAATATCCCGTTGATGATGAGTCCCAGTATTATCGAGCCCACGAAGAACGAGGAGAATATGAGTATGGTGACCCGCTTCCCGAACGTGGCGTTGAGCACGGGGACCGACGTTACGCAGATGGCATT
>CAYRFL010000103.1:0-15580 GCA_964423515.1 uncultured archaeon
TCGCATAGCGAGAGCTATGGGGTAGGGGGGTGAAAGTATCTTAGGATAACACAATCAATACTTGTCCCCTCATTACGCTGAGATGGGAAAATACGAAAAACAATAAATATATAATAATCACAATCCAACCCACTGGTGTACCGATACGCCGGACGGAATGGAAAGGAAGGTGGCTAGAATGAAATTCATGGACAAGAAGAAGGCCAAGCAGTTGATGAACGAGGGTCTCATGCTTCAGAACGCCGGTAATTATTTCGAGGCCGAGAAGAGATACCTGGCCGCCACCAAGATATGTCCGAGCTTCGGGGAGGCGCACCTACGATACGGGGACCTGCTCGCGCAGACGGAAAGGCCCAATGCCGCCGTCACCGAGTTCAACCTGGCCATCGAGAACCAGCCCGAGTTCGCCGAGGCCATGACCGCCCTGGGCGACCTGTACGGTAAATACAACGAGAAGGAGAAGGCCATCGAGGCATACAAGCAGGCCATCGATTGCAAGAAGCTGTACATATTTGCCTATATCAATCTTGGGACCCATTATATGAACAACGGACAGTTCGGCGAGGCCCAGAACACCTTCAAGCAGGCCCTCGACAAGACGGACGACCCGGAATTGATCAACGAGATAAAGAAGTTCTATTCCGGCTGAGTCGGCTCATTCTTTTTATCCCCGGTGACCCTATAGGCGGTGCTGTCATGGCGAGGAAGGTGACCGACAGACCCTTCCCCCACCTGTGGGAAGTAGATGATGTAACGTCCAAGAGCGCATTCGTACAGGAAATTCTCCGGGAGACCTACGGGACCATAGCGCAGCATTTCCACAGGACACGCCGTTATCCGTGGGATGAGATAGTCCGGTTCGCCGACGGGTTCCGGAAAGGGGATGTATTCGTCGACATGGGTTGCGGGAACGGGAGAAATGCGGTATTTCTCGCCAAAAGAGGGATGATCGTACGGGGATTGGACCGTTCACCGGAGCTGCTGCAACTTGCCAGGGAGTTTGCCGGGCAGGAGAATGTGGCGGAACTCTGCACCTTCGTAGAGGGAGATGTCAAGGATATGCCCTTTGCGGACGCTACCATGGGGGGCGGGCTCTATATCGCAGCGCTACATCACCTTGCCACGCAGAGCGAGAGGCTGGCATCTCTCGCCGAGCTCGAAAGGGTCCTTCGGGACGGCGGACGCGGGCTGATATCGGTTTGGAGAAGGGATCTTCCTCGTTTCGAATCCCTTCTGGATGTCTGGGAGGAGCATCCCCTCTTCGAGAGGGGCGACGTCATGGTCCCCTGGAAGACCGGCCAAAACCCGCACCCACGGTACTATCACCTGTTCACGGAGGATGGTCTTCTCTCGCTTCTGTCCCGTAGCTCCCTTCGGGTAGAGAAAGTATATCGGGATGACCGGAACCTGTTTGCCGTGGTGAGAAGGACTTGAATACGGCACCTTGTATGCGGCGAGAATTTGAGCGGCAGATTTATTATCGTAACCCGCAATCAGCGGACCGGTGAAAAAATGGGATTCTTCGGCAAGATAAAGAAAGGATTGAAGGCCGCAGGCGCGGTGCACAAGAAGGACGATTTCCTGGTTCAGGAGTTCGCGAAGATCTACAAGCAGCAGGGATACCCTGTCAGCGAGTTGAAAAAGACCCCCGCAGGAATGAAGATGAGCAAGAAATCCGGCGAGATGAAGATGAAACCCGAGAAGTATTCCTTCACGGTCACCTCAGCGGCCGGCACTTTGAAGATAAAGACCAAATCCGAGAGTGGCGTCGTAAAGGTCTCAACGAAGCTGGACGGTTCCAAGGGCAGGAAGGGCAAGTTCAAGGTGGACCATTTCGTTCACAACGATGGTGGAAACCTGTCGATAAAGAACGGGGATGAGCTCGCATCCAAGGTGATGGGACTGCTCTGATAGATATCCCGTTCACTATTTTTTTCCAAACTTTTTCCCGCATTTCGTACAGAACGTCGCACCGGGTTTCAGGGTTTTCCCGCATCCGGTGCAGAATTTCTTCTTTGCCTTGGAGGGAGCTTTCTTTGCCCTGGAGGGAGCCTTCTTTCCGGGTTTGGCCTTTGGCTCCTCCAGCTTCTTTCCGCATCCGGTGCAGAAAATCGCCGTCGGCCTCAGCTTCTTCCCGCATTTCGGGCACGCCTTTCCCTTCTTCTTCTCCTTGACCGGAGTCCCGCATTTCGTGCAGAACGTGGCAGCGGGTTTCAGAGGCTTTCCGCATTTCCTGCAGGGTTTGATTTCCGGCTCGGGTTTCTCTTCCGGTTCCTTCACGGGCTCGGGCGCATCCTCTTCTTCCGGGACCTCCTCTTCCGGCTCAGGTTCCGACTCCACGGGTTCCACCTTCTTCTTCGTCTTCAAGGCTGCCATGGTCTTCGATCTCTTGTCGAAGTAGGCGAGTATCTCCTCCGGCAGTTCCTCCTTTAGCATCTCCGCCTCCAGCGTCTCGTGCTCCGTCACCAACCATCGCACGTTCATCTGCTGCGCCTTGTCATATACGTCGGGGCAAAGCAGTATGAACTCGCCCGCCTGCAGAACGGGAAGCCGATCGAGGATGCCTTCCGCCTCCGAGGCGGATATGGCCTTCAGCATGCCGGACACCTTCTTGAGGTCCTGGGGCGTCATCATCCTGCCGAGAGCCCACGTGTTCGCCTGGGCCAGCGCCTTGTAATCCACATCTGCTGGGTTCTGCGTGCACATCATGCAGGACACGCCGTACTTTCGCGCCTGCTTGAAGAGCAGCTTCAATATAGACTTCGCAGGGGGATTGAATGGATGGGGCGGCAAATAGGGGGCCACCTCGTCGATGTAGAAGAGCGCCTGCACCTCCTTTGCGGGATGAGTGAGCATCCAGCTGTACAGTTCGTTGCCCACCACGGCTATGAAGAACTGCTTGTGCGCCTCGGATGAGAGCGTATTGAGGTAAATGATGTTGATGGGAACCTTTCCTTCCTCGATGGGGGTGAAAAGTTCGTCTATGTCCAGGGGGAAACCGAAGCTGAAGAGCAATTTCTCGAGACCCATCGAAAGATGTCTCAGCTTTCTTGCGAGCTTCTCCCGCTCCTTCTTCTTGATGATGGCAGAAGAATCCTCGATGTCCATGGTCTCCGGTTTGTCGACAACCTTGGCCAAGGTGCGGAAGTCCTCCACCTCGGTCCTGCTTCTCCACGCGACTTCGAGGACGTGATATAGATATGATGCGGCAGCCTTTCCGGAATCCGAATCGGTCTTGTAGCCAAGAAGTGACGCTATAGAGTTGGAAACTGTGTCCAGGGCCCGTATAACGTCCTCGGGGGAGAAGTCGGGTGGGAACGTCTTGAGAGGATTTATGCAAAGGGGTATTCCTCTGGATGACGCGGGCGTGAATATCCTGACCTCGGCCTTCTCCCGATAATCCTCCAGTATCTGGAGCGGAATGTCGTGCCTCTCGCATTCCTCCTCGCTGGATATCAGTATAAGGGATGCAAGGTCCCCCTGCGGGTCCATGACGATGGATGGAATGCCGTTCCTGGTCGCCTCCTCGAGTATGCATTTTCCGAAGACGGTCTTTCCCGAACCCGATGCGCCCAGGGCAACGAAGTGACGCTTCAACGTCGAAGTGGGCAGTTGCACGCTTTCCTTCGCCGTCCTTCCGAGGAACATGTGATCATCCTCCAGCGTGACCTCGTCAGTACCCTCCTCATAATCAATATCATCCCCCTCCTCCTCGTCCTCTTCATCGTATTCGATGCCGACCTCATCGTCCGCCTCATCGTCGTCGTAGGCGATATCGGCTTCCTCATCCTCCGGCCCGGGTTCATCTCCCTCGCCATCCTCCTCATCCTCGTATTCGATCCCTAACTCCTCATCCTCTTCATCCTCCTCATCCTCTTCTTCCTCCTCATCCTCCTCATCCTCATCGTCTTCATAATCCACCTCGTCATCATCGTATTCTTCCTCTTCCCCGTCATCGTCGTGATCGTCATCCACATCTTCCTCGTCTTCATCAACCCCGTCGTCATCGTCCTCAAAGTCGTCGGGAGGCGGAGGCAGTGCATCTTCTTCGCCATCCTCTTCATCCCCTTCCTCGCCCTCCTCCTCGTGATCCCCCTCATCTCCGACGTCGCCTCCATCGTCCTCTTCATCATAATCCACTTCACTCTCCTCGTCGTCAGGGTAATCGGCTTCCTCCTCGTACCCATCTCCGGAATCCGGGCCGTCGTCGAATTCCACGCCGCTGTCATCGCCATCATCCTCATCTACACCTCCGAATCCGGGGGCGTCGTCGAACTCCACGCCGCTGTCATCCTCCTCACCGCCGGGAAGGTCATCGTCATCATCATAATCCACGTCCTCTCCCCCCGTTTCGTATTCCACTTCATCATCTTCATCCTCTTCCGGCCAGGAAATCTCCGAAATGTCGTCGGGAGCCCCGGGCTCGGGAGGAATACCCAGGAGCTCATGGCCGCATTTTACACAGTAAGTCTCGGAATCGTCGTTATCAGATCCGCACTTGGGACATATCATGAACATCTCTCCTTATCGACCCCGTTCGAGAACACGTATTGGCCGCGCCGGGCCGTCCGGGATATACGGGGCACCTCGACTAACATACCATTTTTATTTAATAATTTCTTTTGGATATAATATTTTAATATCAAACATCGGCATAGACCCTTTAGATGGAATACAACGGGGAAAAGAAACCGGAGACGGACCGGGAACATCTGTTTAGCGCGGAGAAGTACCTCATCGATAACATAGCAGCCATGACCGCCGTGGATAATGATACCGATGCGGAGATCGTTGAACTGCTGTTCTCCCTGCGGGATGTTATAAAGAGCGGTTCTGACAGGAGGATGTTCAACAAGGTGGGCCGGCAGTATGTCAGGGACGTCCTGTACAGCATTTCCGTTCCACCCAGCGAGACATTTGCGTTCCATCTCTCCGAACTGGCCCGCGATCTGACAAAGAACGGAATTCTGGGGGAGGGCGAGATGGTGGCAGACATGAGCATGAAGGCCCTTGAAATGTCGCAGGATGAACCGTCGGGTCAAACGCTGTTACGCATGATCAACAACCTTTTCTGGGTCGGATTCTACCTTGCCAAGGAGAGATGGTTCCTGGAGGCTACGGGATTGTACCGAACGTACAAGAAGACGCTGAAGAAGGACAAGTACCAGGAAGAGCTGGAGAACATCCTACATTACTGGCTGCCCGTATCGGAGGTGTCGGATTGGGGGGATTCACATCACAAATTGAACTTCGAGATAATGATGATACGCTTCGCACAGGGAGAGATATGAATTCCGGAAGGAGGCAGAGAATGTCGCAAGAGAGAATAAAGGAGACTGCGAAACAGTGCCTTGGCCTCATGGAGGCAGCGGCAATAACCGCGCCAAAGGCGCTGGGGCAGGATTCCCTCAACACCGTGGTACTGGATGACGAGCAGATCGAGCTGGTGGGCAGGACCATGATCGAATTCGGCAATGAGAGCGGCCAGGAGAACTTCATCCGCGATGGGAAGAACATCCTCGAATGTCACGGGATGCTGCTTATAGGGGTGAAGGGCCACCAACCGCTGGGAGCGGACTGCAAGGCATGCGGCTACGGCTGCAAGGATTTTCACAAGATCGCCTCGGGCATCTTCGAGGGACCGAACTGCTGCTTCAAGCTGCTGGACATGGGGATCGCCCTGGGATCGGCGGCAAAGGCGGCCTCCGTATTGAACATGGACACCAGGATAATGTACCGGCCGGGGGCCATAGCGAAGAGATTGGGGTTAGTGGAAGGAAAAGTGGTCATCGCCCTGCCCGTATCGGTCTCCCCCAAGAACATATTCTTCGATCGATGAAAAAAGTTACACGTTTCCTCCGGGTACGCTCATGACAGAAGATCTTCCACCACGGTTCGCAGCAGTCATCACCCTTTCATATGAGAGCAAAGAGGAGGCCCTGAGCGTTCTGGGTGCGGTGGATGTGGATAACAAGGGGTACGTGGAGGCCGAGCACAGGGGAAGCAATCTTTATTTTCGTACGAAATGCAACGAGTCGGGAATGCTCCGGAACACGCTGGACGACCTGCTATCATGCGTCGGCATTGCGGAGAGGATGATAGGGTTCAAAGGAGATTTCCGGGAGCACGGCGGGACTGGTGACGAAAAAAAGAAATAAACACCTCCCGTATCGGCCTACCATGGTGAGGTCCGGGCTTTTATTGCAATATGCCGTCATGGCGATGCTGTTCATGCTGGCGCTTGCACCCCCCATGCCGTTCTCCGGCTCCGAACCTGCGGATGAAATGGCGACCCCGTATCCGGACGGGCTCTCATCCCGGGCATGCAGGGAGGAAGAGCCCCTTCCCTTTGAGATCGAGCTGAGATCGCGCACCATTACCCAGGAGAGTCGGAAACTGAGCCCGGGCGAACTACCGCATAAAGCGGATGGTCCGGCCCATATTATCGTGAAATTCTCAAGGATCCCGGGGGAGAGCGAGAGAGAGGTACTTTCAGAAACGGGCCTCGAACTGCTTTTTGGCGGCTATCTGCACGATTCGGCATGGTTGGCTTCCGTTCGACCGGACAGGTTGACAGACGTACTATCTCATCCCCTCATTGAGTGGATCGGAGGGATCGAGCCAAGGGACCGTATATCACCCGCTCTGAAAACGTACATGGAAGGAGGTCGGCCCCGCCCCGAATGGTTTTACGAGGGCAGGCCGTACATAAGGATTTCATTCTTCTCCGATACGGAGGAGGCCGATGCCAGAAAGGTACTCGGTGAACATGTGAGCCCTCTGGCCATTGGCCCTTGGGACCGGCTTCTAAATGGGTGCACCATATCCGTTGATCCCTGGGACGCGCAGGTCCTAAAAGACCTGTCAAGGGAGGATCCGATACAGTGGATGGAACCGGCGGCCCCGTCCTCGAGGGACGTGGAAGAGCTCGATTATTCCAGACCCGAGGTGGGAGTGGACCTCCTCTATCAGCTCCCTTACGATCTGCGCGGGCGGGACGTCCCTGTCATGATCTACGATTCATCCAGCGTCCGCGACAGCCACCTGGGTCTTGCGGGAAGGGTGCACCTGACCGATCCAAAGGGGCCGTCCTCGGAATGGAACAGGACCCCCGAGAACCACACCCACGCCACGGCCGTGGCGGGGGTCCTCTGCGGCAACGGCGACCCCGTGGAGGGCCGGGACCTGCGCGGGATGGCTCCCGAGGCGGAGCTGTATTCGTACTGGAAAATATCCTTCAACACCACGGAGGGCGAGAGCGCATTCGACGACGCCATCAACGACCGGCGAGTTCATGTCTCCCACAATTCCTGGGGAAAGGCCACCTCCAGCGGCGGTCCCGCCTGCGTCGATCCCCGGTTCACGGAGGACGACGGTTTCGGGGATTACAACGATTACTGCCGCTGGTTCGACATGGTGGCAACCGGCGGTCTGAACGACCCCGGCAACCTGCGGGTCCCGCTCATCGTGTTCTCGGCAGGCAACTACAGGAATGCCGGAACGGGGGGCACAGATCCCCAGCACCCCGAGGCGGTCAATTTCGGCACTCTGAACGTCCCGAAGACGGCCAAGAACGTACTGGTGGTGGGAGCCACCTACGATGATGACGGAGATCCGGATACAATCACGACATACGGCGAGGACGCTCATACGGAGCTCTATGCCGGCAGCTGCTGGGGCCCCTGCGACGACGGCAGGCTGAAGCCCGAGCTCATGGCTCCCGGGGGAACCTACTCCCACTTTCCCGGACCGGGCGGAGACGATAACATCAACACCACCGACGGCACTGCCGACGATGCCTACCTGGGAAAGCTGGCAACATCGGTGGCCGCCCCCCACGTCTCGGGAGCGGCGGCATTGCTGGTCGAACATCACATCGCCACCTTCGGCGAGGAGCCGGCGCCGGACACGTTGAAGGCCCTCCTAATACAGGGCGCCGAGGACATCGTTAACATCGACTCCCTGAATCATCATCTGGACGGATACCGCGGCCCGGACTACATGACCGGATACGGGCTGCTGAGGGCACGGGAGTCCGCGCAGATCATCTCCGACGACGCCGTCACGCCGGGACTAATGGAGAGAGGGGAGCTGGAGAACGGAGGAATGGAGGAATATTCCGTACTGGTATCCGATCAGGACCCGCGGTTGAAGGTAACGTTGGTATGGAACGACGAGGAACCGGGCACGCCCAACGACGGCAGCAAGGAGCTGGTGAACGACCTGGACATTCTGTTACTGGACCCCGATGGCAATGAACATTATCCATATACGCTCGACCCCTCGGACCCCATTTCCAGGGCGGGAACCGACGGACCGGATCGGCTCAACAACGTGGAGCAGGTGGAGGTTCGGGATCCTTCCGGAGGTTGGTGGAAGGTGCGATTGACCGGTCATTCGGTACCTTCCATTTTTCAGCCCTACGCCCTGATATCCGACCTGCCCCTGCGCGTGGAGCTCCCCCCGGTGGTTCGGATATCGTATCCCAACGGCGGCGAGTTGTTGAACGGGACGGAGACGGTGGTCTGGACCGCGTCCGACCCGAACTCCGATGAGCTGTCCATCGAGATATGGTGCGGTGACGGAACGCGATGGGACCGGGTGGCGGACAATCTCAGCAACACGGGGACCTATCCCTGGAACACGACGAACATGACGGACGGGGAGGGCTACTTCATACGCGTAAAGGCCGTGGACGATTCCGTGGAAGCTCTGAGGGGAGAGGATACCTCCAACGGAACCTTTACTGTTGATAATCCCGATCCCCCGGGTGCGCGTATCCTGGACCCGGTTCCCGGAGAGGTCCTTGCGGGAAATTCGACGATACGATGGGAATCCTGGGACCCCGACGGCGATGACGTTGATGTGGAATTGACGTACGGCCCGGGCGGTGGGAACTGGTCCGCAGCCGACGGAGAGCCGGATGGAAATAACGCCTTCCTCTGGGATACCACGGGGGTGGAGGACGGTCAGTATTACCTGTCACTGCTTTGCACGGACTCCTCTCCCGGGAGCCTTGTGAATCGGAGCCCGGAGGTGGGGCCCGTGCACGTCGACAATCCCGACCCGCCCCTTGTAAGGGTTCTATCTCCGAACGGGGGTGAGAGGGCGGGAGGTGTCGTCGATGTTATCTGGTACGCTATCGATCCCGACGGCGACAACATGGATTTCAACGTTTATTTCAGGCAGGGCTCGAACGATTCCTGGCGGAGGATCGCCGCAGGGTTGAGACATTCCGGGGAATTCCAGTGGGACACCGTTTCCGTTCCCGACGGCGGCGGGTACATGATAATGGTGGAGGCCATAGACGATTCGCAGGGACGTCTCATCGGGCGGGACCAGAGCAACTCGTCCTTCGAGATATACAATCCCGACCCGCCCGTGATATCCAACCTTTCGGTGGGTACGGGAAAAATACTTGCGGGAACGGTCGATATCCGGTGGGACGTTCATGACCCCGATCTGGACGGACACACGGCAAGCGTGGCTCACAGGTCCGGGGGTGGTGAATGGGTCTTTCTGGCGGAGAACGTGAGCGATATGACCGGCATCCGGTGGGATACCGTGCAGGTTGCCGACGGCGAGGGCCACGAGGTGATGGTCTCCGTGAACGATACGTCCGCTTTCACACTTGGTGATTCGGTGATCATCGGACCGCTGGAAGTGTACAATCCCGACCCGCCCGTGGTAACGCTGGATTCTCCCGAACCCGGGAACATACTCGAAGGAAATGTCATAGTTTCATGGAGCGCCTCGGATGCGGACGGCGACCGGATGCAGTTCGAGTTTTCCCATTCCAGGGACGGCGGCCCCTGGATGGTCGCATCCCATGAACTCGAGGACGCGGATACGTTCGAATGGGATACCCGTGAGGCCGAGGATGGAACGGGATACCGCTTGAGAGTGATCGCAACGGACCTGTCGCAGGAAAGGCTCTCCTCCCATGATATCGCCGACGGAACCTTCGAGATATACAATCCCGACCCGCCCGTGGTGACGATAGAGGAGCCATATGTCGATACGACCGTCTCCGGACTGGCCCGGATCAGGTGGAATGCCACTGACGCGGACGGCGACACGCTGCGCATATCCATATACGTGCGGAGGCTTGGAGACGGCGATGACGACGAAGATGATGAATGGCGCGAGATAGCCTTCGATCGCAGGAACAACGGGGTCTTCGATTGGGACACCACCGGCTTTCCCGACGGGAAGTACGAGATGAAGGTGAGCGCAAACGACGGTGCGCTGCTCGGGGAGAGCGTTCTCATTCGTTTTAGGATCGGTAACGAGGACGGCGCACCCTGGCTGATCCTTCTTTTAATATCCGCCGGCCTGGTTCTCGGGATCGTTATCGCGGCCTTGCTGCTGGTCCGGCGATCCCGTGGGAGAAATGCGGAAAGGACGGAGGGGGCCTTCGGGGCGGCGGAGGCCGAGACCGAGGGAACCGTGCTCGTGGCCGGGGGCGCAGCGGGGATCGATGCGGGCGTGACGGAAGGATACCCCGCGCATGACATAGCGGCAGCTCACCTGGCGGGAGGGGGGATCGAAGGGATTGAATTCGTCATAGACAGCTTCCATGCGGATGAGAACACGGTGATGGGAGAACCATCGAGGCCCAAAGGAGTTGAATCGGAGGGGGGAGCTACAGGTAAAAATGATGATCTCGACCCGTGGATGGATGGGATTTTGATCGATGGGTCCGGAGGAACGGGGGGTCACGTCAATGGGGTCGGCGGATCGGGATTAGCGAGTGCCTACAGGCCGGATGAAGAGAGCAAAGGAGAGAACGATGCCAATGCCCGAGAGATCTGTGAAACCTCCGGTGAGAAGAATATAGCAAATGGCATATTCGAACCATGGAAGCTTTCCTGAGGGAGGGGGTCATTTCCTCAAAATATCTATGTGGTTCTCCGACTTTTCCACCCTGACCTTGTATCCCTTGTAGACCTCCACCTCGTTCTCGGTATACTCCACCGAATATCGTATGCTCGGGTCCCTGGTGGATTTTCCGTCGATGTACTTGATCCTGGCCTCCGGGGGATAGCTGAAGGGGAGATGGCCGTGCTGATAGTTGATCATGACCTCGCCCTTCTCCTTCACCTTCATCTTGTCATTTCCGATCTTAATGCCGAAGAAACCCTTCTTGAACTCCTCGTCGATCTCGAAGTTCAGGAAATAATCGCCGTCGTCGTACTCCAGCCAGGCCACCTTACCGTCGTTGAACTTGATGTAGTATTCCTGCCAGGTCCACCCATCGGTGCTCCGGTACTCTATGACCCCCTTGATGACGAATCCCTGGTTGTTGTAGAAACCCGCCGTGTCGATGCCGAGAGGTCCACGATCCCTTGGGCCGTAGCTTATCTTCGTCTTCTCGAGTATCTCCTCTGCCTGGAACTCCTTGCGATGTTCCTCCGACACGATCACCGTCCCGCAGTACGGGCATGAGACCGTTCGCACCCCCGGTACCTGTTCCACCGGGGCGGAGCAGCTCGGGCATTCCACAGAACCCACGGAAGCCATTGACGACACCTTTATACGGATCATCCCGCAAGTTCCCAATGGACAAATATCGAGCACGGACGCGGGATTCGATTAATTAAACGGCTCATATCTAATAAGCTTTACTCTGAAAAATCCATACAATCACGAGGAATGCATCGGGTCGGTCAGGCCAATTCCGGCGCTCCATCCTTCGCCGCCAGGTACCACCTGAATTCGCCGTTGTCCTTGTTCCCGTCCACCACCCCCAGGTCGTGAAGATTGCTCACATGATGGTATACCGTTCGTGGCTTCTTTCCGTACCGCCTGGACAGTACCTTGATGCTGCACCCCGGATTCTCTCCTATCAGGCCGGCGATCTCTCTCTCGGCAGGGGTAAGTTCGGGGACCAGTTCCCTCCTGCGCGCGGGATAGAAATACTTGAACTTGCTTACCATCTTCGAACGGATGAGTCCCTCCTTCTCCAGTTTCCGGAGATGATGCGTTAGGGTGCCCCTCGATATCTCCAGCTCCCGCTTCAGCTCGCTGTAATGCTTTCCGGGATTGTTGCTGATATGGCTCAGTATGGACTGCCGGGTATCGTTGTCCAGAAGCTTACCCGGCCTTATCCGTGAATAGCAGAACGCCGCAGCCATGGCCGCCATGGCCCCGAACCCGACGAACAGGAGAATGGTGAGAATGCCCACCGCCTTCTCCTCTGCCCAGCGGGTAGGATCCAGTGGATACGCGTCCTTCTCGTTCACCACACCGTCGCCGTCCAGGTCAACGGGGGTTGATGCGGGGTCGAAGGGATCGCTGCCGGAGGCGTTCTCGTGGGTGTTGTTGTATCCGTCCCCATCGGAATCCTCCGCCGCTCCGTCCTCATTCCCGTCCTCGGAAACCGTTACGGTGAGGTTGTCCTCCGCGCTATTTCCTTCCAGGTCCGTTACGATAAGGGTAATGACATAGCTACCGGGCAGTTCGAAGGAGAAGGACGGCTCTTCACCCCGGAGCACCATGACGCTCCGGTTGTAGAAGAACAGCCACGTACAGTTGCCTATGCCCGATTCATCATGGCTGGCATTTGCCGAGAGTGTAACGGGCTCCCCGGTTTTCGCCGTGAGGTCCGGTCCCGCCGCC
Source organism: uncultured archaeon (assembly GCA_964423515.1). Classification (GTDB taxonomy): domain Archaea; phylum Thermoplasmatota; class Penumbrarchaeia; order JASLWR01; family JASLWR01; genus CAYRFL01. Next base: position 12,622 of record CAYRFL010000103.1, read on the forward strand.
GCCAGCGGGGGTGTGATGTCCCTGACGCTCACCAGCATGATATCCCGGTCCAGGTTCCCCAGGTCGTCCATCACCGTAAGAACTACCTCGTATATGCCCGGATCATGAAAGGTGTGGGACGCCGCCTTCCCCGAGAGATTGATCGCATCATCGCCGTCGTGGAATGTCCACCAATAATCCACGATGCCAACGTTGTCGGAGCTCTTCGACGCGTCGAACTCCGCCGTTCCTAGCTGGTTCAAACCGATATCCCGACCTGCATCGGCGCGAGGCGGGGTCGTATCGAGAACATTGATGCGAAGGGTGTCCGCATCCCAGTTCCCGGCCTCGTCCGAGACATTGAGATAGATGGTGTATTCCCCGGAATGATCGAATACGAAACTGGCTTCCCTTCCCTTCAGGGTGACCAGACCGTCGAGGTACTGGAATCTCCAGGTATAGTTCGTTATCCCCACGTTGTCGAAACTCCTGCTGGCATTCAGAAGCACCCTTTCCTTCTGGTGAACGTCCCTATCGTCCCCGGCCATGGCCTTGGGCGGAAGCGGGTCCCGGGAGAAGGAGATCCCCCAGTATTCGAGTATCGGGCTCGAACCGCTTTCCGACGAGAACTCTGCCTCGAGGCGTATCGAACTGTGGGCCGTGGGAGAAATGGGCGTCAGCTCCATTTCGATATCGTCCGCCCTGCCGTGATCGCTTGTCAGTACCTCCAGCGTATCCGCATCGACGATACTGACGTTCAGATACGCACCGTTCGGTACGCGCCGGACCGCGCTGAGCCCCGACCATATCATGTTCTCCCGTAGCGGTATCACAGAGGAGCTTACGGACCCGTTACCAGTGGTACCGTCGAGCCGGATCATGCCGGATATCTTCACATTCTCCGCGAGATCTATCCTGCCGCCGCCGATGAAAACGTCCCTCCAAGCATTCTCGTCAGACCACTCAAGGCCCCATCCCGTCATTCTGGGCGTGGCATGTCCGCATCCGGAGATGTTGGCCAGAAGGCATACGGTGCCCACACCCATGCCGTTCAAACCGGAGAGATCCGCATCCGTGCCCACGATCTCATCATAGCCGGGGATCGGTATCCTAGTATCGGAGTTGACCAGCGACCAGGTCACCGATGTGCCTTCGGGCTCCTCCGTTTGAATTGCCGCCGTATCCCATATCATCCCCTGGGGCAGATGGACGGGGGCCGAAAGGACGGAGCCGGTCTCGCCTCTCAGATAGAATGTGGGTTCGGGATATGCGTGATGGCGAATTCTGAACCAGTCCACCCACATGGTCCCCCAGCCGTCACCCCCATAACCGGAAACGACGTTGTTGATGTTGGGATGGACGCCAGTTGTATCTATCCCGGCATCGTCGAGTCTTGTTACCTCGGCCATATCTTCATAGAGAGAAATGGTCGTCAGGTTCCATCCGTACCCTAGAACGTGATAGCCCGGATCCGAACCATCCCATCCGGGTAAGCCCCACATAACATCATCCGCGTCGTATGAAGTGGAATATTTAAGCCATTTGTTGTCAGTGGTCCCCCTTCCATAAAATCTGAAATCTACAAGGTCTTTGTCGTAGAATCCCATCCCCTGTATTCCCGCTTTCCTGCCAGTACCGCTGGGGGTGCCGCCCGTCATGGAGCGCTGTTTCTGCTCGACCATCACTTTTTCCAGGTCCATTGGGTCCCTGATGGTGCAGGTAGTACTGCCCGTCCAGACATTGTGAACGTACAGCTCGAGGTTGCCCCCGCTTATGGAGTAGGTGGATAGATCGCTCTCCACGGGCTCGATCCATTTTTCCACATCCAGGGTCATTCCGGAGAAATCGTCGAAGAACAGGAAGGTGGACTCCCCGTCGCTGCCGTCCGCAGCAAGGGGATTGCCGTAATACATGAGTATCGAGCACTCGCCCAGGGCGGGGATATCGGGCACCTTGACCCATACCACGGCATTATCGCCGTCATTCCTGCTCTCGATCCAGTGGGATACGGCTGATTCCAGCTCGGTGTGAACATCATAGAAGGAGAACCTCAGGTCATCGAAATCGGCCTGCATTCCCGTTATGAACGTGACGTCGAGCCTGACCTCGTATTCGACGAGCGCGTCGGACGACGGGTTGACTATGATCACCTCCTTTCTCGAGTTCCATCCGTCGTACAGCCAGGATGCGTCGGGATACAGGCCATGAAGGCGTATGTGGCCGGAATCCACCGTGCAATTTTCACAGATCTCGAGTCCATCCTCATCGTTAAAATCATCATAATAGCTTCCGCCCCACCCCCCCTCGTCGCTCCGCCCGCCATCGAGACCGGCATCTGCCTCATCGCCGGGATACCGTGATATCGAGATGAAACCTCGGGAGAGTCCTGATTTACCTTCCCGGAGGAGGCCATCATAAAGAAGGTTAGATAGGACGAATACGGTAAACAACAGTATTAATGTCAGCTTTACGGGCCTGCATCGTTCCAACATGAATATAACCCTCTCTCCAGGGATCGGCGATAACTACCGCTACTTACTTTCCATGGACCGTTCCGTACATGATTAACTGGTCCCAAATCCATACAATCCACAAATATTTTATAATTTTCGTATACATGTCAACATCTATTACACGATCCGATGCGAATCAGAGATTCTGGCACCCTTGAAATCAGTCATCCGGGGCAATGGTGATTTGGACTTTTTTCTCCCGGATATTGCATTTTTACCCGATGATCGTCGACGAAAATGGATCATTGTTCCCATTCAGGATTCCGCCTATTACTTCCGATACCTATCAGTCGAAATTCTTTCCATGGGATCGTCGGTATCGCGTCGGCCCGCATCATCCCGATCCTCCATGGGATCGTCGGTGTCGTGTCGGCCCACATCACCCTGATCCTTTATGGGATCGTCGGTATCGTGTCGGCCCGCATCATCCTGATCCTTTATGGGATCGTCGGTTTCGTGTCGGCCCG
>CAYRFL010000104.1:0-14980 GCA_964423515.1 uncultured archaeon
CACCATTGACAATATACTACATTGAATCCGGCGCAACGATACCAAGAAGACCCAGCCCTTCTGCCAGGACGATGCGCGTGCAGTCCACCAGCGCGAGCCTCAATGCGCGCAGGTTCGGCTCCTCCTCCTTCAGCACCGGGCAGGTCTGGTAGAAAATGTTGAAGGCCGATGCCAGTTCCTGGAGGTACTTGGGTATCAGGTGCGGCCTCCTGGAAGATCCCGCCTCTTCCACGGCATCGGGGAATCCCGCCATGACCCTCATGAGCTTTCTCTCGTTCGGATGTAACTCCCGTTTCGTCATCTCCCCCGCGATACGCTCCATATCGCCCGGTCCGGGGGGCATGAGACCAAGTTCACCGGCGTTCCTCAGTATCCCGCTGCACCTGGCATGGGCGTACTGTAAAAAGGGCGAGCTGTCCCCCTCGAAATTCAGGGCATCCTCCCATCTGAACACGATACGCTTGTCGGACTGCACCCTTATTATGTTATACCTGATGCATCCGATCCCCACCACGCGCGCTATCTCCCTTTGAGCCTTCTCGTCCAGTTCCGGCCTTCTCCTCCGAACCTCCAGGTAGGCCCTGTGCAGGGCCTCCGTTATCAGGTCGTCTAGAAATACCACCTGTCCCTTCCGCGTGGACATCTTGCCCTCCGCCAGGGATACGAAGCTATAAAAGATGCTCTCGGGCTCACGGTCCATGCCCAGAAGGCCCAGGGCGATGGCCAGCTGCCTGGCCTGCAGCTTGTGGTCCTCCCCCAGGATGTTTATTACCGCATCCGCACTCCTGAGCTTCGTCAGGTGATAGGCGAGGTCACGTGTAGTGTAAAGGGAGGTACCGTCGCTCCTGGTGAAGAAGAACTTCGTGCTCCTGCCCGATATGCCGAAGGGTTCGAGCTCCAGGTACATGGCCTCCTCCTCGGAGTGGGCGTGTTCGGACTCCCGCAGAGTATCGATCACTTCCCGTACGGTCCCGTCCTCCACCGAGGCGGATTCCCACACGAACCTGTCGTAATCCACGTTGATGTCGAAAAGGCTCTCCTTCATCCCCGACAGCACCATCTCGCTGTACCTTCCCACGCTCTCCTTCACGTCCTTGTTTCCCCGTTCGATGTCGTACAGCATCCCGTCTATCTCTCGCTCCAGGGCCGTATCCTCCTGGATACGTTTGTGTGCCTCCTGATAGTATCTGACGAGGACGTGGTCCGGCTTTTCCCGGTGGGGATTGTCGGGCTGTAGCGGCTCTATCTCGTCGTCGCCTATGTTCGTCTTGCCCCAGGCGAGGGTTGCGGCCTGCCGCCCCATGTCGTTCACCCAGTACTGCACCTCCACCCGGAAACCCAGCTTCCGGAGCAGCCTGGCCATTGTATCGCCGATGATGGGGTTTCGGGCTCGGCCCACGTGGAAGGGGCCGTTTGGATTCGCGGATGTGTGCTCGAGAATGACGCGCTCGTTCTTCATCTCCCCGCTCCCGTACAGGCTACCCTGTTCAAGGATCGTGCGCATGATCCCTCCGAGGAGATATTCCGTTCTGAGAAATAGGTTGACGTACGCACCCTTCGTTTCCATGACGAATGCTTCCATGATCTCCCGGGGAGCATTTTCCTCGATATGGCGTACCAAGTCTTCAGCTATCAGGACAGGGCTCTTCTTCATCTCCCTGGCCATGGTGAAACAGGGAATGGAAAGATCCCCCATTTCCTTTGGTGGCGTCTCGAGTGGAAACGAAGTGGATGTTCCAAAGCGCTCCCTCGTTTCGTCCAACAGGCGGGCGAGTTTTTCCCGCAAAATGTGGATGGAACCGAATCCAGACAAGTTTGCACACATTCCTACAACGTCCTTTCCGTACTAACTCATCATATTTCCATTCAATTGTTACAATGAAAAATCATGAGTATGATGCCGGGTCAGTTATTCCCACGATACGCAAGATGGTCTTGGCTTGCTGACCTCTTATTCCACAGATGAGATATACTCGTATTCCACGTTGAGGGAAAAATCGTTACCGAGATCGTAGGTTCTGAGGAAGGGTCCTATAAATGGTGGCTCATTGTACGAACCGCATTTGATGCAACGGACCGTGATCGTTAATGCTTCACCCATTCCGGACGTTACTCCGTCTTCTTCCGTCCCGTTGATGGCTATCATGATGTTGCCCGTATCCGCCTGAATCGTTTCCGATGAATCTCCGCAGATAACGGAGAGTTCGAATATGTCGTATATATCGGTTCCATCGCTTCCCGAGTGGTCGTCCTGCCAAGTAAGGGTTGCTTTTCCGGAGATGATGGACGATCCGTTCATGATGTATTCGAAGGTCTCTTCGGTCTTTTCGGCGCCTCCCCAATCCGGATTGTCCAGATGACCGCTCTCCTGGGTAGTTTCCGAAAGGATTACCGGTGGGGTGTTACTCACGGGTCCCTTGTCGGTACATCCCATCAGTGCCATCCCCATCAGGCACAGTCCCGTAATGACAGCCACAATCGCTCTCCTCTTCATATTATCACTGACCGCAAATATGTTTCTGACCGGGTATATTCTAGTTAATAACCTTTAAATGTTGTGCCCAAAGCAATGACTTTTCCTTCCGGGAAACAATCGAAACAATCGATAGCCGTGCAATCGTCCGGGATGAGTGCCGTTTTTCAAAGCCCAGAATTTCTATATACTTGTATCATCATCTCCCTTTGGGGTATGCATAGTGGAGAGTGAAGATATTCCGAATGTGGAACCGGTATCGTCCGATGAGCTCGGGGAGAGAACCGCTCGATTACAGCCCTTAATGGAGGATTTGTCTCTCGACGCCACGATCATCATGACGCCCGCCAACAGGTATTATATGGGTGGAATGGTACAGAACGGTCTGATATACGTTCCGGTTGCCGGTGAACCCGCCTATCTCGTCAGACAGGGATACGAGAGGGTCAAGGAGGAATCTCCCATGGAGCGGATAGTCCCCTTCTCACGGTTCAGCGAGATCCTCGCTATAATCGCGGATATGGGTTTGCCCGTTCCGCAGCGCGTGGGGCTGGAGATGGACAGCATTCCCGTCAACATGTTCCAGGGGCTTCGAAAAAGGTTGTCCGGAGTTACGTTCGAGGATGCTTCCCGGATTCTGCTCAATATGAGAATGTTCAAATCACCGTATGAGCTCAGGCAGATCCGCAAGGCGGCCAGGATTGTTGATACCGCCTTCCGGAAGGTCCCGGACATGCTTCGCGAGGGCATGACGGAAGTGGAGCTTCAGGCAATGGTCGAATATGAGATGAGGCTGAGTGGACACCCGGGAGGGGTAAGGGCACACGGCTGGGGACGCGAGTTCACTCCAGGCATAACCCTGTCAGGGAGGACGGGAGCTCTGGGAAGTTACGTGGACACTGTCCTCGGGGGCGAGGGACTCTCTCCGGCCATGCCCGCAGGTCCTTCCTTTCACAGGACCCGGGGGGGGGTTCCCGTGATCCTGGATTTCGTGGGCTGCTGGAACGGATACTACGCCGACATGACCCGGACGTTCGGCATTGGCGAGCTTCCGAGGAGGATCGTCGCGGGTCATGGATGGTGTCGGGAGCTTCAGTACGACATAGTGGCCGAGATAGAATCCGGAAAGACACTGGCAGATGTCACCTCCTTCGCCTTCTCCAGGGCAAACAAGGCCGGTTACGGCGATTATTTCATGGGCCTGGGGGACAGCAAGGTCTCGTTCATAGGCCACGGCGTGGGGCTGGAACTGGACGAATATCCGGTCGTCTTCGGAGGATGGAACGACGGGGCCAAACCCGGACAGGTATTGGCCATCGAGCCGAAGCTCATATTTCCCGGCCTGGGGGCCGTGGGCGTTGAGAATACGTGGCATGTCAGGGAAGATGGCGCCGATCTCCTCATGAAGTGCATAACCGAAACGCCGTATTATATCTGATCTCGATGTTTTTTTCCGATTTAATGCCCCGGACACGATGTCCATGGAAGAATCAGAGAAAAAGATTGAAATGCATAGCTACAGATAACAGGTTCCCATGCCAATGATCGCGAAGGGAACCCCTCCCTGGATATTCTATTTCCCGGCCCTATCCTTGGTCATTCTATTCCTTTCCATCGTATTTGGGGATCTGCGCGTTCTACTATTCATCATCGGTGTCGTCCCCTTGGTTCTGTTCCTTCCAGTTCTGTCCTTCTTTCGAGACCCTTCCCGCAAGGTCGGCGGGGGTATCGTCTCACCCGCCGACGGCAAGGTCATGTTCGTCGAGCCCTCGACGGATAAAGGTTCCACGCAGATAGCGATATTCATGAGTCCCCTCAACGTTCACGTCAACCGGGCTCCCCTGGCGGGACGAGTCATGAAGGTCAAGCATGTGGAGGGGGGCTTCAAGGTGGCGTTCGACAAGGATTCCGAGTACAACGAGAGGGTGATCATCGACCTTCACACGAAGATAGGGGCGGTTCGTGTAGTTCAGATAGCCGGCGCGTTGGCACGGCGAATAATACCCTATGTGGATGAGGGGACGAGGCTTCGCAAGGGTGAGAGGATGGGAATGATACGCTTCGGTTCCCGCGTGGACGTTTACCTCCCTTCGAAGCTCGTCGAACCTGCTGTAACCCCCGGTCAAAAGATCCTGGCCGGCAGCGATACCATCGCAAATATCAGGTGATCATGGTCCCCCTTGAATTGAAATATGCGCGTTCAGGGGATGCGAATGGCGGCAAGGGTAGTAACTCGGCAATGTTCGCGGTATCTTGCAGCCCGCAGGCACACTTGCTGAGGGCTCAAGGGCATCTTGATGCCCTGGAATGGAATGGGAGCCTGTAGATTTCGCTTGCGAAATCGAAGGCTCAGTTGAGCCCACGGGGGTCAACGGAGTAAAGCGGGAGCCCGCAGGCACATCCGTAGGAAATCCTCGATTTCCGAGGATGCAGTTGCATCAGCGATGCAACGGAGCGAAGCGGGCACTTGCCGAGGGCTCAGGTGTGACCACAGGTTACACCGGGACTTAGTGGGAGCCCCGCAGGGGACCGACACCGCTGAATTAATATAATAATAAGATAATAGGACGATTCCACTCCTCCGGTGTGCTGGAACGGAGGCGGATCGGGTTCTGGCATTGGCGGGATCCAGTATGGGGCCGGACATCTCATATGACCCAAGGCCGATAAGCAGGGCCTTTCCTCAAACGGAAGCATAGTGTGTGAACTCGGATTTCATGAAGTGTATCAAGTCTGGTGGTAAATAAAAAAAGGAATGTAGTTCCCCTTTAAAAACTCCCGTGAGAGATGTGCTTTTCCTTTTCCATCCATCTCCGGGATTCCGCAGTGGGTGATTGAATGAAGGATCGAACCGCTTCGATGGCACTGATGTCCTTGATCGCTATCGTTCTTTTCTGTGCGGTGTCGCTGGAGCCCTGTTTTACGGTGTGGAGAAGCTCGCGCCTGGAATTCAAGGGGAACGTGGATGGCACCGATGTCGACGGCGGTAAAACCCGTGACCTCGACTGGGCGGAATGGATCGACAGCAATCATCCCGTGACCATAGACGGAAACCCCTCGGACTGGTCCTCCTACACGCCTCATCCGATCGGTACGGGTTCCAACGTTGTCAACGTCTACATCGCCAACGATAACAGTCATCTATCCATCTGTATAGATGCCGTATCGGACGTCACCGACAACGAACAGACGGGTGACAAGATACAGGGATTCATAGACGGGGACAACGATAACACCGCGCCCACGTGGATATCGGAAAGCGAGGCCAACATGAATTCCCGGGACAACTGGTTCACCCTGTGCGGGGACCGGGACAAGGCCAGCGATGACACGGACGCCTACAACGACGCCGGCCTGATAAACAAGAGGAACAACGGGGATACCGTGCTCTGGTACAACCAGGGCACCTGGATCGACGAGTGGGGGTATCAATGGGCCACCGGGTTCAACGGGCAGCCGGCGCATATGGTCTACGAGATCAAGATACCTTTCTCCAAGTGGAGCTGGAACCCCGGCGATCCCATAGGCATCGCCTTCGAGGCTGCGAAGGCGCAGGGTGGCGGATCTTCCCTCATCGGGAAGTATCCGGGTGGTTTCTCCATCAACAATATGGGCAGCTTCAGGGACATCCGTCTTGCCACGCAGAACGATCGGCCGTACTATTCAAATCCCAAGGCAAATCCTTCAACCATATCCAACGATGGAGTGAACGAGACCCTTCTCACCGTGGAGGCCATGGATTCGGACGGTTCCGTATCATCCGTGCAGATCGACCTCACCTCCATCGGTGGAGGTTCCTCTGTGAACATGATGGACGACGGTAATAATGGCGACCAGACTGCGGGGGACGATATATATTCTTACAGGACAACGGTGTCCACCACTGCATTGGCCGAAACCAAGGAGCTGGATTTCGTAATATTCGACGACCATACGCCCAACGTTGGCAGCGCACGGGGGGAGATCAGATTGACCGTCATTCAGGCGAACCGTCCGCCGGAGATAGCTCCCTCCCCCACTCAAAGGATCACTCTCCTTGAGGATCAGGATGAAGCATATCTCGAACTAAGGGACAACGTATTTTCCGACCCGGACTACCCCGATGACGTCCTTACCTACCTGATGAAGACGAACACGAGCTGGGAAAGCCAGTGCACGACACCCCTGGCAACCTATCGGATATTGATGAACGATTCCATTAAGGTAGAGCCCCTTCCCGACAGACACGGTACTGAAACGGTTCTGCTCACTGCCACCGATGCCGAGGGGTTGGGTGTCGATGCGCCCTTCTCCCTGACCGTGGTGATACAGCCCACCAACGATCCCCCGCACATCACCACCGTCAACGGGACGGAGATACTTTTCGCCCCGGTCAATCTGGATGCATGGGAGGACCTGTGGACCGAATACAACTTCTTCGCCATCGATATAGACGGGGACGATCTGGAATACTCGCTGAACATCTCCGATCGATCCGACAAGTTCAAGAAGAACACCGATTATGTGTTCTACGGGGAGAACGGGACGTTCAAGATCGGGCCGAAGAACTCCCATGTGGGCGAGTACGATCTCAAGCTGACAGTGGAGGACGGCAACGGTGGAGAGGACGATATCGACGTTTGCCTGAAGGTGATCAATACTAACGACCCGCCCAGGATGGATAAGATCAGCACCATGTACGTGGACCAGGATGAGCTTCTGGAATATACTCCCGTGGTCCGTGATGACGACCTGTTATTGGGCACGGATTCCCTCACTTTCACCACCAATCTCTCGGAACAGCTGAAAGGCCACCACCACGAGGATAACTTCAGCTTCGATCCTGCAACAGGCGCTTTGCGCTTTCGGCCGAACAAATACATGATCAAGACATATTATACGCATATAAGGGTCGAGGATGATCACCGGGCATTTCACCAGAGGGATTTCAAGATAATCGTCATCGACAGCATAAACGACCCTCCCGAGAAACCCACCTTCGAAGTCCTGGAGGGGGGAACCGATAACCTCACCGTCCTGTTCAAGGCCGGGACGGTTTCAGACCCGGATGGCGATAAGATATTGTACGAGTGGGATTTTGACGATCGAGTTAACCCCCCTTTGAGCCCCGATCTGGGAGAGGTGAGCCATGTATTTTCCGAAGCGGGGGTTTACAACGTAAAGCTTACGCTTTCGGACGGATACGAATATAGCGAGCCCGCTATACTCCAGGTGGTGGTAACGGCCCCGCCCGACGGGGGAGAACCGGGGGAGGAGAATCTCCGGATAACGGGAAAGGTGACCACATCCGAAGGAGCTCCGCTGGATTATGCCATAATCTCGATAGAACTTGTGGATGATCCCGCCGTTAAATACGACGATATGACCGATTCGGAGGGCCGTTTCAGTCTCAAGGTTCTCGAGGGTAAGTACAACGTGACGGCACGGAAGGATGGTTTTATTTCGAACTGGCATGTAGTGATTATCGGACCGGGAGACGAGGGAGAGTTCACGCTTCAGCTTAAACCCGTAGACATATCTTCCGAAAACCCCAGTGGATCCGAGTCGTTCATTTCCAGAAATCTACTCTTTTTACTGGGTGCCGTGTTTCTTTTCATTCTCTCGATTATCTTTTTGATCGTCGTAGCCAGAAAGAAGAGGAGGAAGAAGGATGACGTGCCCGTTCCACATCACATCATGCCGCCCCCCGCCCGACCCCCCATGAGGCCGCCCCCCCGTTCATCCATGCCACAACCCCCCCCTCGGAGCGGAATGCCACCGGCCCTCCAGTACAAGTCGCTGCCCCCCGCACCACCAGCCAAGATGCCTCCGTCCCAACCGGGCCAGTTCTCACCGGAGGCCCTGAAGGATGGCAGCATCCCCGTGTCCCGACCGGGTCATGACCCTTCGCGTTCAGGAAAACCGGAACCCACCCTGCCTCCCGGGAAGAGGCCTGCACCCGAGGTCGAGCCCGAGATTATTGAGAGACCGGAGGAGATAAAGGAGACGGAGGGGGTAAAGGAGACGGAGGGGGTAAAGGAGACGGAGGGGATAAAGGAGACTAGAGGAGGAAGGCCGAAGATCGTGAAACTGGGAACGCCAAGACCACCCAATCTTTCGGGCAACGAGGGGAATTTCGAGGGACTGCCCGGAGAGGATGCATCCATCGAGGGTTCGCCCCCGCTCCTTCCGGCAGTCAAGGATACCGCCGAAACGAGTCCGGAGCGGTCCCCGGCCCCGACGTCCGCGGAACCGGGTATGGAGTACGCCGAGCCGACATCCTCCCGGTCTTCCGGGGCGGAATCCTTTTCGGAACTCTTCGATCTGGGCGAGGCCCCCGCCTCTTCGTCACCATCGATCCCCGGCACCTTCGATCCGGAGCCGGAAGAACATATCCAAAAGCAGTCCCCCAAGAATATATTGAAGGAGCTGTCCTCCGAGGAAGACGTCGAACAAGAAGTCGGTGGCAGCCCCTCGATCTCCGGAATATTCGACGGGTTGGACGGGGAAGCGGGATCGCAAGAACCTCCGGCGAAAGAAACCAAGGGAGCCCTTGCCAAGATCCCCGTCAAGAGAATGGCAATATCCCGGGAAACGGGGGAGAGATTGAGTGAATGCGAGGTATGCGGAGGATATTACAGTTCATTGGAGGCGGAGTGTCCTCACTGCGGAGGGGCCGAGGAAAAGATAGGGGCCGAGCCCTGCCCGTCCTGTGGAGCCAAGGTTGGCTCGGATATGATATTCTGCAACAAATGCGGAAGCAATCTCCGGAAGGTAAAGGCCGTCAGGACGGATGAGGATACCGTAAAGAAGGCGAGAAGAAGGGTCGAATGTCCGACCTGCGGCAAGATGCTGCACCGGGACATGAAGTTCTGCAATGCCTGCGGGACGCCAGCGAAAGGGAAACCGAAGGCCAGGAGTTCAAAGAAGAAGGCCGGGCCCGAGAAAGAGGAGTACCTGGAGCACGTGGAATGCTACAACTGCGGTAATATGATGCCCGTTACAACGCGGGAACGTCCAGTGATAGTTTCATGTCCGCACTGCGGCACGCAGGGGCAGCTCGCGTAGTGTGTTCTATCTTCGATTTCGGGGTCATCCCCGTTCTTTCTGACGACGATCATAGAGGGGACGAAGCCGGGTTTTATCATGAGAGTGTTCCTGTTAGGTCTGGACGGAGCCACCTTCGATCTCATCCTTCCATGGGCGCGGGAGGGTAAACTACCCAATCTGGCCTCCATCCTCCGTTCATCGTATTTCGGGGAGCTCGAGTCGCTTCCTCCCATAACGCCGGCGGGCTGGACCTCCATCATCACGGGGGTGAACTGCGGGAAGCACGGGCTCGCGGATTTTCTGAAGCTGGACCGGAGCAGCTACGGAATGGAGCCGACCTCGAGGCTGGACCGAAAGGTCGAGACCATTTACAATGTGCTGGGGAAGGCCGGCCTTCGATGCATCATGCTGGGCTATCCCATGACCTATCCGGCGGAGGAGGTGAACGGCTTTATGGTGACCGGGATGATGACGCCCCGGAAGGACGACCTGTGCACATATCCCCCGGGGATGATAGGTTCGCTGGACGTTAAGCTCGGAGAGACGGCGTTCATGGCCAGCCACCGCGAGGGTCAGAGCCGGGATGATTTCCTGGCCGATATCGGAGACCTTACAGGATGCAGGGAGAGGATGGTCCTTCATTTCATAAAGGAGCACGATTTCGATTTTCTCGCCGCGGTGTTCATGGCGCCGGATATCGTGTCCCATTCCTTCTGGAAGCACATGGACCGGGACCATCCCGACAGGGCCGGGACGCCCGTGGAGGAGCTGGAGCGTTTCGCCGGGGCTATAGAGAAGGTCTACCGGCAGGTGGACGAGAGCATAGGAAGGATAATGGAGGCCCTCGGGGACGGGAACAGGGACACTATCATCATGCTTGTGTCTGACCACGGCAGCGGTCCTCTCCATGGGTACGTCAATATAAACAGGCTGCTGGTCGAGAAGGGTTATATGACCCTTCAGAAAGGTGGCGGTGCAGGAATTTCGAGGGATGGGAGGAGAGATGGCAAGAGGGAGAGGGGCAGGATATTCCGTGCGATCTCCGCGCTCCTGGGGCGCAACCGAAAAGAGAATGAGACTAGCCGTCCGGGGGAGTTGGAGAGAGCCTACTTCGGGGAGGTGGACTGGGAGACCACCAGGGCCTTCTCATGGGGGAATCTCTGCTCCATAACGCTGAACAGAACGGGACGGGAAGCCCTGGGCACGGTGGAACCGGGTGAGGTCGATGATCTGGCAAGGGCCATGGCGGAGGTCCTAAGGGATTTCCGGGGGGAGGATGGAAAAGAACTCGTGGACGACGTGGGTTTCAGGGAGGAAGTGTTCTGGGGCCCGTACGTGGACGACCTGCCGGAGATGTTCATGATAATGCGGAACATAAGCTATCTCGGTCGAGGCATCAATCCCATCTACAGGGACATACGTAACAGGCCTCTCATCGAACCTGCGGATATATCGGGAACCCACCGGGTGGAGGGTATATACGCCATCAGCGATATCTGTTCCCGAAAGAGGATGATAAGGCGCTCCGGGCAGCTGAGGATAACGGGCAAGAGGTGCAAGGTATATGACGTGGCTCCCACCCTTCTTCATATCTTTGGCATGGACGTGCCCGATCATTACGACGGCAAGGTCATCGGGGACGCCTTCGTTCCGGGAAGCATCTCCGATACGAAATGACCCGAAATGCAGATATGCCGGGTAATGCGAGCGATGGCCGGAAGCGGGAATGAAAATGGACGATGCCAGTGAACTATTCGGGCGCCTTGGCGCCTTCGAGAGGGGAGAGATGCCGGGTCCGGTAGACCTATTCCTGTTCGTATCCACTCGCTGCCCTCTAAGATGCCGTTTCTGCGCAAGGAGACTGTATCGGAACCTCGGCAGTGACGGGGAGAACGATATCTCGCATTTTCTGGCGTCTGCGCTCTTCGGTCTCGACGATGACGCCGCCTACGAAGTTATGTCAATAGCGAGAGGGGGAGCCGATGCGGTCCGTGATAGGATAAAGGGAAGCCGGGCGATCGGGATAGCGGAGAAGATAGACGGGGTGGCGAACGGCGCTCCCGTGATGGGTTATTCCGCCTTCGCCCCGCTTCCGCATCTTCTTTTAGGCCTTTCCGATGCGTACCGAAGAATCCTGGCGGCCTATGCGGTATGCCGTATACGGGAAAAGCTGAGGCGGGACATGGCCTACCGGATGCCGCGGGAGCGTTTCCTGGGCGTCGTGGACGAGGCAAGGCAGCTGGGGGTGCGGAACATCTACCTCACCGGAGGGATCGGCGAGCCGATGACCGACAGGCCGCTTCTGCTGGAGCTGATGCGGCGGATAACGGATGCGGGAATGACCGGGCATCTCACGACGAACGGGTACCTGGCGGACGAGAGCTTCGCCCGGGCAGTGGTGGAAATGAACTGGCCGTCGGTGATAGTGAGCATCGATGGTGCAAAGGCCGCTGTGCATGACGCGCTCCGGGGCCGAAGGGGAAGTTTCACCCGCGCAGTGGGTCTTATCAGGGATATGGTCCGATACAAGAAAGAAAAGAATTCGGGAACGCCGTCAGTTTCGGTGAGCTGCGTAGTCAACAGTGGCAACTACCGGGATGTGATGGAGCATCTGGCGTTAATGGAGGAGCTGGGGGTGGATTCCGTCTACTACAGCCCCATGCGGATATACGCCGGGAGCGTGCGCCGGGAGCTGGGAATGAGCAGGGCCGACGACGAGGTTTTTTTCAGGGAGATCGAGGTGAACATCGACCGCATCCGGAGTTCCCCGGTGGAGAACAACCTCTCCATGTTCCTGGAGTGCAGGAGCACGAGCTGCGATGCCCCCCTTCTGGACCCACGGCCCGAGATCATCGGGGATGTGGTGGGCTTTGCATCAGGTGTGAGCGGGAACTCCAAGGGGAACAGGTCGCTGGCGAAGGTGAGGTGCTTCGAGCCGTGGCGTTCCATGACGGTGGATGCGGGTGGAGGCGTGATGCAGTGCTGCACTTCATCTCTGTCCCTTATCGGCATGAACGTCACTGAGCACAGCCTTGGGGATATATGGCGTTCCGCCCGCTACAACGGCCTGCGGGCCCGCTTTCTGAACGGAGAACTGCCCACGGAGTGCGAGCACAACTGTTTTCCGTCGATACGGTACAGCCAAAAACTGCTCGCGGATGCGTTACGGGAGGCAACGGCGGATGATGGCGGGGGGCGTAAAGACATCCCGGCCCGTTTTCTCGGTCCCGTGACAACGGTGGACAGAGCATATGAGAAGATCACGGGCAAGAGAGGAAAGCTGGAGGATATTCTGAGGAATCTCGGGTGCAGGATAGTTGGGAAATGATGGGGGATCGTCGGGTAAACTTGTTGTATCAATTCAAAATGTACATCAACCGGCAAGCCAAGCTTAATTATTGGTTTTTCTTGGGACTATAGTAGTAATATTTTAATACTAATAAGTAAACTATTGATACTATTATGTATCCAAAGGTGACAATATGGAAGCAATAACGGCGAATACATTTGAACATCGCTTTGAACATTCTCCAACATTGAACACGGTAATAATGGTAGAAGAGGTACTGAAAAATATTGATGAGAGTGTAATTACCATTGCTGAATTGAAAAGGCTTCTCCCTAAAAAGGTAAATCATAACAAATTGAAAACAATATTGCGTTATCTTGAAGAGAGTAATAAAATTTTAGTGACTGTAGATGGTATAACTTGGATATTCAATTCAAATTCAAATATAAGAAAAGCAATTGCAACGGGGCTTGAATTATGAAAAGGGTGCGGGTAATATTATCTGAAGAAGCCGAAGAAGCCTACAATTACTTAAATGAACACTCATCAGAATCTAAAATTGAACGGTCAATATTGAATTCTATAAACAAGAAAGTCGAATTGATAAAAGCAAATCCACATTATGGTGACCCAATTTCTAAAAAGCTCATCCCTCAAGAATATGTGGAGAAATATGGAGTAACGAATCTATTTAGAGTGGGGTTATCGAATTATTGGAGAATGTTATATACACTAACCGATGGCGAGAGCGTTATTGAAATAATTGCCTTTGTACTGGATCTAATTGACCATAAACAATACAATAAGAAATTTGGATATAAGAAAAAATAGATTCAAAGATGGAAAACGCCTTTGAGATATATAATATCGACAATCCAATGATTCCTACGAGTATGTAAATCTAACTGTGTAAATGGTCCTCCAGTCTTTCTTCAAATATTATTCCAAATTGGTTCAATGCCAAGCCCCAGTCCCTTATGGGCATGGTCCATCTCCTTGAGATATTCCTCATTGCCAGATACATGAGCTTCATCACAGAGTCGTCATTCGGGAACGATCCCTTGGTCTTCAGTACCTTTCGCAGGCTGCGATTGACCGATTCAATCGCATTGGTCGTATATATGGCTTTCCGGATGTAATCCGGATAGGATAAGAAAGGAATGACGAGTTCCCAGTTGTTTCTCCAGGATCTGCTTATAAGTGGATATTTCTTATCCCATTTCTCACTGAATGATTCAAGACCGGCCTTTGCTTCATTTTCATTCGTAGCTTGGTATATCTCCTTCAGATCTCCCGCCAGTTTCTTCCTGTCCTTGAACGATACATATTTGAGAGAATTTCTAATCATATGAACGATACATAGCTGGACTTGAGTATGAGGAAATACCGAATGTATTGCCTGTTCAAAGCCCTTGAGACCGTCCACGCAGGCGATAAAAATGTCTTTTACGCCCCGGTTATTCAACTCTGTAATGACACGCAACCAGAATTTGGCCCCCTCTGTCTGTTCGATCCACATTCCGAGTAGTTCCTTCTTACCGTCCAGATTGATGCCAAGTGCGATATAAACAGACTTGTTCCGGATGTGTCCTTCCTCTTTCACCTTGACTACAATGGCATCAAGGTACACAATTGGATACAGGGGGGCCAACGGTCTGTTTTGCCATTCCGTGACCTCTTTCATTACCTCTCCCGTGACTGTGGACACCAGCTCGGGAGAGATCTCCACACCATAAAGGTCTCTGATCTGTGCCTGGATGTCCCGTGTGGATAATCCACGGGAATAGAGGGCGATGATCTTATCATCGAAACCATCGAAACGAGTTTGGCGTTTTTTGATGAATTGCGGTTCGAAATCACCATTTCGATCTCGGGGAACCTCAATATCCATTTCGCCAAATTCACCTTTCATGGTCTTCTTGTTTTTTCCGTTCCTGGAATTACCGCTGTTATTTCCCCTTGGATCATTCTTTTCGTATCCGAGGTGATGGGTCATTTCTCCTTCCAGGACCCGTTCCAGCATGGCTTTCTGTAATTGTTTGAAGACGCCATCCTTGCCAAAAATGTCTTCCGGACTTTGGTAGTCCTTCATCAGTTGGTCGATTATCTTCTTGTCTATGGTCATATACGTCCCTTCCTATATCGAAATAGGTATATATGACCATTTACACAGTTCAGTTTACGCTACC